>JABCYV010000222.1 GCA_013290025.1 Acidobacteriota bacterium
GAAACGTTTCGAGATCCGATTTCAAGAATCGGATGTTGCGACCCATTACGCGGAGATGGGGGATCTGCTTTCGCTCAACCCAAAGATACACAGTTTGCGGGCTGACACCAAGATATTTTGCCGCTTCCCGTACGGTCAACGGAGAGTGCTCGGGAAGAGGCGAATTCTCCTGCGGAAGGTCAACGGAAAGGCCGCGCTTCATGGAGCATTCCTTTGGTTCTTCGATGGCTTGATCTCCTTCCAGTCACGGTGAATCGACTTCGGTGGGGATTCTCGATTCTCGCTGCAAGTCGATTTGCGCCTTTATTCTGTCCGGCGAGCGTAGTCCTGCGGGTCGTACTTGTCTTGTGCTCGGAACTCGGCAATGCTTCGCAGGACCTCCTCCTCGCGGAGGCCGCGTGCGAGAGCACGACATAAGCCCAGTCACGCTGGGATTGGCTCAACTGGCTCCCCGAGTCAGCCGGTGGGGAACGGAATCTGGTCATGTCCTGGCTCTCACCGCGTTAAAGATTAGGCTCGCGTTCGTGTTTTAAGCTAGGCTCGGGCGAGCACTGTGTCCAATATTTTTGCGGCCCGTTTTGATAGCTAGGCGCTATCGGGTCTGCAGGTTGGCAGAGTTTGGGCAGAGATCTACCGTTTCGCGCGTGCCGTTCCGCCAGACGAGTCTCAGCCAGGTAGGCGAGCCGCTTGAAGTTTCGATTGCACCGTATCGGTCTTGCACATTGCACTCTTGATTCTAGAATTGCGGAGTTCGCACACGGTGCTATCGAATGTAAATTTCGACCTTGGGTTTATGAGTTTCGTGGGAAACTGCAAATTCAACTACTTTGCGACGCAGATGACAACCCACGAGAACGCATGAACACTGGACGTTAGGAGTATCGTGACCCTAATTTGACCCGCGCATTTTTTTCTGTTTCGGACGCGAATCGTGTCTGGTCAACGATGGTCGACGGGCGAGAGCAAACAATCTGGCGCCAGCAAGTTGAAGCGCCGACGCCGAACCAGCGGCCTCTGCCGTGACAGGGCAACAACGACGTGTAACTTATTGGATTTCAACGGTACTGAGAGCCCGTTCTTGATCCTCTAAGGAGTTCTTTGACCCGGCTTACCAGACCCAAATCGGACCCAGATTTTTCCTAGCGCCAGCATAAGGTCCGGCTCACCGAGTCTGGACAAAGGAATTTGCCGCCGGCGCATTGGCGCCCGGCTTTCAAACCGACGCATGCGAATACTCCATAGGAACATTGTCTTTAGACTAGAGGCCGAGGTCGCTTAACCCTGGGTGGTTATCGGGACGTCGCCCCAGTGCCCAGTGGAATTTGCGATCGGCCTCCATAATGGGGAGGTCGTTGATTGATGCGTGCCTTGACGCCATGAGCCCATCGTCATGGAATTCCCAGTTCTCATTGCCATAGGAGCGATGCCAGTGACCCGAGTCATCGTGCCACTCGTAAGCGAAGCGCACGGCAATGCGGTTCCCCGTGAATGCCCACATTTCTTTGATGAGCCTGTAGTCAAGTTCTTTGGCCCACTTGCGAGAAAGGAAAGCGATAATTTCGCTTCGCCCGTTTATGAACTCCGAGCGGTTCCTCCATCGTGAATCGATCGCGTAGGCAAGAGCTACTTTTGCCGGATCACGACTGTTCCAGCCATCTTCGGCGAGGCGCACCTTCTTAATCGCGCCCTCGCGCGTGAACGGAGGCAAAGGGGGACGGGCGGGTGTCGTTGTTGTTCCCATGATTTCTCCTGCTGAGAGTGATTCCTGCGACATATCAACTCACCTACTCGTGCGGCTATCTCGTGGCGTGTCGAAGGAGACATGGCCACCATCGACAATGTGAACCTATGCTGAGAGCGCTGTTATCAGGATCTTGTGCCTCCGCTTTCAACTGTTCGCCTGACTATTTTGGGTGCGTCTTTAAGGCGGCCATCGTCCCCACGCTTGCGGGTTCGCCCCAATGGGATTGCCTGCGAGTCAGCAAGAGATAAATGACAGCCAGCACCATCACCATGAGAGCGTCGACAAAGAACCAGCCATATCCCAACACGAAAATGTGACTGAGAATTACGGCAGTCATCCAGACAACAATCAACCCCCCTGCCAATCTGGCTGTCTTCGGAATCAGGAGCAGAGTCGCCACCGCTGTCTCGAAGGCTCCTGACCCTAGCCGGAATACCGACTGAGATACCAACCCGTGGACCGCTTGCGACATCTGCGTGAATAGGGCCACCGAACCTGGCACCCCTGCGAACTTGAGAAAAATGGCGGCATACAGAAGGTTCACCGACACCAAAAGGCGAATTGCGAGTAGTGCGAGTCTTTTACCCATGAAATCTTGCCCCCTTAACCAGCTAGAACCGGCCAATGCTTTGCGAATCGTAGTGCTCATCTTTGCGTCTTCATGAACTGACTAATAAGCGCCACAATTTCATCTGCTGCCGTATCCAGCGCGAAATGACCACCATCGACAACGTGGACTTCAGCATTGGGCACATCTCGCCGGTAGGATTCCGGCTCCGAGGAGTCAAACGAAGACTCATACTTGCCCCAAATCACCAGGAGGCGCGGCTGCTTCTCACGCATCCAAGCTTGCCACCTGGGATAGTTTTCGACGTTGGTGCGGTAGTCGTAGAAGAGGTCGCTCTGAATCTCGACCTGGCCGGGCTGATTGAGAAAAGCAAATTCATCCGTCCACAGATCGGGGTCATAGCGTTCCACGTTGGGATCGCTTCCGACATGCCGCGTCCGCGTCGTCTGCAGCGATAGCAGGTTGGTACGAAGCGCACTTTCATTGGCCGCGCGATCGGCCCAAAAAGCCCGACGCGTCTTCCAGATCGCGCCCAGGCCCTCGTTGTGTGCCACAGCATCCTGGACGATGAGAGCCTCGATTCGGTCCGGATGGGCCAAGGCCATGCGAAAACCCACGGGGCCGCCGTAATCCTGCATGTAAAGCGTGTAGCGCGAGAGCTCAAGAGCTTCGGTGAAGTGCCTCATGGTTTCGGCGATGTGATCGAACGTGTACGCGAATTGTTTTGGGTCCGGCCAGTCACTGTGTCCGAAGCCGGGGTAATCAGGCGCGACAAGGTGATAGTGATCGGAAAGCCGGTTGAAGAGCGGCTCGAACATCCGCGAGGAAGAAGGGAGTCCGTGCAACAGGAGAATCGTCGGCGCGTCTTTTGGCCCAGTCTCTCTGTAAAAGATGGAGAGTCCATCTACCCGTATCGTGCGATAACAAGTCGGGTATTTCACTGGACGTTCCTTTCCCTGGGCGTAAGCCGGCAGTTGAAATATTGCGAGCAGCATAGAAAGTACCAGCACCATACGAGAAACCTGCGAGAATCGCGGCCCAGGAGGCGAGTAGAAAGGGTGCATAGTTTACCTCCGCTTTAGAAATCCTGTACCGTTGGGCGGATGACCATCTCATCGACTTCCACTTCGACCGGTTGCTCGATTGCGTAAGCGATCGCTCTCGCGATCGCGTCGGCCGGGATGGCCATTTTCATGAACTCGCGCAAATTCTTTCTGGTCGCTTCCTCCGAACTGCTCTCCGACAGCTCTGTGGCAATCGCGCCCGGTGAGATCATCGTGCAGCGGATATTTTGGGAGTGCAGTTCCATCCGCAGCCCTTCAGTCAACGCGCGCACAGCCGCCTTGGTGGCGCAGTAGACCACCCCGCCGGGGGCGAACATTTTGATCCCGAAAACAGATGCGATGTTAATGATGTGACCGCTCTTCTGCTTCTGCATATGAGGCAGGGCAGCGGCAACCCCATATAGAAGTCCCTTGATATTGACGTCAATCTGCCGGTCCCATTCATCGACCTTTAGGGCCTCGAGCGGTGCGATGGGCATAATACCGGCGTTATTGAGGAGGACATCGACGCGGCCGAAACCGTCGACGGCCCTTTGGATGAGCGCTTCCACCTCGGCGCGCTTCGTCACATCGGTGGCAAATCCGATGGCCTTGCCGCCGCTGGCCGAGATCTCTTGAACCACCGCGTCGATCCGCTTCGAACGCCGCGCTCCTAGCACAACTTTTGCTCCTTGTGCTGCGAGAAGCTTCGCGGTGCTTTCCCCAATGCCGCTGCTGGCACCGGTGATTAGTACAACTTTGTTTTTGATATTTGACATTTCCATTCTCCTTTTCTCCTTATTTAACAATTTGCTTTTTACGGCGGGCTGCGCTCCACCGAGTGATAGGGCCCGCAATTTCAGAAATCTCCTCGACCAACGAGGTCAAGAAAGGCAATACGTCGGTGCAAGGGGAAAGACTGGCACTTTGCCCAGCCCACATCGGCAAAAGATCTGCCCGGCCAGCAGCCTCTGCCGCGATAGCGAGATTTCTAACGAGTTCTCGTTGCGGTGGATATGGCAAGATCTCGGTTCCGTTTCGGTTCAAGTCCTCCATCACACGGTTGTGGACTGCCCGTGCGAGTCTTCCCGTGAACCCTTTTGTTAAGCCAGTATGTCCAGCATTGCGGCGTTGCAGAGTTTCGCGATGCAGGCGGCTGGCGCCGGATTCCTCGCACGCCAGGAATACTGTTCCCAATTGGGCGGCTTCCGCGCCGAGAGCCAGTGCGGCGATTACACCTCGCGCATCTCCTATTCCCCCTGCGGCAATCACTGGCACATCGACGATGTCGACGACCTGTGGGACTAGCGACAGCGTGCCGGTGAGGGAATCTTCCGCCGGCCGGAGAAATGATCCGCGATGCCCCCCTGCTTCGAAGCCAGAAGCGACAATTGCATTCACGCCGGCTTGCTGAAGTGCCGCAGCCTCGTCGGACGTTGTCGCCGTGCCAATGGTGACGATGCCTTTCGCCCGGCATTCCTCCAAGATTTCTCTTGCCGGAATTCCGAAGATGAAGCTGAATGCCGGTACGTTCGCGTCCAGTAACACGCAGGCCTGATCTTCAAACCGCTTCGGCGAATATGGCTTGTAGGTCGGACGGGGCGCCCCCAAGGCATCGATATGGACAGCAAGTGGCGCAAGGCTTCTGTTGAACGCGTTTTCATCAGATGTTCGAGCACCTTCGTCTTCCATTGATACCCACAAGTTCATTGCAAACGGTTTCGATGTAAGGGAGCGAATCTCTCCGATGACGTCCTTGATCACCTCCGGAGCCAAGCCGTGCGCACCAAACGATCCGAGTCCGCCAAAGTTGGAGACCGCTGCCGTCAATCTTTGCGATGACAATCCGCCGAGCGGACCTTGAATGACGGGATAGTCGATCCCGAGTTTCGCCGTGAGCCGGTTCTCATTCCAGCGGGGCGACATTATGCGGATACCTCAAATATCAACTCCAGCTCGACCGGCACGCGAAGCGGAAGGCTGGCTACGCCGTACACCAGTCGGCTAGGGTTTTTGTTTTTTCCGAAAACGTCCTGCAGCACCTCTGAAGCGCCATCAGCAACTTTCGGCTGATCGCGGACATCGCCCGAAGTGGCCATTACCACTCCGAGCCGGACGATCCGCTTCACTTTGTCGAGCGATCCCAAATGCTGCTTCGCAACGGCTAGGCCATTCAGCGCCGCCAGGCGAGCCGCCGCGTGCCCTGCTTCCACGTCGAGTTCCGCGCCGACGCGCCCAATGAATTTCGCCTCGCGGCCTTCCGTGGGAAGCATTCCGGTGAGAAAGAGCAGGTTGCCCGTCTGCACAGCTTCCGCGTAGACGCCGAACGGCTCTGGCGGAGTCGGGAGCTTGATGCCAAGTTGTCTTAACCGCTGCTCGGCAGTGGTCAGACGAGAGTCAACTTCGTTTAAGAGTTTGTCTTTCGACTTTGTATTCATTGATCTCGCTCCAGAGGCTTTCGGTTTGATCGCCCACAATCTGATTTTTCACAGTGTCCTCATCTGAGGCTGCACCGTTGTAGATGCTCAGCGCTTGCCCACAAAATCTCCCAATCGATTTTCTGCATCCCCGGGTTTGCAAAAGCCTCGCTCTATCAGCGTTTTGATTCTTTGCTGCGTGGCCGGTCGTGCCATCGAAGCAACGCAAGCATCCCACCCTGATTCGATTTCGATATCAGGCGGCAAACTGGCAACGTTGACCAGGCGCTTGGTATTCGCGATTGTCTGTTTGTCGAAGGAGGCGATCCGGGTGGCAAGCGCATCGACAAATCCGTCAAGGTCAGCATCCGGCAACGACCGATTCACATAGCCGTACAGCTCAGCCAGGTCGGCCGGGACATCGTCCGCGCTTAGAATTACTTCCAGGGCGCGTCCTCTTCCCATGAGGCGCGATAATCGCGCCATAGGGCCGCCCCCAGGCACCAGGCCAGCGCCAACTTCAAACTGCGACAAGATGGCTCTTTCGCGACTGGCGAAACGCATGTCGCAGGCAAGGGCAAGCTCACTTCCCATACCAGTCGTCCGCCCGCGAAGCAATGCTATCGACACGACAGGTGCACGACTCAGACGCACCAGCATCTCGGGCCATGGATGCAAGCCTGTGGGGCCAGGAGGGAGATGCGCCAACTCGTCAAGGTTTGCGAGAAAATCCAAATGAATCAGAAAGAAACCTTCAACAGCACTGTCAAAAACCACCACCTTAACCTGCTCGTCGGTTTCGATTGCCGTGATGATTTCGTTTACTTGCGGAAGCATTTCCGGGCCGAAGATATTGAGCGGAGGATGGTCAAACGTGACTCGCCAATACTCGGGCGAGCGCCGGGCCAGACGTATCTCAGTAGTCTTTGTTGTTGCGTAATTCTGATCTTTCATGTTTGTTCTCTCCTGTCATTCGGCTCTATGTTCGATTTCGCAATGCAGTCATAGCATGGGGCGCTTGCATCAGGCGACTTTGGTGAGGTGGTCCAACATAGGGAAATTCGCGCAACAGATCGCCGTGAGGGCCTACTTTGTCTTCGGTCACCTTTCCATTCGTGAGGATGCGAATAAAAAAATCGAATGCATCGTCTGTGAGTGTCCGGCCGTTATCGGGAAAAGACGCCGGGCGCGTAGGGTCGTAAGGCAGAACATCTGGGAGCAATGTCCCTGCCACACGCTTCGCCTCAGCCGGCGAATATCCACCGGTGTGCTCTAGAGCGTGGGCGAAACCGGCAATGAAGCGTCCATCCTTCGCGGGTTCACCCGCGAGGTAGGCATCTCTCTCTTCGACCAGTATGACCGCTTGTGCAGGCCGGGCTCCACGCTCCACTTGGATCCAGCCGACATCACCTTGCGTAAGCGTGCGCGCCCACAGGCGAACCTCTTTTCTCCCTAGGGCAGAGGTGGGCACTTCAAGAACGATGCTGCATATATCTTTGTCGCCGAAGAAATCGTCACCCGTGAACTGCAGGTTGTTCTTCGCGCCTTCCACGTCACAGAAGAACGGATCGCTACGCCAGCCGGCAAACAAGCGGATATCGCCTGCCTCTGTAATTCTCGCCTCCAGCCCTGTTGAAACCGGCGCCCCATCAACGATCACCCGCCCGCCATCACCGGTAGCGGCGGCTTGTGGGCCGTCGATGCGGCGGACAGTGGCGGTCTGTGCGCCGCCCTCGAAAGCTGAAAAGCGCACCCGATAGGCGATATCGGCGATCGCATCACCATCCGTGTCAATCTTGAGCTCGTACAGTGCTTCGGGTGCGAAAGGCTCGGTCGTAGTAGGGCCGGAAGGGTTTTCGCCGGCAGACGGATGCACGTTCATAATAAGGATGGACTTTTCAGGGTCCTCCGGTTTAGGAAAGGCATACAGATCAGTGAAGTCCAGTCGGGCATCCCCATGGGGAAAGCTGAAGTCTGGACCAGAATAATGATGCGACATAGATGAGTTCTCCTTTTGTAGGTCTGCCCTGCCCGGCGGCGTTAGAACGCTGCGGCACCGGCCGCCGGCGACGGCATGATCTTGATCGCCGGAACCACCGCTGACGCCAATCGCCCCTACTACCTTGCCATCGCGTTTCAGCGGGATGCCACCGGCGAAGATCATGATCTTCCCATCGTTTGACGCATGAACACCGAAGAACTGGCCTCCTGACTGAGCATGCTTTGCCAAGTCTTT
>JABCYV010000223.1 GCA_013290025.1 Acidobacteriota bacterium
ATCTAATCCGGGTAGCCCAGGAATTGCAACTGGGCCACTATCTGCACTTGGGTCGGGGCGAGGAGAAAAGTGGAGGCCGGAACAAAACTGCACTACTGGTGGACGCCCTGGAAGCGGTCCTAGCGGCGATGTATCTGGACGGCGGGCTAAGTACGGTTCGAAAGCTCGTGCTGCAATACGTGGTTGCCCCGGAACTGGAACGCATCGCCGTAACTGGCAGCAGTCTCGCGTTAACCGACTACAAGTCAGCGCTGCAGGAGAAACTGCAGGCTATGGGACTTCCCCAGCCGGCATATATGCTGGTAAAGGAACGGGGCCCGGAACACAACAAGATCTTTACTGTAGAGGCCCGTCTGCCCGCTGCGGAAAATCATGCCAAGCCGGAGTTCGTAGGCCGAGCTGAGGGATCAACGAAGAAGAATGCTGAACAGGACGCGGCGCGACAGTTGCTCGAGTATTTGGCATCGCGACCGGACGAAGTAAATAGCCGTCCACAACGCAAGGGGCGCGGATAGTTCGATCCAATGGAAGCAATAGCAAAGCATCGGCGGTCCGATGGCCTGAGCTCACTGCAGGCGTTGTTGGGGACGGTAGTGATTGCGGTCTTCGTCATAACATTTGTGGTCCAGGCCTTCCAGATCCCTTCCGAATCCATGGAGAACACGCTCTTGATCGGTGACTACCTGCTGGTGGACAAGCTGCGTTACGGAGGAGGGGGCACCGGGGACCACTTCATGCCGTACCAAATTTTGCGACGCGGCGACATCATTGTTTTTCGTTATCCGGTCAATCCTGCCAAGCATTTCGTGAAGCGTGTAATCGGCTTGCCTGGCGACCGGGTACGCCTGATCAACCGGCAAGTTTACGTGAACGGCATTCCGCTCCGGGAAGCGTACGTCCAGCATACGCGGCTAGAGCACGATGTGTTCCGCGACGAATTTCCCAGGCTAAACATAGCGGCTCCGGGAATGGAAGCGGATTGGTGGCAGCAGATGAAGAAACTGGTCGAGGACGGCCAGTTGATCGTCCCTGAAGGACACTACTTTGTTCTAGGCGACAACCGCGACGACAGCCAGGACAGCCGTTATTGGGGCTTTGTTCCACGGGAAAATGTCGTGGGACGGCCGTTGCTCATCTACTGGTCGATGCGAAACTTTGATCAGGAGGTTCCGGCTTCAGCTAACGCGGGTGATAAACTCGTTCACTTCGCCTATGCGGCAACTCATTTGCTTCAGATTACACGCTGGGATCGCACCTTTCGATTAATCAACTGATGAGGAGGAGTATCGCCCGACCATGGGACAGACTCTAGTGGCCAAAAAAGAGAAAGAAACTGAGCAGGAAGAGAAACCACGCGAAACCACAGTAGAGTTTCTGTCGTCGCTGGCCGCCGTGCTGGTGACCGGCCTGTTCATTATTACCTTCATCCTGCAAGCTTTTGAGATCCCTTCGAGTTCCATGGAAAATACTCTGCTGATCGGCGACCACGTGTTTGTGAATCGCATTCAGTTCGCGCCCAGGACGCGTTGGGTAGGACCGCTTCTTCCCTATCGGCAGATTCGCCGAGGCGACATCGTGGTTTTCTTCTCTGTATCCGAGCCTGGCCTCTATATCGTGAAGCGCATCATGGGCGTTCCCGGAGACCGCATCCACCTTCGCGATGGCGTTGTCTATCGCAACGGGGAAAAGCTCGATGAGCCTTATGTGGTCCACAGCACTAGAGAGGGGTTCAATCCTTATCGGGACAACTTCCCTGCGGTGCCACCGTCGGACTACAACAACGTCACACCCGACTGGCAACTGAATTTGCCGCAACACATCCAAGGTGCCGATGTGGTTGTGCCTCCGGACAGTTACTTCGCCATGGGCGACAATCGAGATGTAAGTTACGACAGCCGCTATTGGGGTTTTATTCCGCAAGAAAATGTAATTGGACGCCCCATGTTCATATATTGGTCGTTTGAAACTCCCCCCAATCAGTACCTGCAAAAAGGAGTGGGGGAACGGCTTCAGTTTCTGGTTCACGTGGTGATTCATTTCTTCGACGAAACACGGTGGCGGCGTACGTTCCGGGTGGTTCGTTGAAACTTCTCCGATCCAAACGCGGCAGAGCGACGGCTGTTGTTGTACTCTTACTCGCACTCTTTCTCGTGCGTCCCGGGGCGCAACGGCTAAAAAACCGAATTGTGCGCTCGATCAGCCTGGCAATAGGACGAGAGGTGGATGTTGGTTCGGTACGACTGCGTGTTCTGCCTCCCAGTTTCGAGCTGGATAATTTTGTGATTCACGATGACCCTGGGTTCAGCGCTGAGCCCCTGCTTCGTTCTCAGGAAGTGACCGCTGCGCTGCGCCTGAGCTCTTTTTTGCGGGGGCGGTTGGAAGTTGCTCATCTCAGCCTCACCGAGCCGAGCCTGAACCTGGTGCGCAATCCCGACGGACACTGGAATCTTGAGAACCTTGTGTTGCGGGCGGCCCAAACACCGGTCGCTCCAACGGCTAAGTCAAGAACCGAAAGCCGCCCCGCATTTCCGTACATTGAAGCCGTCCGCGGTCGCATCAACGTCAAGTTCGGCACGGAAAAGAAGCCTTACGCTCTGACGGACGCCGACTTCGCACTTTGGCAAGATTCGGAAAACAGCTGGGGTATGCGGTTAAAGGCACAGCCGGTGCGAACTGATTTCAACCTCACCGACACCGGGAGCCTCGAAATCAACGGATCCTGGCAAAGGGCGGCGAGTTTGCGTGAAACACCGCTGCAGTTCGCCCTGCAATGGAACCGCCCCCAATTGGGCCAGGTCACCAAGTTGGTTTACGGCAATGACAAAGGCTGGCGGGGATCGGTCAGGCTGTCCGCAACGCTATTGGGATCCCCTGCGGACCTGACGGTGGGCACAGATGCTTCCGTCGAGGACTTTCGACGTTACGACATCCCAGAACACGGTGCCATGAGGTTGGTGGCCCGGTGCAGCGCACACTACAGTTCGGTTGACCATGCACTCTCCAACCTTGCGTGCCAAGCCCCGGTGAGAGAAGGTCTGATCCTACTCGGCGGCAACATCGCGGCCCGATCGGGCACCCTCAGATATCATCTAGCCCTGGTTGCTCGAGATGTGCCCATGCAGTCCCTGGTGGAGTTGGCACGTCACGCCAAGAAAAACATTCCCGATGACCTGGCCGCGACGGGCAAACTGGACGCCAATGTCAATGTCATTCGGAGAGACGGTGAAGGCGCGATCTGGGAGGGCGGGGGCGAGACCCGCGGCTTCAGCCTGGGATCAAAGCTCACCAAGACGGAACTGGTCCTCGACCGAATTCCATTCGTCATTTCGCAGACACCAAATCTGAAGCAAATTGCTAAGAATCGACGGATTCAGGTCAGTCGGATGCGCGCCAACCAGGGAGTTGAGCAGGCCCAGTCACACCCCTACCTGGACGTCGGCCCTTTTAGCTTGCCGCTGGGAGCGTCCGCTCCCGCCGACTTCCGCGGACAAGTCTCGCGTTCGGGTTACAACCTTTCAATCCAGGGAGACGCGCAAGTTCAGCGGCTGTTGCAGGCGGCAAGGACGGTGGGACTTCCCACCTCTCAACCTGCCGCCGATGGGGTTGCCAAACTCGATCTGCAGCTCGGCGGCCTGTGGTCGGGATTCGTCGCACCCAAGGCGATGGGAACTGTTCAACTGCACTCGGTTCGCGCGGAAGTGCGCGGTTTGAACGCGCCGCTGGAAATTGCTTTTGCGAACCTTCTACTGAACCGGGACGACATCAATGTACGGAATATCGCGGCCAGCATTGCAGGCAGTACGTGGCACGGTTCTGTGCTGCTGGCACGGCAATGTGCGCCGCCAGGCACGTGCCCAGTTCGCTTCGATCTGCACGCGGATGCGGTCGCGACCGATGCACTGAATCAACTGCTAAGTTCACATCCCACAAAGGGACCATGGTATCGCTTCTTGAGCTCGTCGCCACAGTCCAGGCCGTCCTTCCTGGCTTCGCTGCGAGCGGTCGGAAAGCTATCTGCAAATCGAGTGTTGGTTCATAAGCTGGTTGCCACTAAAGTTTCAGCCAACGTCGAATTGCAGGATGGCAACTTGCGTCTGGCTGATCTGCACGGAGAGCTTCTGGGCGGCAGACATTGGGGCGAGTGGAAAGCGGATTTCACCACCAAGCCGCCAGAATACCGCGGCACCGGCACGCTGGAGCGAGTTTCCCTGGGACAGGTAGCCGAATTCATGCGAGACAGCTGGATCACCGGCACCGCAACCGCCACCTACCACATGACCCTTTCTGGTTTGAGCGCGACCGAACTGCTTTCCTCCGCCAACGCAAGCTTGCGGGTAGATGCGCATGACGGCTCGCTGCCTCACGTCACGCTGGCGGGTCTAAAGGGGTCGCTGCGCGTGAATCGTTTTGTGGGACACCTGCTTTTCAGTGACGGCAAGTTCGAAATCCAGGAAGGCAAACTCGAAACTCCGGACAGCATCTATCAGGTTAGCGGCACCGCTTCTCTGGATCGCATTCTGGATGTGAAACTCGCGCGCGACGGAGCCCCGGCCTTTAGCATTACGGGTGTACTGGCCGAACCACATGTGGCCGTGGCGTTGCCTCCCGAGACGCAAGCTGCACTGAAACCATGAGGAAGTTTCTGACGTTTCTTCTTGCCGTAATCCTCTTAGCTGCCCTCCCTGAAATTCAATCGGCTCAAACTCATTCTTCTGTGAACTCTGCAGCTGTTGCCGGTATGCAACGCAAATTGGAGCACGTGCAGAGCAACGGCGCACTGGCGCACCCGGATACCGCTTCGACGGAGTTCTCTGAGCAGGAGATTAATGCCTACTTTGCGTCCGGGAGTGTCAAGCTACCAGCCGGGGTGCAATCTGCCACGTTTCAGGCTCAGCCAGAAGTCGTGACTTCGACGGCGCGAGTTGACTTCGATCAACTCAAGACGGGGCGCAATTCTTCGAATCCGCTACTGTCGGTATTTGCCGGAGTTCATGATGTCGTGGTGGTAGCCCACGCTCACGGCATCGGCGGACATGGTTTCGTTCACGTCGACTCGGTATCGCTCGATGGTGTGGAGATCCCCGCTTTCGTGCTCCAGATTTTCGTTCAAAAATATCTTCAGCCACGGTATCCCAATATCGGTTTGGATTCACGATTTGCGTTACCCGATCGCGTCGACACGGCAACCGTCGGACTGCGTACCCTCACGATCACGCAAAAATAGCCTTGCGGCTGATAGGACTCTATGGAACATAGCCCCCGCCTCGGAGCATCTTCCCCGGCTTCGCTCCTGTCATCTTCCCTTGATCGATCACGAGAACGCCGTTCACTAGCACATACTCCATTCCTTGAGACAGCTGGTTAGGATTCTCGAAGGTGGCCAAGTCTCGCACGGTTGCGGGATCAAAAATGACCACATCCGCCCACATTCCGGTTTTCAGGACTCCGCGATCGGTCAGCCTCATACGCTGCGCCGGCAGAGCTGAAAACTTGCGAATCGCGTCTTCGAGGGTCACCTTCTTTTCCTCTCGCACATATTTCCGCAAAATTCGTGGAAACGTGCCGTAGGCACGTGGATGCGGATGCTCCTGACCTAGGATTCCGTCCGGTGAAGTGCCGGACGAATCGTTGTCCAACGAGACCCAGGGTTGCTGCAGGGCCAGGACAACGTCCGGTTCCGACATGCCGAACACCGCAACTTCGGTAAAGGCATTGTCTTCAATTAGCAGATCGAATAGTGTGTCCGTCGGATCTTTGTTCCACAGTTTGGCTATTTCAGCGACCGTCTTACCTTGCAGCGGTAACAGTTTGGGATTCTGTACTGCGCAGATCAAGACATCTTGCGGACCTGAAATTTCCTGCCATTCGTTATCCCAATCTCTTGAGGGAGTCATCAAGTCTTTGCGGATACGAGCTCGGGCAGCGGGATCTTTGAGGCGCTCAATCAGCTTGGCATCACCACCATCGTGCGCCCAGGCCGGAACAAACGCTGACATGCCATTCGACCATGCGGTGTAAGCATAAGTATTGGCGGAAACGTCCATACCCTGCGCCCGAGCCAGGTTGATTTTGGCCACGACTTCCGGCATGCGTCCCCAATTTGCCTTGCCAGCAACTTTGATGTGCCAGATTTCGACGGGAAGGTGGCCTTCTCGTCCAATGCGCAGTGCTTCATCGATCCCGTCGAGCACCGCATCGCTTTCGCTGCGCATGTGAGTAGCATAAACTCCCCCGAATTTAGAGGCTTCGCCCGCCAGGGCGATCAACTCTTCAGTTTTCGCGTAGGGCGCCGGCGCGTACTCTAGAGAAGTCGAAACTCCGACCGCGCCATCCCGCATGGCCTGCCGCACCAGTTCTTTCATTTGTTCGAGCTGCGTAGTAGTCGGCTGCTTGTCGTCGTCGCCCAACACCATGCGGCGAACTTGGGTTGCACCCACATAAGTGGCGAGGTTGATTCCCATGTCCTGCTTCTCCAGCCGCGTGAAGTACTGCCGCAGAGTCCGCCAGTCGGGGGTAATGTGGTAGTGATCGTAGGTGGTTTTGTCGGCCTGGATGATGGCGTCATTCAGGGGCGCCACCGATCCACCTTCGCCCGTGATTTCAGTGGTGATACCTTGATAGATTTTCGAGGGGAGACGGGGATCAACGAGAATCGTAAGTTCGGATTGACCGAGCATGTCAATAAAGCCCGGAGCGACGACCATGCCGTGGGCATCGACTGTGCGCACACGCGAAGTCTCACTCAAGTTACCGATGGCGGCGATCTTGCCGTTGCGAATGCCGATATCGCCCGAATACCAGGGCGACCCGGTGCCGTCGATGATATGACCGCTGGTGATGACGAGGTCGAAGGGCTGTGTTGGCGACTGCGGCCAAAGCGTACAAGCACACAGCACGAAGAAAACAGAAATCAGCGCTTTTAGTGAAGAAGGCATCGAAGTTCTCTCTCGCTTCATTCGGACACCAAGGAATTAGGGGGTAGGCATTTCGCACGCCGATTCAGATTCTAGTCTGGGCAGAGCGGGCGACAAGCATCCTCTCGCGCCACCCTAAACCGAGTCCTAGTGAACTCCAAATTGCAAGCGCCAGCCATTCGTACCCGCTGAAGTGACCTGGGATTCCTGGAAAAACCTTCATTAGTATCATCAGCAGAGCAACCAGGACTCCGATGGCCGCCACGAAACGCCTGCCGGGTGCCGGGCCCATCCGGTAGTAGGCGGCGCACGCCGCCAGCCAGCCAGCGGCGGAAGCGACCGAGCCGACCTCCGTAATGGGCACGAGGATGGCGTCGCCCAGAAACATGCACGCTGCCGTGGCGAGTCCGACGCAAGTCACCGCGACCGATGGAGTCTGATTTCGCGGATGCACGGTACCCACGCGGGCGTCCACCAGGCGCCGACGGCCCATGGCGAACAGCAGCCGGCTGGCCGCGAGCAGATTTCCATTGAATACCTTGAACAGAGAAAGCAGCGCCGCGGCCAGAATCACGCTCACAATCCAACGTGAGCCGACGGCGCGCTCAAATGCGACCGCGGTCATGAATTTCTGGTTGGTGAGTTCTTTCCATGGAGCGGCGTAACTAGTTGCGGCGATCACGATCGTGTAGAAAAGGATTCCCACGATGATCGCCATCCAGATTGCCGTGAGGAATCCGCCACTGCGGAACTCGGGACTAGCTTCCTCAGCCGCCTTGGCGACTGACTCGTAGCCGGTCATGAAATAGGGCACGATTTGCAGGACCAGCAGCACGGACACAAATCCGCTGTGAGTGAACAGGGGCGGAAAATTTCGCGGCGAGCCTTTGCTGACCCCGAAGATGACAAACACAACGAATAGCGCCAGGGTTCCGAAAGCCGTCCAATTCTGGAAGGTGGCGCTGAGCCGGACGCCGCGATAATTCAGAACGGTGAGAAGCGCGGTCAATCCGATCCCAATGATTACGTGGGGCAAATAGATTGGACGGCCTGCAATCCGGTA
>JABCYV010000224.1 GCA_013290025.1 Acidobacteriota bacterium
CGCGCCGCGAATTCAACTGGTGGTTCGATCCCGAAGCTGTACAAATCGTGATGCGCTCACCCTGGAAGAAAATCACCATCACACCCATCGACGTCTCGGTTAAAACTAAGCTGACTCCGGAGATCAAAGCTGCCATTGCAAAAGCGGATACGCCGGTAGCTCGTTACCTCGCCGAATACTCCGTGGAGAGTTTTATGTGGGATGAACTTTCGGCTGCCGCCCTCGTCGATTCCTCCATCATCATCAGTCAGAAGGAACTCTATGTGGATATCGCTATTGACCACGGGCCAAGTTACGGTCAAACGCTCTTCTGGGCGCCGGGGACAGAACTTCCTTCTTACGAAAGGCTGGCGACAGTTCAGTTCGATGTAGACGCACAAAAATTGTACGATCTCTACATTAAGCTGATGACTCAGCCGGCGCGGCACGCGCAATAGCTAAGACCTGTTTCAAGAGAGCAGGCTACATGGATTCGGGGAAACATCACGCCCGCCGCGGAATTCAACATTTATGTCGACCCCGAGGCGGCGCGCATCGTGTTTCAGTCGGGTATCCCAATAACGACCGACGACCATGTGCATGTGCTCCAGGCTGCCGACAATCCCGTCAGCCAGGCTGCGGCGAAGATCGCCCGCAACGCCATTGATCACACCCGCGCGCAGGGATTTCTGGTTGGACCGAACATGCACGACTCCCTGGCCGTGGCCGCATTTCTCGATCCTTCGATTTTGAAATGGAAGGAATACTACGTTGACGTCGAAACCGCGGGCGAACTGACCGCCGGCGAAACTGTCGGTTACAGCCCCGCTGCCGGCGATGACCGTCGGCGTCCTGACCTGGAAAAGCAGGGGACCATGAACATGCCGATTCGCGGGTCGGCGCGTACTCTTGGCAGCACCAGAGCATCTCCGGTTTTGCGCGACAAATTTGTGCCCAACACCAACGTGGCCGTGGACGTGGATTCCGCCAGGTTCTTCGAGTTGCTGATTGGGCGATTATCGGGAAAGCAGTGAGATTCGTCGGCGTCACTGACGTATCCCGAGGCACTGTCAGCCTTTTGTCACACTGAGCGAGAAGTGAGCTTCGGGCAGAGGACTCTACAGATAGGACCAACCGGCCTATCGTCCCAGTTCGCCCAGCATCTTCTTTCCCTGCGTTTGATCGGGATGTTGTTTGAGAAGCTCAAGAAGAACCGCCCGAGCTTTGTCCGACGCGCCCTCGAGCGCATAGACGCGGGCGAGATTTAGATAAGACTGGTCGAAAGCGGGCGCAACACGGATGCATTCTTCAAAACTGGCGACCGCTTCATCCCGCCTTTGGGTACGCAGATAAAGGACGCCGAGGTTGTTCAATGCTTCGGGATAGCCGGGACGAAACTTCAGAGCTTTCAGCAAATACTCGTAGGCGCGATTGGTGTCGTCGAGTTGCGCAAATACCATCCCCAAGCTGTAGTTCGCTTCTGGATCCTCGGGACTGACTCTAACTGCCCGCTCCAACGTTTGGCGGGCTTCGTCCCATTGCTTTTGCTGACGGTAAGCGTTGCCGAGGTTATCGAGGGCGATCAAGTGATCGGGACTCAGCCGGAGAGCCTCTTGAAAATACGGAATAGCTTCGGCGGTGCGCCCTTCGCGCGTGGCGAGAAGCCCGAGGTTGTTCCATGCGTTCGGTAGGGTGTCAGGATAGTTGCCGTGAAGTTTGATCGCGCCTTCGAAACTTTTCCGCGCTTCAGCGGTCTTGTCTTGCTTCAGATAGACACTTCCCAGACCATAGAGCGCCTCGGCACTTGAAGGATCGTCATCGAGAGTGCGCCGGAAAGATGCTTCCGCTTGATCGAAGTAGCCCCGCTGAAAGTAAACCGAACCATAGGAGAGGTAGTTGCGCCGAAACTCCAGACTATCGATCACGCCGGGAAAGGGGAGCGCCACGGCCAAACGTTCCGCGGGAGTTTGGGGAATTTGCCTGAAGTCTCGTCCGACGTGCGCCGGATCTGTTGGTCCCTGATAAACCTTGACGATGTCTCCCTTGGCGCTAATGAGGAAGGAAGTTGGAAGGCTAAGGTCGCGGTGCCGGTCAAACAGGTAACGATAGAGAATGTTGTAAATGCCGGCCACGTCATCTGATCCGTGAAGGATGGGGAATGAAAGATGGAGCTCGCGCACCGTGGCTCGAACACTCTCGGCATCGGCGGTATCTTCCTCTCTGAGACCATCGAGGTTCACGGTGAGCAGTTGCAGGCCGCTCGATGCCCAACGCGGGTGGAGCTGGTTGAAGATTCTCAGATCTTGCTGGCAACTTGCTGAGCGTGTGGTCCAGAAATTGAGAAGGACCGCCTGGCCCCGAAGCGCGGAAAGTGTGCGGGTCTGTCCGGTCAAGTCGGGAAGAGAGAAATCCGGCGCGGACAGGGGCGCCAGCAGCCAGGTTTCAATTGTGGTGGGGAGCATTCCCCTTTCCTGGGACTTGGGAATAGCGACCTGAGCGCTCGATGACGGTGGTATCTTGAAGGGCTCGATGCGAGATGGTTCGGAGCCCTCCTCAACCCAAATTCTGTGGTTCGGCGGGAGGTCGTGCAGTTCTTGTACCAGGCCGCTTGGCCAGCGGATCGAGGCCCGCAGCGGGCCTTTGGCTGCGCCCAGGCCGAAGAAAACTTCTTTGCTGTGCTGAGAGAGAAATCCTGATCCGGCTTGAAGCGTACGAACTTGGCGGCCGGATTCAGTTTCCACCGTGACGGCCGCGCCGATGGCGTCGCGATTACTCTTTGCACCGCGAAGCCGGAAAGCGATCGACGGCGGGAGATCCTTCATCACATTCTTCAGCAGGCGCAACTGGGGACCATTGCGATGTTTCAGGAACACTTCCAGCCGGCCATCATGATCGAAATCGGCGAGAGCAAACGCTCTGCCATCCTCGAGAAAGTCCAGGCCCACGGCGCCGGAAACGTCGGAAAACGTTCCATCGCGATTATTCGCGTAGAACACATTACGCTCGAAGCCGCTCCAGGTACCGTCAGCGCGGAGAAGCTCGTTCAATGCGTTCCAGCCCTGTTCGTAACGCTGTGAAGGCTTGGCTTCCTGCGGCGAATTGGCAACCACCTGCCGCCAAAAGAAGCTGTTCAAGTCGTCTACTCGGGCCGGGCGCGAAGGGCCAGAGACCATGCCGTTAGCGATGTAGAGATCTGGAAAACCGTCGTGATCAAAATCCCAGGCATCGCTCGACCATGACCAGCGGCCCATTTCAACTGCGGCAAGGGGGCTTGTATCCTGAAAAGCGCTGTCTTTATGGTTGCGAAATCCGCGGTTACGAAATAACGAATTGCCCCTGGCATGCTTGCGGTAGAGCTGGCGCACTTCTTCCGGCGCGTCCTTCTGGAAAATTTCCTGCCTCGAGACGCGAAGACCGGCGGCGGACCACATGTCGGCGACGTACAGATCCTCGGCTCCGTCATTGTCGTAGTCGAACCAACAAACGCTCATGCCCGCGCCAATGTCTTCCACCCCGGACTGCGGAGCGACGTCGGTAAAGGTTCCGTCGCCATTGTTGCGGTAGAGATTCTTCCGACCGAAGTCATTCACCACGTAAAGGTCGGGCCATCCGTCACGGTTGTAGTCGCTCCATCCGCAGCAAAAACTGTAGCGGGTGTTGTTCTTGTCGAGGCCGGTCTCCGCGGTGACGTCGCGGAAGGTTCCGTCTCGATTGTTGCACATCATGAAGTTTGGAGGACCGTTCTCCGCGTCGTAATAGGGAGAAGGATACTTGTACTGCTCTGCACCCTGGTAATAGAGATAGAGGCAGAAATAGATATCCAGCCAGCCGTCGCGGTCATAGTCGGCGACAGCCGCTCCCGTAAACGTCCCTTGCGGAGGCGTGGCGAATTGAAATGCGCTACGCTTTTGCCGAAACTTGCCGCCACCTTCGTTGAGAAATAGCAGTGGACCGCTGGTGCGCACGACGATCAGATCCTGGCGGCCGTCGTTATCGAAGTCGGCAAAGAGCGCGCACGCCGTATTTTCGAGGATGCCGAGCCCGGATGCTTCCGTGATGTCCTCGAACGTGCCGTCGCCCCGGTTTCGATAGAGCCGGTTGGGAAGGCCAGCGGGCTGGCAAACGTAAAGATCGTCGAACCCATCGCCATCGATGTCGCCCACTGAGACGCCGTTGTGCCCGTAGATGTCGATGCCGCACGCGCCGTCGAGAACCGTCCGCCAGTAATCAGCTCCGCGAAGCAATTGCGAAGAGTAGGACCGATTGCTGCCGAACGCATGCGCGGCGATGTCTATGTATGCGGGATCGGCGGTACGGCTCTGTGTCTCATTCAGGGCCAGCCACTTCCGCAGGCGAAACTCAATCGGAGTAGAAGAAGGCGAAGAAGATGATGCCGGAGACGCTTCCCATTCCAGCTCCCAGTAGCCGACGCGCTGCTCGCGGTGGAAATCCTCGTCGAGGCGTACCTGACCCGAGCCCACTAATTCGTAGCGCACGCCTGTTCGGAATAGGCCAGGGCCGTGGGGTTTCGACGGGGACGTAGAGCTCGCGACCATATTCATTGCGTCACTATTGGTGGCGTCGATCGTCAGTACCTGGAATTCGGCGGTCATGATCTTTGAAAAGGAACTCATGGCGGATCGTAATTCCTGAAGGAAAGCGTCCCGTCCGAGAGCAGCCTGACGTGTGAATTTATTTTGAAGGACTTCAAGCGCCGGTCCGGAACGCAGCAGCCGCGATTCAGACGGCCGCAGAGAAGATCCCGAGAAATCGAATGTGAGAACCTTTCCGATTGCCTGCATGTCCTGCGGAGATTGCAGCAGGCTCGAACTCCATTCCGCCAGAATCGCGGCGATCTGGTCGGCGTATTTTTCACTGACAAAATTGTCGAGACCCGCTTGTGTCTTGAGCAGCAGGGCATCGAGCGGCATCTGGGAACGATAGTGAGGGTGCAATTGAAAGTCAGGATTGGGTGAGGCTTGAAAACTGAAAGCGAAGGCAGGAGGAAAGCCGAGACTGCGCAGCCCTGCGGGAACCAGGGCCGCGGAAGTTGCCTGACAGCACCGGATCAGGAAGTCGCGTCGGTCTGAATCTAGTGGATCACGATCGACTGGATGACGCGTCTTCGGCGACCGACTCAGAGCGATGACCCCAGGATATTTACGTATGGAACCCGCAATCTAACAGCCGGCTCGGCGACAGTCAAGGTTGGGAGAGCCCTGGGAGTCCGGCCGTCACCCACCCTCTCGCAAAGAACGCGAGAAGGGCGGGGCACCCTCGCTCGTTGATGGCAAGGGGAGCTTGCCCCTGTGGTAGCCTTGCGTTTCTTAATTTGTCCAAACTCATCTTTCGGAGATTTTGTTGTTGAGTGCTCCCCAAATCACGGTCGTGGGTAGTTACGCGACTGGCCTGACCATGAAAGTTCAGCGGCTGCCGAGCACCGGTGAGACGCTCTTAGGAACGGGTTATCGCGTGGACTATGGCGGGAAAGGCTCCAATCAGGCGGTGGGCTGCGCCCGCTTGGGAGCAAAAGTCAGCTTCGTCGCCAAGATTGGAAAAGACAGCTTCGGCAAAATGGCGCTGGGTCTTTTTCGCGACGAGGGCATTGACGTCGCTCATGTAGGACAAACTGCCGACGCTCCCACTGGAGTGGGATTTATTATTGTGGAGGCAGCGAGCGGCCATAACTGCATCACCATTGACCCCGGAGCGAATGAGCTGTTGACCGCTGCCGACATTTCACAATCCAAAGCCGCTTTCGCTTCGCCGGCCCTGGTACTCACTCAGCTTGAAATTCCAGTCGTAGCGGCTGAGGCGGCGCTCGTGCGCGGACGAGCGCAAGGCGCGATAACGATTCTAAATCCGGCCCCGGTGCGACCTCTGCCCCCTTCAGTGTTGCGGATGGTAGATGTGCTTACCCCCAACGAAGCTGAGGCCACGGTGCTCGCAGGTAGAAGTCCGAGTGCGGTGATCGAACCCGTGCAGGTTGCGCAAGAACTGATTCGACGCGGTGTGAAGCAAGTTGTCATGACTCTGGGAGAAAAAGGCGCGCTGATCGTGACCTCCGTGTCTTCCGTTCACGTCCCCGCGATATCGGTTTCGGCGGTCGATACGACAGGCGCAGGCGATGCCTTCAACGCTGGGCTGGCAACCGCGCTCGCGTGTGGCGCCACACTCGAGGCTGCTGTCCAGTTTGCCGTGGTAATCGGCGGTCTTGCGGTTACAACGGAGGGTGTCATTCCATCGCTACCACACCGTCGTGAAATCGTTCAGTTCTATCGTCATCAAGGTCTGACGCCTCCGAATTGGTTTGCGCCCGATCTGGCGGGCGGCAGTTAGATTTCTAACGAGGGGCCGTGGCGAAAGCCACTCTTAACTCAAGAAGGTAGACGCCCAATGCTTGCCTTACACTGCCGGGGAAGACGTGCGCAATGAGATTGATCGTTTTTGCTGACCTTGGTGTGCGTGGCGGCCCTGTTCGTCGCCGCGCAAGATAATACGAGTACCGCTATTCAATCGAAAATCATTGCCTTGGAGAAAGCCTGGAACCAGGCGTGCAAGCTTGGAGACACTCGAGCACTGGACGGCATTCTAGACGATCAGATTGTGCTAATTAACGGGTGATGGCACCGTACAAACCAAAGGGAATTTCTAGCGAGCGTAAAGCCAGCCAAATCCCAGCAGCAGGTCGCGCCGGAATCCATTACCGTGCATGTGTTCGGAACGAGAGTATTTCGGCCGAAGGGAGTGGAAGCAAGGAAGCCCTACGTGCGGCGGGAGTGCTTCGTTGACACGTGGGTCTATAAAAGCGGAAAGTGGGTGTGCATCGCCACGAATGCAATGCCAGTCCTGCGCTAAATGAAGGGCTCACTTCCAGATGTAAAAAGGAGAAGCATGCCTGAGCCTTCCTCGCTCCTGTTGAGTCGGCAGCCTCGGGCACGCTGGATGCGGCTCGATACGGCACAGCTCCTCAAGCGATTTTTCTTTTGTGAGCGCTCGCTTCTGGTTAGTGAAGCCGCATGGATCCCTGCAATTGCGCCTCTCGAAATCAAAACCGGCCTGGCTCGTTTCGTCTGGCAAAGCGCTGAAACCGCCCACGCCCTGCGCGAGCGCGTGTTCGAGCTTCGTTTCCCGAACCGTTTGTTGGAGGAGGAAGGAGCAGACCGGGCTCTGGTCGAACTCTTCAGCGCGGTTAGTAACTCCCCGTCGGCTCCGGCATTCCTGCAGAGCGTAGGAAAGGTCCTGCTGCCGGCGCTGCGCGATACCTACCAGGCATACCTTGAGTTGTCGGATTCGATCGCCGATGGACCTACTCACCGCTTTCTCGCCTTGGCTCTGTCCGAGAAAACAGAACAGATCAGCGCCTTCGAGGAATGGGCGGAGGCTGCGCTCTCGCGGAATCCCGAATTGCGAGATGAGACGCTGGCATGGACTCACGTAGTCGCGAATCGTCTTTCAGACGTGGGTGGCGTCGGAGTTGGGCCGTCACCATGCGCAGCCGCCGTGGGACTTTTGCCGGGGTCAAAGACTTACACGATTCCCCGCCGGCCTGCCCGGGATCCGCGCTTTTGGCCGTGCCGCTTCTACTGGCCTGATGTTGTTGATCCGACTTATCCCTACGGCGAGGGGATGCAACTGCAAATCCGCTCGGCGATCAGCCACCTGAATGAAGTTTGGGCGATCGAAGCCGGAGGCGTGATTTTGAGCGCCTTTGCCGACGTCCTGCCGTGGGAGTGGATCC
>JABCYV010000225.1 GCA_013290025.1 Acidobacteriota bacterium
GCCCCAAATACTGCCGGGAGGAATCAGGAAACTTCTGGGTGCCGACGCGATAGACCTCGAGCGCTGGTCCAAAAGTAAAGTGCGCGAGATACTCCATACCCAGGTCGAAGTAGTACTGCTCGTTGGTGGGATCGAGTTCCACCGCGTGTTGATAGCTCTGAGCGGCCTCCACGTACTGTCCTGATTCTTCATCCAGATCGGCTAGCACATGGTAGAGTTCGGCCGAAGGCTGTCGTTCGAGCGTCCGCCGGATTAGATCCATCGCAGTCGAAGACTGCCCGGCGTTAGAGTAAGCCTGCGCGAGATTAAGAATCGCAGCTTCGCTCGAGGGATCTTGGCGCACCGTCTCCTCGAATCGCGGAATCGCCTCCTCGTATAAGCCGTGCGACACAAATAGAAGTCCGACTGCCAGATTTTGTTCCGCGGAGAGATGCTGAGGGGGCGAGGGCAGAGCTCTCTGAGGTGGCGTACTTCCAGCAGAGAGAGTTGTGCGCACCAGAGCTAAATAGATTTCATAGGAATTGGGATTTAGCGCGAAGGCACGACGATAAGACTCTGAGGCAGCCGGAGCATCATTGAGATCTTCGGCCACTACCCCAGCCAGCGAATAGTACTTGACCGCGAGTTCAGAGTCCTGTGGCGCGGAGAGCTGATTCAGAACCTTCTTCGCTGCGGCAGCTTGTTTTGCTTCCCGCAGTGCAAGCGCCCACTCGTATCCCGCCTGAAAATCTCCGGTCCGAATGTTCCATGCTGTTTGGAGATAAGTTGCGGCCTCGGCATACTTGTGGAGCTTCACCAAAGAGGTTCCAAATCCGAGCAAGGCGGTAAAGTTTTCCGGCTCGCGCACTTGGGCTTCGCGGAAGGCAGTGGCAGCTTCTTCGTCGCGGCCGAGTTTAGAGAAGAGCACGCCGAGGTTGTTGTATCCCATAGCCGATCTAGGAGCGAGACGAGTCAGGATTCGAAAGCTTTCCTCCGCTTCCTGATTGCGACCGAGTTCGCTGGCGGCGAGACCTTTGAGATTGTAAAGAGACGGATCACGAGCCCCCGCATCGAGAGCCGCATTGATCACCGCCAATGCGTCAGCATTCTTACCGTTCCGAAGGAGATCGACCGCCTGTGCGTAGGCTGCCCGAGCATCAACGGCTTGAGCAGAGGCGACATTCGGAACTTGGTAGGCGGAGAAAATCAGGGCGAGCGTAATACCAGAGTGGAGGAGGCCGATCGAACGGTAGAACAAGTTCAAAACACTTCCTGTGAGACGATTCCCTTGCCTTCCTGGATCACGACCAGCCGGTTGGCAGGCACATGCTCCAGTGTTTCTTCCGCACCACCCAACCACCGGATTTGTACGCGGGCATCTCTTGCTGCCCCCAAGCCAAAATGCAAGCGGAGATCGTTCTGCGAGCAGAAACTTCCGCCGCTTCGAACCTCCTGTACCTGGCGCCGGTTGTTCGCATCGACAACAACGCGGGTTCCGATTGCGGCGCGGTTGGTTTTGGTTCCGAGTAACTTCACCAGCAACCAGGAATACGTCGGGGACGATTGGTTGCGAAGCAAGGAAGGATAGTCGTTCAGATTATTGACCACGAGGCCGATACGACCCGTGTTAAAGATGTCACCAAAAGCCACACCACGGCTGCAATGCGACTCGGCAAAAGCTGGACCGGCGCGGGCAGAGATATTCTCAAAACGATTGCCGTCGACATTGTGCATAAGAATCATCTTGCTGTCAGTCTTGGGTAGTTGGTGGTGCACGCCGGTTCCCGGCGGATAAATCGAACCGCTCACAATCATGATGTCAGGCCGGCCGTCATCATCGAAGTCTATAAAGCCGGTGCCCCACTTCACTGAGGCTGTTTCTCCTCCGAGACCTGCAGGAACGGTAACGTCGGTGAAGAAACCTTTACCTTCGTTGTGATAGAGGCTCGGCATCTCGTCGGAAAAATTCGTCTTGACGATGTCGAGCAACCCATCACCGTCATAGTCGACAGAGTCAGCACCCATTCCACCTTGCGTGCGGCCATTGGCGTCGAAGGCTACACCGGCCAACATGCCGCTCTCGCGAAACGTCCCGTTTCGGTTGTTCATGAAGAGCAGGCTTGGCGTCGAATCGTCGGCGACGTAAATATCAGGCCAACCATCGTTATCGTAATCCCCCACGCAGGGGCTGAACCCATAGGTGAGACCCGCCTTACTAATCCCGGCCGCATCGGACACGTCGGTAAAAGTGCCGTCCCCGTTGTTACGATAGAGGAAGTTTCTAGTACCTTTGAGTCCTGCGACGCCGTAGAGCACGGGAGACTTCTCGCCCACCAACTCCGGGTTGCTTTCATAAAACTTCAGCCCGTATTCGTACTCGACGTAATTGCTTACAAAGAGATCGAGATGACCGTCGCGGTTATAGTCTACAAACGCAGCGCCGGTGTTCCAGTGATCTTCGGGCTGCAGCAGGCCAGATTCGTGCGTAGCATCGGTAAACGTTCCGTTGCCATTGTTGTGATAAAGCACATTCTTTCCATAGTAAGTCACGAAAAGATCCAGGTTACCGTCATTGTCGTAGTCGCCGACGCATACGCCCTGTCCCCAGCCGTGCCGCACGAGTCCTGCCTTCTCGGTTACATCGGTAAAGGTTCCGTTGCGGTTGTTACGGTACAGGTGATTTGTGGGCTTCTCATTCTGGGGAAACTCCTTCAGTCCCCAGCCATTGACCACGAAAATATCGAGCCAGCCGTCATTGTCGTAATCGAACAGTGCGATTCCGCCGCCCGTCGTTGAGAGCAGAAAGTCTTTACTCTCGTGACCGATGAGGACCGTCTTGGCCAGAAGTCCCGCCTGCTTGGCGACATCAACGTAGTGTGGGAAATAGACTGGCGGGACGCCGGACGAAAAGCCGTCGGCCGGAAATGGACGCAGGAGGCAGCCTGCCGCTGCTGTGGCCAGACCCTGGAGCCACCGTCTTCGGTTCATCATGGCAATTCTAATGCGGGAGTTAGAACACGGAAAGACTTGACGTTCAGGTCTTCTTTTCTTCAGACCCCTAGCCGGCGAAGGTATTCTCTTCCAGCGATTGCATTCGCCAGGGGAGCGTCGGCCCCAACTCCGCCCTGCAGCACGTCGGCTTCGACGACCACCCAGCCATCGTAGTGGCCGTTTTGCAAAAGTGATATTACCCGGGGGAAATCAACGCTTCCCTTGCCGAGCGGCGCGAAGATTCCGTGCCGGACCGCGGCATGGAAGTTCATCTTTGCACGACGCGCTTCGTTTGCCTTGCGGTCGTACACGTCCTTTAAGTGCACGCACCACACCCGCGACACTTGCTTCTCCAGGAAGGCAACCGCATCGCCGCCGCCATAGATGTAGTGTCCGGTATCAAGGCACAGACCCAACTCATTCGCTGGGAACAGCGAGAAGAGCCGATTGACTTCTTCCGGCGTTTCCACGTGGCCGCCGGCATGATGGTGAAACGCTACCCGCAAGCCGACCGCCTTACATAGTGCGATTATTTCACGAATCGCTTTCGCTGCAGCCTTCCATTCCGCCTCGCTCCAGGAGATCTGATTGGCATCATCGCGTCGTCCCGCCGTGGCATTCCTCGCGGGCGTGATCTTGTCGGAAAGAACCAGAAGTTTGGCGTCAGCTTCACTGATCAGCTTTGCGGAGCGGGAGACTTCGGCTAGCCCCCCTTCGTGCGCAGATGGATTGCCGAGCTCTACGTCGATGAACGCCGAGCAGAGTGTCAGTGAGCGCTTCGCAAGTTCACTGCGAAGCACGCCCGGCTGGGTGGGGAGAAATCCATAAGGGCCCAGCTCGGTGCCGGAGTATCCTGCCTTCGCGATCTCATCCAGCACCCGACCAAAGGGATAATCAACGGGAAGCTCAACATGCTCCATGATTCCCCAATTGATCGGCGCGCTAGCTGCGCGAATAGCCATCCCTTATGACCCTCTTATCCAAAGAGGGCACCCACGTCTCCTTGGAAAATTTCCCTCGCGCGCCAATCCAGCTATCAACGAGCCCACCACCGCAACTCGACTAGATCTGACAGCCTAAAACTGAAGCTTGAGACCGAACTGAATCTGACGCCAACTCTCGGGCAGCACCTGGGTGATAGCCGCACCTCCGGCACCATTAACAATTCCCGCAGCGCCGCTTCCGCCGCCTGATCCCAGGTTCGGAAGCTGGAAGTTCGGGTGGTTGAAGAGGTTAAAGAACTCAGCTCTGAAAACCAGTCCAACTCTCTCGCCTAGCTGGAACGTCTTGTAGGATGAAAAATCAAAGTTTACCGCGTCGGGACCGCGTAATATGGCGCGTCCCGCGTCCCCAAATAAGTGGGCAGAACTCTGGCGGGGAGCAAGTGCGGGAACGACAAAAGCCGCCTGGTTGAACCAGCAATCGCGAGTCTGATGTCCAGGATTGCTGCATCCAAGCGCCGCCTGCCCAGGGATGTTAAAGGAAAAATCTTGAGGGTTGTGAATGATGTCCGGACGCGCGGGGAAGGCCCCGGTATTGGTAACATCGCCGCTGAGCACAGCATCGAACGCTTCTCCGCTGCGCGCCGTCGTTACTCCAGCCACCTGCCAACCTCCGAGAACGGCCTGCGTGACGCCGCTCGCATCACTTCCAAAATGTTTCCCTTTGCCGTAAGGCAACTCGTACACGTAGCTCACGCTCAGCCGATGACGAAAGTCTGGGGTAACTGGACCCCTTTCCGCAGCAATGTTGTGTGCGTTTTGAATGCCACACTGGTTCACGTTTCCGTCCGCGGTCCCCAGTGATTTCGCGAAAGTGTAAGCGGCCAAGACATTGAAGCCGCCCGAGAAACGATGCTCAACCGATGTCTGCAGTGCGTGGTAGGTCATGCTCAGCCGTGCAACGTCAAGCGGCAGAATGGCGGTCAGGCAAGGGCGGATATTGTAATAGGGCCGCCCGAAGTTACCGGGGCAGGTGGAGGGGGGGCCTGTCCCATTAAAATTCGAGTCCAGGGGCTGCAGAGGCTGATTGAAGTTCGAGGATTCGTGATCAAACAGATTTGAGCTGCGGGTGCCAACGTACCCGACTCGGAACGCCCAGTTTTGCGCGAACTGCTGCTCAACCGTCAAATTCCACTCGTAAATCCGGGGAATCCTACGTATCGACCCGCTGCTGAAGTTATTGAAGTTTTGAGCACTACCGGTGCTTCGTACCGTCCCGGTGGGGTTATTGGGATCGACTGGGAGGAAAGTGGCCGGGAAACCCAGATTGCTTGTCTTAGGCGCTGTACTGCTGAAGTTCTGGGAGAAAACCGCCAGGGCGGGCGGATTCAAACCCAGGTCGTCGAAAATATTGCCTTCCGGAGCGTAAAAGATCCCACCTCCACTGCGGACAACGGTTTTTGGGCGCACAGTCCAGGCGAAGCCCAGGCGCGGCGCCCAATTTGTCTTATCGAATCCGACTCCGCCATGAGATGAGGTGTTAACAGTCGCGGTTTTCAAATCAAAGTTGCCAACGGTGGGTCCGCCCGCCGGCGAGCTGATCTCATATCTCAAGCCAACATTCAGGGTTAGATTTGGGGTTACGCGGATATCGTCTTGCACGAACTCTGACAAGTCCCAGTAGCGCGTGGGGTCGACGATTCCGAAAAGGTGATCCTGCTCCGCAAAGCTTGGAATACCGAGCAGGGTGTCGGCCAATGAGTTAGTTGTATATTGACCGTTGAATTGAAGCCAGCCCGAGGGTGCCGTCTGCTGGAAAAAGTTCCGTTGCTGGCGCCGGAAGTCGGCGCCGAACTTGAGAGAATGTTTCCCGTGCGTCCAGCTCAGGGTGTCAGCCAGCTGGTACACGTTCTCGACAATAGTTTCTGGCACCCACAGCGAATCCCCGAGCGGCGCGTAATTCGAAATCTGGATCTTGGTTAAGCCGGAAGAGTTGGCACTCTCGGGATGATTGGCGTTCGGGATACCTACCTTGTTCCCGGCATTCGATCCGAAATCGAGGGGTAGAGTGTCGTCGCGGTAACGGATGAATCCCGCCCTTAGGTCATTGAGCAAGCCGGGATTGAAGATATGACTCCAGTCCCCGGCCACACTTTGCACTCTGTCATCCAGAATGCTCGAGGTGCCGGAACCGAATCCTCCAGTCACATTGGGAAAGTATGAGGGGTTGGTTGCGACGGGGGTGGCAATGGCATAGTGGGCAAAGAAACGATCATTGGGCGTGATGTTGTAATCAAATCTGGTTTCGAAGGCGGTCTCGTCGAACTTGTATTTTCCGTTGAAAATGAAGTTGTTGGTAAGCCTGGCCCCGGCAATGTTCGGAAAGGGAAATAGATTGACGATATTCTGTCCTACGCTGTTGATGTCCGCCTGCGGAATAGTGTTCCCAAGGAACGTGCCGGGAACAAATGGATTAGGAATGTTTACGTTCCCCAAATCGCTGAAATTCCCACTATGCATCAGCTGGGTCGGAACGGTGCTGATGAAGGGTTGCTCCTCGCGAATGTCGGACCGCTGGATCGAACCAAAGATGAACATCTTGTCTTTGACGATCGGGCCGCCCAACTGGCCACCGTACTGGTTTCTTTGGAAACCCAACTGACTGGTTGCGAAAAAGTTACGCGCGTCCAGTTTGTTATTACGGAGAAATTCCCAGGCTGAGCCGTGCAGCTGGTTGGTACCGGAACGAAGTACGATGTTGACCATGGCGCCGCCGCGGCCGAATTCGGCGTTCATCGAGTTTTCTTCCACTCGAAACTCCTGGATGGAATCGGGTGGTGGCTGGATCACCACGGTGCCATTGCCGAATTCGTTATTGTCCAGTCCATCGAGAAGGAAGTTATTGTCGAATATCCGAAGGCCGTTGACCGACAAGGCAATTCCCACCCGGTTATTGTCCGTGGATCCGGCTCCCGCGCTGGTTCCCGTGGCTCCCTCGTTCGCCCCCGGGCCAAGGAAGGCGAGCTTGAAAAAATTTCTGCCGTTCAAGGGCAGGTCAACGATGCGTTTTTCGGTTTCAATTGTTCCCAGGGCGGAAGTCTCGGTCTGAAGCAACGGAGGGGCACCGGTTACTTCCACGGTTTGGGTCACGACTCCGACTTTTAGAGCAACGTCCACCTTGACGACTTGCCCGATGCCGACATCAACGTTGGATTGAACGGAGCGCTGAAACCCCTGTTTCTGAAAGCTGACCGTGTACGTGCCAATCTTCAAATTCGTGGCAACGTATTCTCCGGCAGCGTCCGTGTTGACGGTGGTCGACGTCGACGTATCGACCTGGGTGACCGTCACGGCGACGTCGGGCAGGGTCGAACCCGAAGAGTCCGTAACCACGCCGGCAATTCGGCCGGTTGTTACCTGAGCCAGAGCACTCTGGGTCGAACAGATCAGCGATAGCGCGCAGAAGAGCAGACTCGCCCTGAAACACGTATGTCTCGTCATGATTCTCGCTCCCCCTCGAAGCATGCAAGCGTGGCCCCAGCACAATCAAAACGAACAGTGTTATGAAATAAGCGCTTATTCTTAGTCCCGACAATGACGACTGTCAAGCTTTTTTTGCTGCAAAAATGGCTTGATATACCAAATCAGAAATACCGATGGCGGTTAGCGTGCCGGCTTCTCTTTCGCGCCCGGCCGCCTCGCTCCCGACCCTCAGTCGGCATCCGGATCGATGGCAATGGTGCGGTTTTCACGTGCCGAACGA
>JABCYV010000226.1 GCA_013290025.1 Acidobacteriota bacterium
TATCAGCAGTAGCGGTGCCGTGATTCAGGGTCTCTGCCGTCAGGTTAGACCGGGCGAAATCCTGGAGGTACAGTTTGGCGACGAAAGAGCGCAATTCCGCGTGGTCTGGTCGGGAGCCCTGGGATCGAGGAGAGAAGGTCAAATCGGCCTGGAGCGCCTGATTTCCGAGCCCTGTATCGGGGACCTGAATTTGTGCCACTGCAGTCAATTGATGGCGGAAGGCTAAAAGACTCAGACCTCGGACTTCGGACCTGAGGCCTAGGACCTAGAACCTCAGACCTAGGCTCTCTTGACCTCAGATCGCTTCGACCCCACTGTTTGCAGAACGAACCCGGGTTCCACTATCCTGCCCATTCCTGTTCGGCATTTTGTGGGAACCACTTGAGGGACGAACCATGCGGGTTCTGCTACTTGTCCTGGCGTTAGTTTCGGTATTCGTGAGCTCAGCGATTCCGCAAATTCAGCACACGCTTAGCCTTGTGCCGATGCCAGCTGATGTGCAGATGGGAACCGGGCAACTTCTGATTGATCCGTCCTTCTCGGTCGCGATTACCGGCCACACCGACGTCAGGCTTCAGCGCGCGGTCGATCGGTTCCTTAGCGACCTTCGCCGCTTAACCGGCATGCTTCCCTTGGACATGAAACCAGCCGATTCTCCCTACGCCACTCTTGTGATTCTGAGCGGAACGGGAGGGAAAGATATCGAAGAACTTGGCGAGGACGAATCCTACAAGCTCGAAATCAACAATTCTGCCGCGACGCTCAGTGCGGCGACCACCCTCGGCACTATGCGCGGGCTGGAGACACTTCTGCAGCTGGTTGAGATGACTCCTAACGGCTTTGCCGTGCCGGCGGTTGCCATCCAGGACAAGCCACGTTTTCCATGGCGGGGATTAATGATCGATGTAAGCCGCCACTTTATTCCTCTCGATGTGCTCAAGCGCAATCTGGACGGAATGGCCACCGTAAAGCTCAATGTGTTTCACTGGCATCTGTCGGACAACCAGGGCTTTCGCGTTGAGAGTAAGAAGTTTCCCAAGCTCCAGGGACTGGGATCGGACGGCCTCTATTACACCCAGGATGAGGTTCGCGATCTGATCGGGTATGCGGGCGACCGCGGCATCCGTGTCGTCCCGGAGTTCGACATGCCCGGGCATAGCACGGCCTGGTTCGTGGGTTATCCCGAACTCGCAAGCGGGCCCGGCCCGTATGCCATTGAACGCCAGTGGGGAATTTTCGACCCGGCGATCGATCCTACTCAGGAGCGCACTTACAAGTTCCTGGATGACCTGATCGGCGAGATGGCCACTCTTTTCCCCGATCAGTTCTTTCACATCGGTGGAGATGAAGTAAATGGCAAGCAGTGGGACGCCAATCCCAAGATCCAGGCCTTCATGCGTCTCCACGACCTGAAGAGTAATCAAGACCTGCAAGCCTACTTCAACAAGAGAGTGCAGCTGATCGTCACTAAGCACGGAAAAACAACCCTGGGTTGGGACGAAGTCCTGCATCCCGATTTGCCGAAAAGCATCGTTATCCAATCGTGGCGAGGGCAGGATTCCCTGGCAGCGGCGGCCAAGCAAGGCTACCGCGGACTGCTCTCGTACGGTTATTACCTCGATCTGATTTGGCCGGCTTCACGACATTACGCGATTGATCCGATGAGCGGCGCTGCAGCTAATCTAACTCCAGAAGAGAGCCAACGCGTCCTCGGCGGCGAGGCGTGTATGTGGTCGGAGTATGTTTCTCCAGAGAACGTGGACTCGCGTATTTGGCCCAGAGCTGCTGCCATCGCGGAAAGACTGTGGTCGCCGCAGAATGTAACCGATGTGAATTCGATGTACTCTCGTTTGGACGAGATCAGCCGCCGTCTTGACTGGCTCGGCTTGACCCACAACTCGAGTTACGCGCTCATGCTCCGCCGGATTGCGGGAACCGACGACATCTCCAGCCTTCGCGTGCTGGCCGATGTGGTGGAACCGGTAAAAGACTACACGCGTGAGGAAACGGCTCCGGCTGTTCCTACGAGTGCTACACCGTTGAATCGTGTAGTTGATGCGGTCCGTCCAGAGAGCACGACAGCACGGCACTTCACGGAGTTAGTGGACGCCTTACTGGCGGGCCAGGCCTCCCCGGAGACCAAGGCTGAAATGATCGCTCTGCTCCACCAATGGCGAGATAATCAGACGAACCTCCAACCGGTGTTGGACAAATCTTTCCTGTTGAAAGAAGTCGCGCCTCTGTCGAGGGACCTTTCGGCACTCGGCGGAACCGGCTTGAACGCGCTAGACTACCTCGACCGCAGCGAGCTAGCACCGGATGACTGGAAGACAGAGCAACTGGGGTTGATCGAGCAAGCGAAAACCCAAAAAGGTCAGCTCCTGCTCATGGTTGCGCCGTCAGTTCAGAAGCTGGTTGAAGCGAGCGCCGGGCACGCTGCGTCCTTGGTTGCGAAATAGAGATGCATACGGCTTATCGAGTCGATGGAGTTACTCATGAATCCAAGTAATACGACTAACAGGCCGCAACTCTGGCCCGCCTTACCACTCGACGCCTGGCGCGATACGTGTGAAACGCTTCACATGTGGACCCAGATAGTCGGTAAAGTACGCCTCGCGCAGTGTGCGCCGGTCAATCATTGGTGGCAGGTACCGTTCTACTTGAACGCACGCGGACTGACTACTTCCGCCATTCCTTTTGATCGTGGCATCTTTGAGGTCCAATTCGATTTTCTTGATCACAAGCTGAGCATTCGAACCAGCGAGGGTTCGGAGAAGTTGATTCCGCTCGCGCCTCGTTCTGTGGCGGATTTCTACAAGGAATTCATGGCTGCTCTGGCTGGGCTGGGCATTCCGGTGAAAATCTGGACCATGCCGGTAGAAATTCCTAACCCAATCGCCTTCGAGAAGGATGTTCAGCACGCTTCCTACGATACGGAATATGTGACTCGCTTCTTTCACATCCTGCTGGAGGCCGATACGATCTTCAAAGAGTTTCGTGGTCACTTCGTCGGAAAAAGCAGCCCCGTGCATTTCTTCTGGGGAAGCTTCGATTTGGCGGTTACCCGCTTCTCTGGACGCCGCGCTACGCCTCGGGAGGGAGCGGACTTGATCACTCGCGAGGCCTATTCGCACGAAGTAATCAGCGGTGGATTCTGGCCGGGCAGTGGAGACGTCAAAGATGCGGCGTTCTATGCCTACGCAGCGCCTGAGCCGAAGGATTTTGCTGAAAGCCGGGTTCGGCCGGCTGCAGCTCTTTATCATCCGCAGATGCACGAATTCCTCTTGCTAAACGAGGACGTTAGAAAGTCAGCATCGCCGCGTGCGGCGGTGTTGGAGTTCCTGCAAAGTACCTATGAAGCCGGCGCTAACCTGGCTAAATGGGATCGGCGCGAGCTGGAGAAAACCGCCTAGCCAAATCTCATGTGCCTCATGAGAGAATGACTTTTCATTTTTCGGAAGGCTCCGCCATGGCCACACCCACTGACGAGACCAAAGCCAACGACTCGGTACAGGCCCTTATCCAATTGCTGCGAAGCCGCTCCTCAGAGGAGATTCGGCAGCGCATGTACGACAACCCACCGGGAAGTCCGTGGTGGTCTGCCTGTAAGACCGAGCTCGATGTTCGCAACAGTGAGAAGACGGCTACCGCCCTGGTCGACACTTCGCGCGTGCTGGACAAGATGAAGAGCTCTACAGAGCACATGGATCTGCTGAGCGAGAAGTTGCTGCAAGCCGCCAGCGACATGGCGGAAGTGCTGAAGGAAGTCAAGGAATCTGGCAGAAGGATGGAGATCGCAACTTATGTGATCGTTGGCGTGACCATCTTGCAACTTTTCTATATCGCTTACCGGTTCTCTGCGAAGCACTGAAATACAGTTGCAACACTACAGAGGTTCTGCGGCCCTGGGCCGAGGAATCACAAATGGCGTCGAGAACATCCCGAACCCAACCTCGCCGAATTCTTGTAGTCGACATTGGCGGCACTCACGTCAAACTGTTGATCACAGGAATGAAAAACCCAATCGAATTTGTCTCCGGGCCCTCTCTTACTCCCGGAGCGATGGTTCGCAAGATCAAAGCCGCCCTCGATAACCGGCCCTACGATGTGGTCTCAATCGGCTATCCTGGCCCGGTCGTCCACGGGAAGCCCCTGCGCGAGCCGCACAATCTGGGCAAGGGATGGGTAGGATTTGATTTTCGCAAAGCATTCGGCAAGCCCGTCAAGTTCATCAACGACGCCGCCATGCAGGCGCTGGGCGGCTATAGCGGAGGTCGAGTGCTTTTCCTTGGCCTGGGAACAGGTCTGGGATCTGCGATGATCGTCGATGGGATTGTCCAACCGATGGAACTCGCCCATCTGGCCTATAAGCATGGCAAAACCTACGAAGATTACCTCGGGCTGCGCGGACTGGAGCGACTGGGGCGAAAGAAATGGCAACAGCACGTAACCAAAGTTGTGACCGAGCTCCGCGAGGCCCTGGAGCCTGAGACGATCGTGCTCGGCGGCGGAAACGCAAAGAAGTTGAAGAAGCTCCCACCCAACACAATTCTGGGCAACAACCTGAACGCCTTCCGCGGCGGCTTCCGAATGTGGAAGGACTTCACGATAAGTAGGAGATTCCGATGAAAAGGACATTCTTGCTGGTAGTGGCATTGCTTCTGTCTGCGGGTACGACTTCTGCGACAACAGAAAAATGGACCGCAGGCTGGGATAATTTCAGCGAACCGCTTGACTTCACGCACAGCAGTATCACCTGGTCGGTGTCGGCTACGACGCGCAAGTTAACCGTGACCTATAAATTGGTGCATGCGACGCCAAACAAGCTTTATCAGGTCGGTGTTCACATCTTTTGTAGCAAGTTTCCGAAGACATTCGGCCAGTTTCCAGTCCAGACGCCTACTCCCGGCACTTGCACACCGATCACACGGCAAGGTGTAACCAGAACCGCGATAGCGGTGGAATTCGGCGTGGTCACGACCGACATACACGGCAACGGCACGCTCACGGTTGTCGTCGGGCCGATTGTAGGCACCTATGACCTGGAATTCGACGCGCGCAATGGCGCGGGTTGCGATTTGACTGGCGGTGCAGGCAATACTGTTAGCACTTGCGAGGCGGATTTCCAATCGCCGGGCCCCACATTCGGAACGGCCGCCGTGATTATCGTGCCCTGACACTGTGGCTGCGAGTAGTTGTGCTGCTCAATTAACTCTAATCACCATTCGTGTGCGGTTTTTCTTTGGTACGTTTTTCCTCCCGGATGCGGGCGGATCAAGCTGGGGTGGGAGACGGGAATCGAACCCGCAACGTCCGGAGCCACAGTCCGGTGCTCTGCCAGTTGAGCTACTCCCACCGTATCCCGTCGATTATAGCAACTGGCGGGCATGCTTGCGGAGCCGGAGAAGCGTCTCTGGTCAGCTTCTGAATTTTTCAGGTTCCATTCGCAGTTCTCACTGCTGCAGGCTATCAGCGGCCCACGCCAACATACTCGAATCCCATCGCGCGCAGCCGGACAGAATCGAGCAAGTTTTTGGTATCCACAATGACGGGACGTTTCAGCAGATGTTTGATGCGGTCGAAATCGAGGCCGCGAAATTCCGGCCAGCCGGTGCCAACTACCAGCGCATCCACGCCTTCGGCTGCGGCGTATGCGGTTTCACAGTAGTGAACCGTGCCGTTCAATTCCATGCGCGCGTCCGGAATCGCTACTGGATCGTAGGCGCGGACACGAGCGCCCCTGGCAATCAGATTTTGTGCCAGCCGCACCGAAGAGGATCCGGCCACGGAATTGGTGTTGGGCTTGAATGCCAGCCCGAGAATTCCGACGTCTTTATTCTGCACCGATTTCACCATCGTCGAAATCTTGTCGACCAGACGGTCGGCCAGGCTATGGTTCACTTCCCGCGCCGCGCTGAGCACCTTAAGCAAGACGCCCTTCTGGCGGGCCAGTTCGGCCAGTGAATCCATATCTGACTCGGCGAACAGGCCGCCCATGCCCGCTCCGGGTTGCAGGCATCGAGGAGCGATTTTCTTGTCCAGTCCCAGCGCCAGCGAGAGGCTTACGGCATCCGCATTCACATGCTCGCACAGACTGGATAGCTCATTGATGAACGAAATCTTCGTGGCCACGAACGCAGTAGCCGACTCGCGCACCAGTTCGGCGGTTTCATGATTGGTCACAATGACCGGAACGCCGCGCATCACCAAAGAGTGGAAGATCTGCTTCAAGGCCAGCACGGCTTCGTTGGAGGAGGTGCCGAGGATGATGCGATCAGGCCAATTGAAGTCTTCGACGGCGCAACCCGGAGTGAAGAATACCGGCTGCGAGACGATGGTGGCGCGTAGTCCGGCTTCTTGCAGACGCTGCTCAACCCCGGTGGCGGTGCCCACTGCGACCGGAGTAACGATCGTCAGAATGGGTGGCTTCGGAGCCAGACGTGCGATGCGGTTAGCCAAATCCGCTAGGTGCTGCGCGGTGTCTTCCGCTAGAAAAATCACTTGCGCCTTGCGGGCAAAAGATTCCATATCGGTCGAGTAAAGCAACCGTCCGGAGCGGACATTGCGCTTGATCACCTCAGCTAGATTTTTCTCGAAGAAGGGGATATTGCCCTGGGCCATCTCGACCATGCGCGAGCTGTCAGGGTGGCAACAGGTTACTGGAGTTCCGAAGTCTGCCAGACAGGCTGAAACTACCGTACCCAGATATCCAGATCCGTAAACTCCGATTTGCATGAGCCCCCGGTGATAAGCGCTAGAACCCGCTAGGGAAGCGGCATTCGCCGAGCAATCCAACTTCTTATTTACGCCGCAATAGGACCTTTGGCAACGCACGAGAGGGACATGTACTTCCGGAAGTAGGAATTACGGGAGCGGCGCCCGTAACGCATTAGAAGAAGAGGGTTTAGGCGCGAGGAGACACCAAACTCTTACCTAGCTGAACTGCAGCGAGATCCACCCAGCAATTGGGCTCTTCTTCGCGCACAAAAGTCAGGTCTTTCACTACGACGCGACGGCTACCCGGGAAGTGGTCCCAGCGGTCGCGGGCCACTTGATAAGCCGCTTGCGCTTGGGCCAGGTCGCTCATCTTGACGATGGTCAGGTGCGGCATGAAGGGCCATTCTTCCTCCGCAGCCAGGGCTACCTTGTTCAGCCTGTCATGCAATTCCTGCATGGGGAGGGCGCCCTGCCCTACTCGGATAAACACGGTTGGAGTCACTGGGACGAAAGTTTCGACGTCCGCCAGAGTGGCTTCGAAGGGCTCCATCCGGCTGCATACTTCCTCCAAGGCTTCCAGCGCCGAAAGCTCGCTGCTCTGCAGCAGGCGAGGCGGAAGCACGGTGAGGTGGGCTGCCAAATGAGGCAGAGCGGGATGCAACTCCTGCCGCAACCGCTCGACGAACTCCCCAACCGGACTCCGAACGTAAGCCACCAGGGCGTAACGGGGATTCTGCATGATCGCAGCTTGGCATTATAACCTGCCTCGCATGGCCACCGCCTGAGAACACTGTTAAGAGCAACTACCAGTCGTGTCGCAGCCAAGAAAAAGATAGCGATGAGAAACGCGGGAGTGTGTTCAACGCTCTAAATTCCATTTCCCCATTGATGTTTAT
>JABCYV010000227.1 GCA_013290025.1 Acidobacteriota bacterium
TGGTCCCGTACGGGCAGGTTTGGCGCGCCGGCGCCAACGAAAACACCACGATTTCGTTCGCCGATGCCGTGACTATCGAGGGCCAAGCTCTACCCAAAGGAACCTATGGGCTACACATGATCCCCGGGGAGAATGAATGGACGGTCATTTTCTCCAAGAACGCGACCTCCTGGGGCAGCTTCACCTATAGCCAAGCTGAAGACGCGTTGCGGGTGACGGTGAAGCCGCAGCCGGCGGATTTACATGAAGCTCTGACCTATGACTTTGACGACGTGAAGCCAGACTCGGCGGTTGCCACTCTGCGCTGGGAGAAAATTGCGGTTCCGTTTAAGGTCAGCGTAAACGTCAACCAAATCGTCGAGGCAAGCTTGCACAACCAGCTCCGCACTTTGGCCCAGTACACATGGTGGGGATGGGATGATGCTGCAAACTATCTCCTCGCCAGCAAAGTCGATTTAGATGAGGCGCTAAAATACTCCGACAAGTCCATCGAGACGGAAGAGCGCTATGACAACTTGATGACCAAATCGCAAGTCTTGGAGGCCCTCGGTAAGAAGGACGACGCAACTTCTGCGAGAGACAAGGCGCTTGGGAAAGCAAACCCGCTGCAAACTCACTTTTATGGTCGCCAGCTTCAGGCTCAGGGTAAGCAGGCGGAGGCCTTCGAGATCTTCCGTGCCAATGCCAAAAAGAATCCGAATGAGTGGTTTGTTCACTCCGGATTGGCGCGAATCTCCTGCGCGCAGGGTGACTTCGAAGGCGCTGCGAAAGAGATGAGGATCGCGCTTGCGGGCGCTCCAGACAACCAAAAGTCCTATGTTGAGGGTTTGGTGAAGCGTCTGGAGGCCAAACAGGACATCAACAAATAGCTGGAAGTGCGGCTGGGTGCCGGTGCCTAAGAGTTTGCCCTAGCCACCGGCATCTGCCGATCATCGCGTAAACGCGGCTGGTGATAAAGTGGGAGACTCCTTGATTATTACCACTTCCTTGCCCATGCGCCTGCCCACGTCGATGGCGGTTGCGAGGGTGTCATCGTCGGTCTCGAGCGCACGGACGATTTCCAGCAGGTTCATCTTGTGCACAGGATTGCAAAAATGCATGCCTACACATTTCTTGGCCCGATAGGTGACGGTAGCAATTTCGGTGATGCTCAACGAGGAAGTATTGGAGGCCAGGATTGTACCGGGGCGGCAAATTTTATCGAGCAGGGTGAAGATCTCGATCTTGGATTCCATCTCTTCCGGTACTGCCTCGATCACCAAATCCGCTTCGCGTGCTGCTTCTTCCACTCCGCCAGCATATTCCAAACGTGCAAAGGCAGCCTCGGCCTCGCCGGTGGAGACTTTACCTGATTCGACGGCCTTATCCAGATGGCTGCGGATCTCGCTCTCCGCCTTGCGCAGAGCGTTTGGAAGCAAGTCTTCCAGGATAGTGCGGTAGCCTCCTAGCGCCGCCACGTGTGCGATGCCCCGGCCCATAGTGCCGGCACCGATCACCGCGATGGTCGAGACTTGCGCCACTACTGTCCTCCTTTTTCTAGATGCGCCAGAACGCCGTCGAGATTAGCTCGAGCGGCCCGCAAACTCTCTGACAAGCGCTTGCGCTCATCCGGTTCCATGGCGGAAATATGGGCGCTGATGCGGCGCAACGTGGTGGTGATGTCATCAACATAGTTGATCAGACGAATAAGTTCTCCAGTAGCTGCCATAAATAATTCCTGCTCCTGTTGCCTGCTGCCGGATGTTGCTCCCGGTATCCGCGCGCCGCGTTCCAGGTTTAGATCGCGCGCTGTAGGCGAACCAAACCATTCTCAATGGTGCAGAGGATTTAGTAAAGGCGGCGTGAAACTCCAAGGGATATAGCCCGAAATGTGCGGCATAATTTAGCCCGGGACATTAAGGATGGGTAAGCGATTCTCATTCGTAATCCGGGCTATCGATCTTATTTGTTGGCCTTCTGGGCTGTGGCCGAATCTAATCAATGGATGACTGATAAACCTTTGAAACGGTATCTTTTTGCTAGCGACTTCGACCAGACGCTCACCTTCAATGACTCCGGATACGTCCTGAGCGAGTTGGTCGGTATTCCGACAGCGGAGTTTGAGCGGAAATCGAAAGGAATGGCCGAACTAAACCTGGTGCAGCAAGGCGCTGAACTGGCTTATCTGCTCCTGCACGATCCCGAGTTTCGCGCTCGCGTGCGTCGGGAACACCTCTACGAGGTGGGCAAGAGAATTCGCCTGAAAGACAACATCGAGCTTCTCCACGAGCTTCTGGACAAGGGGATCGAGGGTCACCACTTTGAGTTTTACGTGCTTTCGGCGGCGCCGGTCGAAGTCATTCAGTCGGCCCTGGAAGGTATCGTCCCAAAAGATCATATTTACGGGACGGAATTCCGCTACACCTCTTCTGGCGAGATCGCTACCATCGCTCGTTCCACAGCCGGCTATGGGAAGGTGGCCAGGCTCGATCAATTGCAATCCGAGCTGAAGGTCGGGCCGGCCCAGATCATATACACCGGCGATGGCAGCTCAGATGTTCACGTGATGTTGCATGTCAACGTGCGTGATGGTTTCACGATTGCGGTATCTGAAGCTAAACACGTTTCGCAGGTCGCCAAGCGCACGGTCCTGAGTACTGACGCCCTCGCTGTGCTGGCGCCTATTCTGGAAGATATCGTCGGTTGGGAACGGCTGCGCATTCGCGAGTATTTTGAGTCCTACGGAATGCTGATTCAAGAATGGGACCGGGTTCGCACCGATTGGTTAACTTTGCGGCGAGAGGGAGAGCAGTGGTCGGTTGCGGGAGCAAGCTGAGAATTGTTGCTGCTTTTGCTCTTGTGGCAGCGATAATATGTTTATGCTCCGTGACAAGAGTCTGATTCCGCTCTCGCATCAGCATCAGCGTGCGCTAGCGTTGTGTGTGCGCCTGGATCGTGCCATTCAGGCCGGGGAAGTTGACCTGGAAGCGTGGCAAGCGGAAATCCAGCAGATTTTTGAGCAGGAAATCGCGGTCCATTTTGCGGCTGAGGAAAGCGACTTGTTTCCCGTGGCCGCGCGCTTTCCCGAACTCCAGCCTCTAGTCGCGGAGCTTCTCACTGGACACGCCGTGCTCCGTGATTTCTTCTCCCGGGCTTCGGCTCGTACTCTGCACGGGGCGGGCTTGCAAGCTCTGGTGGAGAAATTGGCATCCCATATCCGCAAAGAAGAACGCCAACTTTTTGAGGAGATGCAGAAGCTCATGACTCCCGAAGAAATGGCAAAGCTGGGCGTCGCGCTGCAACAGGGTTTAGCGAATGCCTCGAAGGCTTGCCTGGTGCCAAATCAGGCCACCAGGTTGCGTCCCAAGCGATAGCGGGGCCGATCACCCCTCGTCGCAACTGCTTCTGCTTTGAATCCGGATTCCTCTCAGCTTCATCTAGCAAACATGAATTCATCAAGAACCTTCCCTTTGGCAGACTATTCAGAACCGGCCCAGCAGACATCTGCCACCCGTATACCCGATGACTCGCCCCTGCTCGATGCTTACTCCAATGCGGTGGTCGGCGCTGCGGAGAAGATCAGTTCTTCGGTGGTCAAGATCGAGGTCACGCAGACGGGCCGAAGCCGATCAGGGGAGCCTCGCGAACTGCAGGGCGGCGGTTCTGGCTTCATTTTTACTCCAGATGGACTGATCCTTACCAATAGTCACGTCGTCCACGATGCCAGGAGAATTGAAGCTTCGCTCTCCGATGGCCGACGGTTTCCGGCTCAAATGATCGGCGATGACGCGGCTACTGACCTTGCCGTCATCCGTATTGATCCCAGCAGCGACGCGCCGAATCTTTTTGCCGCTCCTCTGGGCGACTCGCAGAAACTCCGCGTCGGCCAGTTGGCTATTGCTATCGGCAATCCTTACGGCTTCCAATACACGGTGACGGCAGGGGTGGTGAGCGCGCTGGGACGCTCTCTACGTTCCTACTCCGGCCGGCTGATCGAGGACGTCATCCAGACCGACGCGTCGCTGAATCCTGGTAATTCTGGCGGACCTCTGGTGAATTCCGCTGGGCAGGTGGTGGGCGTGAACACTGCCATGATTCCGATGGCGCAGGGCTTGTGTTTTGCGATCGGAATCAATACCGCGAAATTTGTTGCCGGACGCCTGCTGCGCGACGGACGCATCCGACGCAGCTACATTGGTGTCGAAGCCCAGACCGTGCCCCTGCACCGTCGCCTGGTGCGCTTTTACGATCTTCCCAGCGAAAACGGAGTAGTCGTGATGTCTGTGTCCAATGGTAGCCCGGCGCGGAAGGCTGGCCTGCGGGAAGGCGATGTGATCGTCGCGCTCGATGCCAAGCCCGTAGCCGGCGTGGATGATCTGCATCGGCTGCTGACGGATGCTCGAGTCGGCGTGAGCAGCTCGCTGACGGTGTTGCGCTGGACAGAAAAGCTGGAATTGAAAGTTGTGCCTGAAGAAGCGCGAGAGGCGTAGTTTGTGTGGCGCGGGTGCATCGTCCGGGCACCACGCGCGGCGCGCGCCGCCGAAATTCGACCGATCGGCTGAACCAATCCGATTTCTACCCTGGTCAAGAATCAAAGCCTGATTGACATAACAACCCTGCCGGAGTAGGGTTGGGTGCTTTTCCAATAAATACCAAGTATTCAAGGAGATCAAAGATGAGAGTGCATCTGGCTCTTTATGGCGTCTTGTTGTGCATTTGTCTTGTCCCAATCGTCTCGGCCCAAGATGCGGCCAAGGCTGATCCCAAGCATTACACAGTAGTCACCGAGAATGACCAAGTACGGATTCTGAAGGTACATTACGGCCCACACGAGAAGTCAGTAATGCACAGCCATCCCGTCACGGTTGCGGTGTTCCTCACCGACGCCAAAGGGCAGTTCATCTATCCAGACGGGAAGAAGGAAGGCTTTTCCGCCAAGGCAGGTGACTCCCAATACAGCGCCGCCGCGACCCATCTGCCGGAGAACACCGGTGAGAACGGGATGGATTTGATCGTAGTCGAGTTGAAAGGCAAAGCGGCGAAGTAAGCGCACGCGGAGACGAAATAGCCTCCGGCGCTGGGTATCCAGGGCCCACGTTAGTTTCAAAATTTCAGAGGAGACGAAATATGCGCAAACTATGGTTAATTGGTTGTTCCGTGCTGCTGCTGTCATCGCTGTCGCTGGCGGACAAGGTCGTGTCGCAGTGGAAGTGCGGCATGCCGTCCGAAACGCACGGCATTGATGTGGGCGACCAGGCGAATCATAACTATGCGGTGACCAAAACGACTTGCACCGCTTCCAAAAGCGAAGTAGGCGGTGTGAAAGAGAAGGAAGGTGTCGGCACGGAGTTCGAGGAAACCACGGGAGACACGATAACGTGGCATGGAATGTTCGTGGTCACCGCGGAAAATGGCGACAAGATTTACTACCACTATGCCAACTCGGGCAAGGGTATGGTGAAAGCTGGAAAATTTCAATCCGGGAACAACAAGTGGTCCATGGTAGGCGGCACCGGGAAGTTCGCCGCGGTCAAGGGTGAGGGCAGTTGCACCGGCAAGGGGAATGGCGACGGAACAGCCACATGGGATTGTGAGGGCACCTACACCCTCAAATAACAACGCGCTCGTTGCGGGGTTGGGGGGCAATGGTGGGGTAAGAAGGACTCATGGCGCGCGCCCTGATCTTGATCTTAGCGGGCAGTGCCCTTACGGCTCCAAGAAACCGACAGTCGGGGGCAGCCGACCCTAAGACCTCACCGTCGCTAAAAGCTGATCTTCAAAATGGAGCCTCCAGTTCCCACCAGCCATCCGGCCTTTGGACTGGCAAAAGCCACCGCCCAGAAGCCGCTCACACCGGGCAGTGTGAACCAGGTGTTTCTTCGTCGGGAGTCCAGGCCGCCCCTCCCGTATTGGCCGTGATCACGACAGCGTGGCGGCTGTTGTCGTCGGTTCCTTCTCGATCGCCACTGTCACCAACTCCACCCACGTAGCTCAAGCCGTAAATGGCTCCGGTCACCGGAGGTTTGTTCGTAAGGTTCCAGGTTTTGCCGCCGTCGCTGGATGTGGCCGTTGCCGCATTATTTGGATCGCTTGGGTCCAAATCGCCTCCGCCCACGATGCCGTGCCAGTGGTCGCGGAAAGCGACGGTGAACGCGCCGGCGCTGGGTGAGCTCACGAGCGGAGTGTCATAGGCATTCCAAGTGTCGCCTCCGAACCACCGATGGAGTGACCTGGCAGGACATCAGCGGCAATTTGCCGCCGGCATTGTCAGCGTAGGTTGATGAATTTTCGAGTGGGTCTCCGCAAAGCTCAAGGTCGCCAGGGCGAAGTACGTAATCAGCAAAACAGTCAGCAAACGTTTCGACATTGAAATCTCTCCGGAAAGGAAATTCGTGGCGCGGCTGGGCAGTATAGGCGCTCACCAAAAGGAGTGTCAAACGCGCCGCAGGGTTCTCTTCGTGACATTGCATCCCCTGTCACCCTGTGTTAGCTTCAACAAACAGCAGAGGTTTGCGCTTGCAAGCGACGATTCCTGCCGGGCTGGATCGCAAGGAAGCGGAAGTTTACCGACGGCTTGATCCGGAACGGCTCCCGAAGCACATCGCAATCATCATGGACGGCAACGGCCGCTGGGCGCGGCGGCGTCATTTGCCGCGCGTGGCCGGACACCGCGCCGGAGTCGCATCCGTACGTTCTACAGTTGAGACTGCGGCCCGCGTCGGCATTTCCGCGCTCACGCTCTATGCTTTTTCCGAGGAGAATTGGAAGAAGCGTCCCAAGAGTGAAGTAGATTTCCTCATGGCCTTGCTCTGCCGCTACCTGAAGGCTGAAGTCCCTACGCTGAATAAGAACAACATCCGTCTGGAGTACATCGGACGCCAGCATGAGCTTCCCCCCTCGGTGCAGGAGAAGATGCAGTGGGCGCGGCAAGCCACGGCTCGCAATACTGGCATGGTGTTGACGCTGGCGCTCAATTACAGCGCTCGCACCGAATTGGTGGATGCATTCCGATCTATTGTGGACGCTGCGGCGCGCAACGGCGGGCTGGATCATCTGGAAATTGATGAAGACTCGGTTTCCCGGCATCTCTATACCCGGCACCTGCCCGATCCTGATCTGGTGATTCGGACCAGCGGCGAGATGCGGTTGAGCAACTTCCTGCTCTGGCAACTCGCCTATGCCGAAATCTACGTGACTCCCTCGCTGTGGCCTGAATTTCGTGGTCTAGATCTGCTCGAAGGCATTGCTGAATACCAGAAGCGAGAACGGCGTTACGGTGGTCTGGCGGGCGACGCATCGCAGCCGCACGGCGAGCTGCATCGCCGCGCTGGCACTCAGCGGGCGGGGGGGCCGGTGCCCCATCTGCATCTGCCAGTGGGCCGGGGCTAAGGCGGCTTGCAGCTACTCAAAAGAATCCTCACGGCGGTAGTCTTAATTCCAATTGTTTTGGGCCTGGTAC
>JABCYV010000228.1 GCA_013290025.1 Acidobacteriota bacterium
GAACTGGAAGCGAGGGCTTGGGCACCATGGATTTCTATGTGCGGAAGCTGCAGGAGACCATCGCGTCCTCTTTTGCCGGAATCACTCCGGAGCAGTTCAAGTGGCGTCCCCAAGAAAAGTGGAGTGCTGCGGAAATCATGGAACATCTCTGGCTTACCTACCGCGCCACCACAACCGCGTTTGATCTCTGTTTGCAAGCCGGAAAAATCGCCACGACCAAGCCCACTTTGCAGATGCGTATAGACGCCCTCATGGTTTTGAAGCTCGAATATTTTCCCTCGGGACGTCCGGCTCCCCCCGGCACCATTCCGCAAGGCGCTTCGCCGGAACTGGTCAGGGCCAGAATTCAGGGCGATATCGTGGCGATGGATGAGTCGATTCGGAAGTGCGAAGAGCGCTTCGGAAGCCGCCGGGACTTGGTGGACAATCCCGTGCTGGGACCGCTGACCGCCGCAGAGTGGCGCAAGTTCCATTGGCTGCATGCGCGCCACCACGCCCGCCAAATCGAAAGCCTGAAGCGGGGCATGTCGAACACGAACCAGTCGGTGGACCAGCCGTTGACTGCCTGATCGTAGCCCACGGTCGAATCCGGACAGAGGTCCTCGAAAATTCAGCTTCCAAGTGAAAAACGCGTATCCGGCATATTTGCCGCTGCCCACCTGGACAGGCCTTCTCAACGACTTTAGTTCGTTGCTTTGCTCACACAGCAGGCATAGAATTTATTGATCCGAAGAGAGAAGCCGCGCCCTTCGCAACCCCCAATGGCGGAGAGAAGTATGATTCGTTTACTGGCAGCCGTAGGAACCCTGCTCTCGCTTGTCACGATAATCTCAATTTCTTCTCCATCAGTTGAAAAGGCAGCAGTTGATACGTCGGTTGGTTGGGCCGGAGTCGCGAAGACGCACCACCAATTCGACTGTTGGACTTAAATCCCTCCAGCAATGTGGTACAACGGTTCCTTGCCCGCAGACCCGATGAATGCGGGCGCTAGGGTATGCGTGGTCTCCGGGTCAGGGTAACAGCGGAAACGAGCCCAAATTTCAAAGGAGTGCAATGAAGCCGGAGTGGAAACGGTGGGAGGGCCAGGTCGTTAATGGTGAATTCCATTTGCGGCGATACGTAGGTGGTTCTGACCACAGCGCAGTGTTCGTAACCGAACGGAGTGCGCAACAACAAAAAGCGTCGATCAAGCTGGTCCCTGCCGATCCGCAGGATGCGGACTTGCAACTCTCGCGCTGGGAAGGCGCTGGGAAACTGTCGCATCCGCATTTACTTCGCCTTTTTCAGGCAGGACGGTGCGAGCTGGGAGGTACAGCCCTACTCTACGTTGTGACTGAATACGCAGAAGAGAATCTCTCGGAAGTTCTTCCGCAGCGACCGCTTAACGACGCGGAGGCACGCGATATGCTCCGGCCGGTGCTGGATGCATTGGCGTTTCTTCACGGCAAAGGCTTGGTGCATGGCCACATCAAACCAGCAAACATCATGGTGGTCGCTGATCAATTGAGACTATCGAGTGACGGGATCCGCGAAATTGGCGAGTCGAGCGGCAGCCAACCCAGCGTCTACGACCCACCGGAAGCCGCGAGCGGGGTAACCTCCGCCGCAGGGGATGTCTGGTCACTTGGTATGACGCTCGTCGAGACGGTGACTCAGCGCCTCCCGGGCTGGGATAAAACGCATCGAGGGGATCCCGCCCTGCCAGCAACGTTACAAGAGCCATTTCGTAGTGTGGCAAGGAACTGTTTGCGCCGGAATCCGGATGAGCGATGGACAGTAGCCGAAATCAAATCGCATCTGTGGCCAGCGCCTGCCGCGCCGGCGCCCGCGCTGACTGAAGGAAGCCCCGGCGCCTTTGCAAAGTGGGGATACATGGTTCCGCTCATCGCCGCCTGCCTGGTGTTAGCGGCGTTGGCAGGTCCGCGACTTCTGAATCGCACGCCCGAAGGGCAGCCCGCTCCCGCCGCCGTTAAAACTCCCAAGATTGAGGCCCAACCGAAGCCGAGCCCAGCAACCTCTAATGTTGGGACGCCTGATGGTGGAACGTCTCACCGTGGATCGAACGATTCGAAACCGAGTCCAAAATCGAATACACCCCCGAAATCGAATACGCCCCCACCAACGGCGCTCCGACCAGTGGCGACTGCCAACCCGTCCAGTCGCGTTGTTCACGGTGAAGTTCTTCAGCAAGTCTCGCCCGAGGTCTCGCAATCGGCGTTGAGAACGATTCAAGGCACGGTGAAAGTCAAGGTGAGGGTCGAGGTTGACCCGTCCGGCAGGGTAACGGGAGCGAGATTCGATTCTGCTGGGCCGAGCAAATATTTTGCCAATCGCGCTCTGCAAGCTGCCCGCCGTTGGGAATTTTCCCCCGCCGAAGTCGATGGCCGGAAGGTTGCGAGTGAATGGGTGCTGCGCTTCGAATTTGCCAGGACCTCCGCAAGGGCCTTTCCCACACCAGCAACTCCTTAAGCGGTCGGCTGGGTACCCATAGTCTCCTGTTCTCGAGGGTGCATTTAACTGGACGATTTTCGAGTACCGCTGGCGATGCTTCGGGAACGGCGGTTCTCCAGAGGATTCCTGTTCCGAACCGAGTGGCCGAATATCGTGGACTACCGCTTGAGTGGTTCAGCCGCCTCGTCGAGGTTGTAACCGCTACCGCATATCGCAATGAATGGAATCAACTAAACGCTCGCGTCAATGACCTTGCTATTACAGGCAAAGAATTCTGGAAGACGCACAATTGCCACCTCCTAGTTGCCGCTCTAGTTCTCGCTGAGGATCGTCGATTTTATAGTCACGGCGGTGTCGATCCCATCGCAATGTGTCGCGCTCTATTTAAAACGATCTTTGGGAGCAAGATTCAGGGTGGAAGCACAATAGAGCAGCAACTAGTTCGCGTGCTCACATCGGACTATCGAAAGTCACTGAAACGCAAGGTCAAAGAGATCGTGCTTGCGGTCAGGCTGCACAGAGTGTTGGGAAAAAATCAGATTCCAGTCGTGTATCTCGTTTCGGCCTATTTTGGTTGGCATATGAACGGCGTGCGGCAGGCTGCTCAGCGGCTCTCGATCAATTTAAAGGATCCAACTGTGGAGGACGCCGCGCGGCTGATCGCCCGCATAAGATATCCAGAGCCCCATCATCCTAGCGCGCGCCTGTTGACGCTGGCTACCAAACGAGAGGAGTGGGTCGCCAGACGCCTGCTAGCGAAGAACATATCTGTTGTATTGAACGCCCCTAGTATGGAGACAGATGCCGGGTACCCCATTTCTCGTGTTTTTTGTGAGAAGTGGGGCTGCGCCGTTACACGCGATCCCTCCAGTACCCCGGCCGTCGTCGACCGTGGGCGACCGCCAGAACTACGATCTCAGAAGAAAAATCTTGATACACAATGCTGAAGGGAAATTGCCGGAGCGTGTATTTTCGGAAATCCTCGAAGTAGATTGGCCAGCGATGGGGAGCAACTCTGATTCTTCCTACTGCCTGATCAAAGGTACTTTCGAAGTTGATTGCCGCAATGAGGCTGCGCTCTCGGTACCAAGCCAGCGATGTCAGATACTCCTGCTCCGCTTGAGGATGAAATCGAAGCGGCTTACTTGCCATGCAGCAGCGTACGTCCCTTTTGCTGAACCTCTTCCCAAGAAACGGTTTCTACCTTGCCCGATTGAAGGTCGTGCAGCCGGCGCACGACCTCCTGCTGCCAGGCGGCATCCGCGTCTTGATCAACGGTTCCGTCCAAACTGGAGATCAAATTCCCAGCTAACTCCGCCCGCTCGTTCTCGGAAAGCGCGAGGGCTTTTTGCAGCAATTCATGGGCTTCTTCGGTCATATCCAAAATTATATCCTCCGTTGCAAGTCGCCTTGGGCGAATCCGAGTCAATCGTTTCGGGCAACAGACATTCTTGTCACGGCATTAGTATGGGAACCGGAGGCCCGTCCCACATGTTCACATCGCGGCCGATTGGATTTGTGAGTAGTCCGTACAAGAACGCAAGCGAAGTTCCCAAGGGGCTTGGCGCTAGACATGAGGCCGATGGCGTGCTCAAGATCCTACCCGAGTTTGAGCCAGGGCTCACCGACATCGAGGGCTTCTCGCATCTCATCGTCATCTGGGAGTTCGATCGCTCCCCAAAGCTCGAATTACGTGGCGACGAATTGCTGGGCACGCCGCCCTCCGACAATCGGCCGCATGGTGTATTTGCCACCCGGTCTCCCCGACGTCCGAACCCGATTGGCCTGACCACGGTCGAGCTGCGTCGCCGCGAAGGCATCGAACTGCATGTTCGGGGCGTCGATATGTTGGATGGGACACCTATTCTCGATATCAAGCCTTATTTGTCGAACATCCCAGATGAAAAGCTACGCCGTGGGTGGCTGGCCGAGGCCGAGGAAAGACAGGGCAAGCGCTAGTGGACGGCAACAACGTTCTTGTATACGGTTCCCGCTTTCATCACGAAGACTACACGGCGCACGGCGGTAATGTCTTTCAGCGGATCGCCGTCCAGAGCAATGATGTCAGCCTGCATCCCGGCGGCAATCGCGCCAATCTCATTTTGCAGGTTGAGTGATTCTGCGGCGCGAGAGTTGGCCGCCACCATTGCGTCCAAGGAGTCCTGACCATCTTGCGCGCGGTAGATAAACTCTTCAGCGTTGCGGCCGTGAGCGCCGGCGACCGCATCTGTGCCGAAGACAATTTTTAGGCCCTTGATAGCCAGCGCCCGCTTGAACATTGCCTGGTTCATCGGCAACACTTCCTGCATTTTCGCAAAACCTTCCTCGGTATAGTTGCCAATCCCCAGGAACCTGGCCTTGTTGTCGAAATAATTGTGGATGACTAATCCAATTTGGGGATCAAAGAATGTCCCATGTTCCGCCATGAGTCGCAGGTCATCATCGGTGGCGTAGGTGCCATGCTCGATCTCGCTGCAGCCGGCTAGAGTTGCGGCCCGGATAGCGGATCGATAAGCGTGGACGACAGCACGCAAACCCTGGGCTTTGGCTTCCCCACACGCTGCCTCCAATTGCTCATCACTTAGGGTTTGACCGCCCCCGTCGCGAATGCTTTTTGAAGCAAAAATCTTGACCACATCCGCGCCGTCCGTCTTGAGTTTTCGGACACTCTCTCGTATCTGCCCGGGCGTGAGTTTCGCATCATCAATGGGATTCAGAGCGGTAATAATCCGCGGCCCAGGGATGTCTCCGCGAGCAATGGCATCGCGGAGATCTTTGTCTTCGGGCGCGCCCAGGCTCTGGATCGTGGTAAAGCCTGCCATCAAGGTGGTCCAGGCGTTGCCCGCTGCAGCCAGCGTCGCCGCCTCCGGCGTTTCATTCTTGTCTTCGGCCTTGCCGTTGGGTCCGAAATGCCAGGTGATGTGGACGTGGACATCGATCCAACCCGGCAATACTGTGAATCCATCAAGATTGTAGGTGGGAGTTCCTGCGGCGTAGGCCCGGGCTTCCTCCACCCGCAGAATCTTGCCGTTCTGGATCGCAATCCGAACGTTGTGCAAGACGTTTCCTCTGCCATCCAGCACCGTGCCGGCCTGAATACTGATTGGCTTTTCTTGTGGAATCGCCGCGAGTGGCAGAAAAATCAGACACAGAACCAGCTTTGCAATTTTCATATTTGAGCGAATCGTCGCAGAGGATGCACGAAGTTACCGCGAGGCCGACTCCGAGAGAGACTCCGCAGCGCTCGCCGCAGAGAATCGGGTCGGTTGCAGACGGTACCCATCGCGCGTTCGTATATGGTATTTCTTCAAGCGGTCGCCCACCAATTTCACCGTGATAGCACGCCAGCCACGGTTGGGATTTGGTTGAGGATAGTAGCTGAGAGAATAAAGATGCGCCAGGTCATCGCGGATGGAGGCAAAGGCACGTTTTTCGTCTCTCCAATTCTTGGCAAAATAGGCTTTTCCGCCGGTCGCTGTGGTCATCCGCTCAAAGACAGCAGTGGAGACTGGCTCCAACTTGGCTTCTTGGGTACTTATCATGTAGATAGCTGTCCCGGTCGATTGCGCCAACTCGGCGACGTCCTCCGGAGGCACCATGCTGGCATTGTCGGGACCATTCGAGAAAACTACCACCACTTTTCTTCCGGTGTATTGCGCCGCATCTTTTACAGTCAGCAACAGACAGTTATAGAGCGCGGCATCGTCACCAGCCACAGTGGTACGAACTCCGCGTAAAACGTGCGACCGGTCGGAGGTCAGCGGAGCCGCTCGGGAAAGGTCGCGGCTGTAGGAATAGAAGGCCACTCGGTCTGCGGTTTCCAGGGAGCGTACGAAATCGGCAATGGCGTCCTGCGCGAAGACAAAGCCACGGTACATGTAGTTGCTAGTGTCGAAGAGTATGAAAACGTTCGCTCCCGCCACCAGCGAACCCAGGGTCGAGGGTGCGTCTCCGGCGGATCCACGTTGATTAGAAACATGCGCTTGGGCTTCGGTCTGGGCCGCGGTCTTGTCATCCGACGGCGGTATGTCCACTAATCGACGGACTGGCTCGTTACCCTCGCCAAACGTGGCAATGGTTTGCGGGATACGGTCCTCGCTGATGGCGAAGTCCTGAGGACGAAGCCCGGTGACGTAATTCCCTTTGTTGTCCGTGACCGCTACGTTCAACTGCACTAAGTTAACGTTGACCCGAATGTGGGGCTCGCCCTCCTGACTGCGTGCGGACGTACCGGGCAACGAAAGCAGGCCAAGGAGCAGCCAAAGAAATAGAAAATATCTTTTGGTCATGATTTTCTGGTTGCGCCTTCCCATGAAAGTCTTATGACAACAAACCACGATCAGGGCCGCCGCCTTCCGGAAAAATAAGCTAGGGCCGGGAAGCGGTGCCAGGGGCCGATACTAAGGCAATCTTGCCCTGCCGAAACTCCTCCCCAGTTTCTCGCATGGCGCGAAGTATTGCCGGCCAGTCTTCGAAGTCGGTAGCAAAGATCTTCTCGATCATGCGGCGGGTCAGTTGGGGAACGAGACGGTTTAACATCACCGGTGAATAGCCCATTTCGTCCGCCAGGCGAGCCCAGTACAGATTGCTGGAATCCCACGATTCGGCCAACAGCCGGCTGGAATACCCCTCGAAAGCAGGGAATGGTTTTAAGTTCAGGAGCTCGCGAGCATAACTTTGGGTCAAAATCGGATGCGGCACGCCGAAGTCTTGCGATAGCCGTTCCCAGTTGATTTCCGCCGGATACTTGCGGCAGAGAGTTTCCAATTCCTGACCCGCAGGTCCGAAGGAATCAGTCTCCCCATAAAACCTACGACGATACTCCGCGGCGAGGTAGAAGGTATCGGCCGGCATCATCCGAGGAATTAACTCTTCCAAGCGCCCCGTGCGCAGAGCCTGCCCTACTCGTTCCGACCTTTGCGGCACCATGCGATCGGAGAGGATATTCATCACCTGTGCCCGTAGCTTTTCGTTCTCGATGGACGCC
>JABCYV010000229.1 GCA_013290025.1 Acidobacteriota bacterium
GTAGGAGACTCTTGTCTCATGCAAGATGAGCCTGAACTTGCTCTCGGATTCTCACACAAGATGAGCCTGAAGGGAAAAGACGGGATGCTGGGATTTGATCATCAGCATGGACGACACAGATGCCACCAGTCTGGAGCAGATTCGGGCGTTTCTGGCCGGAAGCGAGGAGGTGCGTTTTGCCGGCCAGCGGCGCGCGGAAGTGTACGGTTGGGTGGAGAAGACGCTCGTACGGCTCCAGTACGCAAGCTTGGCCAAGCCGGACAAGGGGCTGGTGCGGCGATATCTGTCGCGGATGACGGGATTGAGCCGCGCCCAGGTGACGCGCTTAATTGCGCTGCAACGGCGCACGGGGCGAGTGAAAGCGACTGCCTACCAGCGGACGAAGTTCGCCTCACGCTACACTCCTGCCGACGTGGAACTGCTTGCCTACGTCGACAAAGCGCACGGGAACATCAGCGGGCCAGCGACGCGACACATCCTGCAACGGGAATACAGCGAGTACGGACAAGCAGCGTATGTGCGGCTATCATCGATCTCGGTGGCGCACCTATACCGGCTGCGCAACAGCTCGGCGTACCGGAAACGCAACACCAGCTACCAACCCACGCGGCCGACGTCGATTCCCATCGGCGAGCGCCGCAAACCGAAACCGCGCGGGGAACCGGGTTTTCTGCGCATCGACACCGTGCATCAAGGCGATCATCAGGGACGCAAAGGGCTGTATCACATCAATGCCGTCGACGAAGTGACGCAGTGGGAAATTGCGGCCACGGTGCCGCAGATCTCCGAGTTGTGGCTGATTCCAGCGCTGGAATCGATCCTGCAGCAGTTCCCCTTCGTGGTCCGTGGATTCCACACCGACAACGGCAGCGAGTTCATCAACTACCAAGTTGCTGGGCTATTGGAAAAGCTGCTCATCCAGCAAACCAAATCGCGCGCGTATCACTGCGGCGACAACGGGCTGGTGGAGGCCAAGAACGGCGCCGTGATCCGCAAGCACATTGGGTTCGGGCACATCGATCCGAAACACGCCGAGGCTGTCGATCGATTTCACCGGGAGCACCTCAACCCTTACGTGAACTTCCACCGGCCGTCGGCAGTACCCAAGATCCTCACCGCAGCCAATGGCAAACGCCGCCGTGTCTACTTGCGGTGGGCAACTCCCTTCGAGATGTTTCGAGAACTGCCTCACTGCGAGAATTACTTGCGGCCCAACGTCACGCTGGCGGAACTGGATCGCTTCGCTCAGAGCCAAACCGACACCGAAGCCGCGCTGGCGATGCAGCGCGTCAAGCGCAAACTCTTCCCCAGTCTCCAGCAGAGATCCAGCGCATGATCCGTTGCCGTGCGCGCCTCCCGTTGGTCGGCGAGCCACCGCATGCTCCGATCAGGCAGGTAAACCCCAAAGCCAAAACCTTCCTCAGAAAGGAAAAACAGGGCCAGTTTACAGGTTCAGCGCGCATCCCGTTGGTCGGCCCCGGAGGATCCAAAAATCATCAGAAAGGAGACTCAGTTCCCAGCTGCCTCGCAAGCGGTTTTCAGGCTCATCTTTCAATGAGAATATGCTGCCCACACGGATGCTGGCGTCTCGTCACGCAGTGCGCCCTGGGTTAACGCGGTTTGGGACGATATACCATTAGCGTTGATCGGGAGTGCCCGGGCCGAGATAGCCGGAGGTTGGTAGACAGGCTAGATTGCCCGGGCATTCCCGATAACGACGTTTGAACTTACGGAGTGCGGAGCTGTATGGGTATTGATCGATTTTTCTGTCCGACTGAAGTGCTTCGGTAGAAGGGTCTGCGTATGCAGAGTGTGTGTTGGGGTTGGTTTTGGGGCGTTGAGGAACTGTGCGATAGAGGGTGATCCATGGAATTTTGAAGATTGCGGTCACACGTCGAGTAGGGCTCGGACAAGCCTGAGTACCATCGCCGGTTTTCCGTGCGTCTACGGTCAGGCATGGATTCGGATCACGACGTGTCTATCGCAGCGATAGAAGCAAGACTGAGCGCGAGGAGTTGTGCCCCGGCAGGAACCCACCCAATCAGACAGAGAGTTCCTACGCCACAGCAAGGGCACCGCCGTTCTGCGGTTTTTTGCGTGGTGTCGGCGAACGGATCCGATGGCTCTGGAGTCTGCAGAAGGGTCCTGCAGAGTTTCAGCGCATCCCGGCGTTGCGGATTGGCCAGAAATCCGAAGTGGCGGATCTTGACGAAGCCTGCAGGAAGGACGTGGAGGAGAAAGCGGCGGATAAACTCGACGGCATCCAGCGTCATGAGTTTGGTTTGGTTGCCATGGGCCGAATCTCTCCAGCGGAAAGTGACGCGGCCATCCTGCATCGCCACCAGGCGCCCGTTGGAAATGGCAACCCGGTGGGTGTAGCGGGCCAGATACTGGAGGACTTGCTCGGGTCCGCCAAATGGACGCTTGGCATGGACCACCCACTGCTGGTGTTTGAGTTTTCGAAAGAAACGGTCGAATGCAGGCGGTTGCCGAAGCCCGGCGAACGCGCCGGGAAAGCGCAGTTTCTTCTGGCGATAGGCGCGGCTGAGCAGAGCCAGAAAGGTGCGCCGGAAGCGTGCGCCGAGCACCTTGCCGGGCAGGAAATAGCGCGGATGGCGTATCCGGATCCAGCGTGAGCGGTCAGCGGAGAGTCCACCCGCCGGCACGAGGCAGTGCAGATGGACATGGGGACCCATCTGCTGGTTCCAGGTGTGGAGCACGGCCAGGAAGCCAAGCTGCGCGCCGAGTCGATGCGGGTCGGCGGCAATGGTGAGCAGGGTCTCCGAAACCGCTCGAAACAGGATGGGGTAGAGGATTCGTGGATTCTCCAAAGCGAGTAGCGAAAGCTGGCGAGGCAGCGTGAAAGTGACGTGGGAATAGGGGACGGGAAGTAATTCCCGGGAGGTGCGGGCCAGCCATTGATCACGCGCTCTGGCCTGGCACTTGGGGCAGGCGCGGTTGCGGCAGGAGTGAAAGAGGAGGAACTGGTGCGCACAGTGATCGCATTGTTCCCAGCGCGCGCCCAAGGCGGCGGTACGGCATGCGCAGATGTCGCGGAATGCCTTGCGCTGCTGGGGCGAGAGGGAGTCGCCCCAGCGGGAGAGGAATTCCTGTTTGTGTTGGCGAAAGACATCGGCGACTTCCAACTGCGGGGTCAATGTTGGCGGCCCTCGTCCGCGGAACGTTCGATGGGTTGGAGTTGCAGGGCGTCGAAAGGACTGCGTACGGCCTGCAGGCGCTGGATCGACACGTGCAGATAGCGGGCGGTGGTACGGATATCGGCGTGGCCGAGCAGAACCTGGATGGTACGGAGATCGGCGCCGGCGTCGAGCATGTGGGTGGCGCAGGCGTGGCGAAACAGGTGCGGATAGACGGGACGCCCGATGCCGGCGCGTTTACCCGCATTGCGGCACAAGGTGCGGATGGTGCCGTCGTCCAAGGGTTCGGCGGGGCGCTGTTTGGAGGGGAAGAGCCACTCTACGGGTCGACGCCAGCGGAAATAGATGCGGAGCCGTTGAAGCAGTGCCGGAGACAGGGCGATTTCACGTTCGATGCCACCCTTACCCTCGCGGACATGAATGACCATGCGTTTGCTGTCGAGGTCGGTGGGTTTCAGATGGCGTAGTTCATTGCAGCGCAGGCCGGTGGCGTAGAAGGTGGCGAGCATCGTCCAGTGTTTGAGATTGTGGGTGTGGTCGAGAATGCGGGTGACTTCTTCCACGCTAAGTATGCCGGGGAGGGTGCGCCGGCGTTTGGGGCGGGCGATCTCGTCATCGAACCACTTCTGCTTGAGGGTGGAAACGTATAAGAAACGCAACGCGGCGCGCTGGAACAGCACCGTGTTGGTACAGGCATGATGGTCGTTGATCAGGTGGAGGAGATACTGGCGCACCTGTTCGGGGCCCAACCGCTCGGGCGATTGGTGCCAGTAGCGGGCGAAGCGCTCGACGGCGCGCACATAGGTTTCTTTCGTACGGGGCGAGAGGTTGCGTAGCTGCAACTCCTCGATCATTCGCTTGCGTAATGGGGTCATTCAACGAACTCCTTTCGCTCGTTGGTTTACCTCTTAATCACGCAAAATGCACGGGGTCTCGCCCTACTGCCCCCTGCCGCCGCAGGCGGCTAAGTTGTGTGCTGGGCATGTTCAGCAGTTTGGGGGTGCAAGTCCCCTGCCCAACCTGATGGAGGTGAAGGGCTAGCGAGAACGCAAGGGCTACCGCCGCGAGGTGGGGTCTGAAAGAAGCGTATAGCAAATGTGCGAGTCGATGGACAATAACCGGATACAAGGCGTTAGCGCCGGACAAGCGGGCAACTTACCGCGAAGTCCATATCCATCAAGGGTGCGAAGCGTAGATCCGGCGACTGTGCACAGAAGGCGGCTGAACTTACCCCAGGAGATCTGTTCCGTGTCGCTTCGGCGACTGAGGCTGTCGAAAGGCGGCTTGACCGCGGGGCAGAAGTCAGCAGAGGGCATAGTAGGTCATGACGTCGGCAAGGCTAGTGAGGCACTCCGCAAGCCGAAAGGCGGAGCAACGGATAGGCCAAGCCGGGAACGGTGGCTGAAGGCCCGAACGAGAAGGAGCGGCCAGTAGGCCATGAATCTCCAGGACGACAAGCAGCAGAACATCCAGATGCAACTGGACTTCTCTTCTGTGCTGACGGGTGAAGCCCGAGAGGCGGGAAGGGAAGAGACTGAATCGGCCGGGACGATGAATGGGACCGAAAACCCAGCCAGCACGAATCGATTGATGGAGGAAGTATGTGAGCGAGAAAACCTGAAGGCAGCATTGCGGCGTGTGAAGGCCAACAAAGGTAGTCCGGGCGTTGACGGGATGACCGTCATCGGCATCAAGGATTACCTGAAGCAGCACTGGCCAGCCATCCGGGGACAACTGTTGAGTGGGACTTACGAGCCGAAACCGGTGAGGCGGGTAGAGATCGCCAAACCGGACGGAGGGGTGCGAAAGCTTGGTATCCCAACGGTGTTGGATCGATTTATCCAGCAGGCGGTGATGCAGGTTCTGCAGAGGCGGTGGGACCGGACGTTTTCTGATTACAGCTACGGGTTCCGGCCGGGACGGTCGGCTCAGCAAGCGGTGGCACAGGCGCAGCAGTATATTGCCGAAGGTCACGGCTGGTGCGTTGATCTTGATTTGGAGAAATTTTTCGATCGAGTCAATCACGACAAATTGATGGGTCAGATCGCCAAACGGATCGTGGACAAGCGGCTGCTGAAACTCATCCGGGCATTCTTGAATGCCGGGGTGATGGAGAACGGGTTGGTCAGCCCGAGCGTGGAAGGAACTCCGCAAGGAGGTCCACTTTCGCCACTGCTCAGTAACCTCGTGCTCGACGAATTCGACCAGGAGTTGGAGCGCCGGGGTCATCGCTTCGTTCGATATGCGGACGACTGTAATATCTACGTCCGCAGCGAGCGGGCGGGGCAACGGGTGATGGAGAGCATTACGCGATTCATCACACAAAAGCTCAAGCTCAAGGTAAATGAGGCGAAGAGTGCGGTGGCACGACCGCAGGAACGGAAGTTTCTCGGGTTCAGCTTTACGGCTGGTCCGGAGGTCAAGCGCGTGATTGCGCCGAAGGCCTTGGATCGGTTTAAGCGACGAGTCCGGGAGATCACGGGACGGGCAAAAGGCGTCAGCATGAAGACGACGATGGAGGAACTGGCTCCGTATATGCGGGGCTGGCGCAGCTATTTCGGATTCTGCGAAACGCCCGAGGTGCTGATTTCCTTGACCGGCTGGGTGCGGCGCCGATTGCGATGTGCCTTGTGGCGGCAATGGAAAACCGTTCGCCGTCGCCGGGCGGCATTGCTTGAGCTAGGGGTGCGGCCACAACTGGCGGCCAATATGGCCGGCAGCAGTCGCGGACCCTGGTATCTGGCGCTCACCAAAGCCCTCAACGTAGGGCTTTCCAAAGCGTACTTCAAATCGCTAGGACTTCCATCATTGTTCGAAGACTGTTAGCGTAACCGACTCGAACCGCCGTGTACGGACCCGTACGCACGGTGGTGTGGCAGGTTGTGTCAAGAAGGCGCGAAGGCGCCGTGCTGTATGAAAGATGAAGGTGGACCCTTCGGAGCCGTCCTGTAGGGGGAGGCTTCAAACAGCCATGAGCCGCTTCGGTCAAAAGCCGCGGTGGTGAACGTCATGGTTAAAAGGCGTGACTTTGATTACGTCATGTAGGGATTGGAGAGACGAGCGCAAGTGAACCTCTGATGACGCATCGAAACACCAGCGACGACATCAAAACCGGAGTTGCCTGCCAACTCCGGGAGTAGCTTGGCGGAAACCTACTTACTGGCCAGGCGATGTCCGGTGTACAGGAGGGGCTGTGTCAAGAAGACGCGAAAGTGTCATGCTGTACGAAAGATGAAGGTGGGCCCTTCGGAGTCGCTCTGTAGGGGGAGGCTCCAAACTGCCGGAAGCTGCTTCGGTCAAAAGCCGCGGTGGTGAACGTTCCGGTCAAAAGGCGTGGCATTTGATCACGTCATGTGGGGATGAGAGAGACGAGTGAAAACGAACCGCTGATGACGCACCGAAATACATTAGATGACATCGAAACTGGAGAGCGCCTCTGCTCCGGGATAGAGCATGGTAGATACCTACTTACCGGCCATGCGGTGTCCGGTGTTAAGGCGGCGTGAATCTCATCCGGGCTTTCGTACGGAACTTGAGAACCTGGTTGGCTCTGTTAAGGGAAAAGGCACAAGCGGCAGTACCGCGAGGCCAAAAGTACCGATGGGCCAGCCAGGGGCGGACTGCTCCGTAGTACCGATGAAGCGGCGTAATGGCCGTGGAGGAAAGGGAGCGGGTCACCCGCATCGGGATCGTAAGGGTCAACGGGAAACCGGAGGAACTCGATGGTCCTGATGGGAGGCGGCAGCCTCCACTGGGTGGCACGAGCCGTGTGAGTCGAGAGGCTCAAGCACGGATCTGTGAGCGCCTCGGGGTGAAATTCCCCGGGGCGACTCGGCTGACTCCAGTCTGGGCTTTCGTATGGAACTTGAGATCCTGGCTGGCGATGTTTAAGGGAAAAGGCACAAGCGGCAGAACCGCAAGGCCGAAAGTACCGATGCGCGGGCCAGGGGCGGACTGCTCCATAGTAGCGAGGAAGCGGGGTAATTCCCGTGGAGTGAAGGGGGCAGGCGACCTGCGTGGGGATCAATCAGGGTCAACTGGCAACAGGAGGAACCCGCTGGTCTCGACGGAAGGCGGCAGCCTTCAAGGGTCGTACGAGCCGGATAAGTCGAGAGGCTTACGTCCGGTCCTGTGAGAGGGTGTGTCAAGAAGATGCGAATGCGTCGTGCTGTGCGAAAGATGAAGGTGGGCCCTTCGAGGCCGCCCTGTGGGGGGAGGCTTCAAACTGCCGGAAGCTGCTTCGGAAAAAAAAGCCGCGGTGGTGA
>JABCYV010000230.1 GCA_013290025.1 Acidobacteriota bacterium
AAACGGCCAGGTCTGGCAAGTTGGCGGCTAGAACGAGAGTTCTAAAATCGTCTGCTAGGCCGTGGAGGGGACAGCGGCACGCGTGGTCTTTCTCCATCCGGATAGAGTCAGCAACCGAAATCGCTTATAGGTTTGCACGCTCAATCATCATCGCCAAACAGCTTCTTCCTTACCACGTCGATGTTTAGCGTTACGCTCATGCTGTCCGATTCTGCTCCAAACAGTGGCGCAGCCAATTTCCCGTCCATCATGTCTCTGACTTCGCAGAAGAACTTGTGATCCCCCTGAGCTGCCTTTATGGCGGCCTTGTACACAATCTTTCGAGCGAGTTCGGGGTTTTCCTCAAAGACCTTCTCCAGTTCGTCTTGGATGGGCTTGCGCTTCGGCCTACCGCCAGGGTTGCCGGACTGTCCCGGCTTGTAGCGATATGGAATCGTCTTGTCGGGGTTGCCGCGCACTGTTAGCGCATTGTTTTCAGTGCCGTTGTTCCCCACGATTTTCTGTCCGTCTGCCATCAGTCCACCCTTCTTTCCTATTGGTAGGAATTTCTTTGCCGCAACCCCTTGCAGCATATTTTGAAAAGTACGCGATTTAATCAATTGAATCAATGGCGATGTGAGCGGTTTCTCCTGCCAGCTGACGTAAACGAGTTTCTGGGCCCGTATGTTTTTATCCACACCGAGGGAAATGGGAGGAGGACCCAAGAAATCAGTGTTGCTCTTGTGTCCCGAGCAGTGTCCCGAAATTGCCGAATGGGGTCACATTAGGTGAGATTTCGTGCGTGAGTGCGAATGTAAGTGATTGAGGTTACGTCGCGTAGCGTCGGTCTGGATATTTAGGAAACCGCTGCTCTATCCAACTGAGCTACGGGGCCATAAAGGGCTGTCGTTCTTTGACTTAGTTTACTCGATTGGATGGGAAAACCGTTGCTCCCGGCGCACAGTCGGCGCACGGTAAGGATTTTTCGAGGGAGTCCATTGCCGTCACCGAATCTTCATCCACGCTTTTGATGTAGAGGTTCTGCGTGGTCGCGAGGTTGGAATGACGCAAAATGGCTTGGATCGTCTTTCCGCCCACACCAATGCGGTTTAAGTTGGTTGCCAAGCCGCGTCTAAAAGCGTGCCATCCATGCCACTCGATGCCTGCCTGACGCAGTACTGGAAGGATGGAACGATTGAGCACATTGTTCAGGCTTACTGGTTTCCCGTTTGTGGCTGGGAACATCACGCCCGAGACGGGATTTCCCAGACGTTCGCGATGGCGACCGAGCATAGCCCCAAGTTGCCGAACGACCGGGACGGGAGCTTTGCTGGCCTTCGTTTTCGGTTCGTTGATGTGGCTCTCCCACATCGAATGCGCGATGAAAATCGAGTCATCACGAAAGTTCTCCCAGAGCATGCCACGAATCTCACCGCGCCTCGCTCCCGTGAAAGCGGCCACGGCCACAATCGTGCGAGCGGGTTCAGCAAGAACTGCTAGCATGCGCGTGACTTCCTCCAGGCTGTAAGCGTAAGTGTCACCGCCTTTCGGCGCTGGCGGAATGGCGGTATCGACAACGGGATTCACGCCGTCAAAAAAGCCCTGGCGACTTGGCATGTGCGAAAATACCTGACGCCAGACTTTTGATGTGCTTCAGCGATTGATGTCCCAATTTTCCCTCGGTCTTCGTCTTGTCCTCCGCTGCGATCAGGTCTAGCCACTTCTGCACGTCGCAGGTGCGAACTTCGCGCATGAGCTTTGCCCGGCAACGGCCCTCAAGATGGTGCTTCCACATGTCGGCGTAACCCTTGGCAGTCGAAGGTCGCTTCTGCGCTGCAATGAACGGGAGATACACCCGGTCTACAAAATCGCCGATAGTGACAACTGATTCAGGGCTGCGTCTGTAATGATTCACAGAGGCGAGTTCATTTCCGGCTAGCACTTCGACGCTCTTTTTGGTTTTGTGATTTGCATCAATCGGGGCGATTTGCTTGGCCTTCTGAATGGACGCAGTTTCCCGCCTTCGTTGATGGTGATGCGATACCTCAATATCCACCAGCCAGCACGTTTGTAAATATGACCGTGCTGTTCCCTCTGTCGTGGCATGTTTATCCCTTTCCTTTCTTTGTCTGTGTCCATCGCGCCCTGGCTGCTTTTTCTGCAATCCGTTTGCGCTCCGTGGGCGAAAGGTTTTTCATCCGTGCTTTGGCCGCCTTCTTTCCAATGCGCGAGAAATACTCGGAGAGTTTGGTGTCTTTCATAGGCGGCATCGTATGCTCACCGGGTGAGCATGTCAAGATGGAGTGCTTCCCTTCCCGCTGCGTCTGCGTTCGAGCCATTTCAGCAGCGCAGGATCGTTCCAAGCAAAACGCACGTAACGGCCAAACCGTAAATGCGGAATCGGGTCCAAAGCGCGGCTGCGGACCTGCTCACGAATCCATGAGGCGGGCAGGTTCCATCTCCGGGCCAGTTCATCGGAATCGATGATTTCGCTGGGCGGACATGGCTTTGTGGCTCCAGGCGGCACGGATTCGAGTTCATTTCTCATCGCTGATTTGTCCTAAGAGCCGAATACCGTAGAAGCCTCGTTGCTGTTTGTAGCCTTCTCTTCTCCGATCACGGCGAAGATGTTCTCGTTTAGCCAGCTCGTCGCTGAATTTTCGTTCGGTCCACACGAGCTTCTCGCCCACATGGTCGGACCAGCGCTTGAAACTGCCATAGAGTCGTTCGGTTGGAGTGAAGATTGTTCTGTACTCCTCTGGCTGCAAAATCTGCGGCCCGACTTCTGCGCATTCATCCAGCCAGCGTCCCATAGTGTCTTCGCCTTCAAAGTAGTCGCGGCTTGCCTCGGTAACGGAACGTGGTGGCTTCAACCGCTCTTGTTGCCATTCAACGCACGCGTCGATTTGCCAGCGGAGAATTTGTGGCCACTCCGCGATGAGTTGGTCTTCCAGGTTCTCGATGCGTAATGGCGAACCGGGTGGGAACGAAGCCAGGAATGGCACAATGTAAAGTCGGCCCATAATGGCCGGATCGATGATCCCGAGTTTGGGCTCTTGATTGCCCATGATCCAGTATTTCCGTGTCGCAGGTCGGTCGGTGGGATTGGACCTCATGAAGCGGGCCTTTTGTCGTTCCCGCCCGGTCAGCATTTTTAGCCTGCTTTCATCCCAATATTGCCCCTCGCAGGTTTCCACTGCCGACACCATTCTTGCGTCCCACAAATCCGCGATGTCGCATGGGTGCTGAGGCTGCGCATGTGCGATAAACGTCTCGATGCTCGCAGGCTTGTAATACGTTCCCATGACGCTAGCGATGGTTTTCACGAACACCGTTTTGCCGTTGAACCCGCCGCCAAACAGGAAAAAAAAGCCTCTTCAGAAACGTCAGCGCATAGCGAGTAACCCGCAGCACGGCGAAGGAATCCCTCAAGCTCCGTATCTCCTAGCGTGATGTCTTTAAGGAATCGGCTCCACAATGTCGGAACTGGCGAACTTGGAGGCGCTGGACTCACGGCGGTCACGCGGGTTATGAAGTCGGTCGGAAGGGCTGATCTTAATTTCCCACTTTTCAGTTCAACGGTTCCACCTGGTGTTGCGAGCAGATAGGCGTCGCGGTCCCAAGTTTCCGGCAAAGCTGCCAACCGTTCATCGGACTGAGCAAGCCTCACTGTAGCCGCCACGGTTTTTGCGCTGGCTATCTGTCGTCTTAATCCTGCTGATTTGTCATCCATAACTTCAGAGGCTACTAGCCGACAAATTCCGCGTGCGAGATCGATCTTGGGATCGAAGCTGGCCTGGCGGTCGCGCGGAGTCTCCAACTCCAGCTCGCCGAAGTCGCCCTTGAGAGTTTTTTGCCCTTTCCCATTGCGCGTGTTTCCCCGGTGGTGGCCCACCGCGGTACGCGGTCTATGTCTCGTTTGTGGATGTTGCAAGTTTGGTTGGCAACAGTGGTGCTGAGCACAGGATTGGCTGTCGTGCCAAGCGTGGCTGCTGACAACAGCACTCAGACCTTTACCGGAAAAGTTAGCGATGCCATGTGCGGCGCAAAGCACACCGAGGGGGAAATCGCCCCCGCAGATTGCGTCCGTGACTGCGTGAAGAAAGGCGCTAAATACGCTTTGGTAGTCGGCGACAAGGTGTATAACCTTGACACCTCGGATCAAGCCGCGCTGGACGAACTTAACAAGCTGGCTTGGGAGCAGGCCAAAGTTACGGGCACGGCCAACGGAGATACCATTGCAGTGAAGTCGGTGACTTCGGCCGCCAAGTAGGAGCCGGAGAATGGTGATCCCAAAACCCGACGCCGCGAATTTGGTAGGTTAGCCCAATCGGTACCGACCGCAGCGCGTTGGAGCCATTCCCGCAGTTGAGAGGCAGATCGTAGGGTCCATCATCCATAGTGAAAACCAGTAAACACCGGTCCCATCTCCGATTCAGACAATAAGGGCTGGGCTCTGAGCTGCAGATCAAGGACTTCCGGCTTCTTGGCTTAATTGCCAAACCCTCGGTTATACTCGACGATGTTCTGAAGGCAAACGCTGGAGGAAAAAGTATGTTTCACTTAATCTGGTATGTTCTTATCGGGCTAATCTCGGGCGTTATCGCGAAATCGGTGATGCACGTGCACATGACGATCTTCTGGACGATCGTGCTCGGCATTATCGGATCAATCATCGGCGGCGGCGTTAGCCACATGTTTTCGCGCCCGACAAACGAACGATATCATCCCGCCGGCCTCATTTTCTCCACACTGGGCGCGATCCTGATTCTCTTCATTTGCTATAAGCTGAAGATTCATTTTCCCCAGGTCAACCCGTTCTAGCTCACGACGAACTAACCTCGTATTGTGGTAAAGAAGAAGCTGTTTGGGGATGATGAATGAGCGTGCAAACCTGTGAGCGGTTTTCGGTCGCTGACTCTATCCGGATGGAGAAAGGCGCGTGCGCGGTCGAAGGTCACGCAACAACTCGATGTCTGGGAGACCTGTCCAACGGCACTAGCTTCCCGGACTCGCAACAACAGCCAGGATTTTCAACGAGACGAATCTCGTTCGCGAGGAGCTTTCAGTCTTTAATTCCGTGCAGTCGCGACGCAGTTCCGGATAATACAACGGAATATTAACTCCATCTCAGAAGAAAATCTTGCTTGATTGATTTCTGTTCCTTCTCATCTAGTTTGGAATACGTAATATCGAGGATGCCGTGAGGCTTTGAGTTCTTCTTGCCCAAAGGTATGAGTAGCGTTATGTAAATTGCGCTGTCCGGAAGGAGACGAACCGGCAGTCATCGTCGCCCATCTTGCCCATGAGCAGCCGCGATTTTACCGCGCGCTGCGGACAACGTGGTTTAGCACCCGAAGGGATGATTACACGTTCAGCTTCCAATACCCACTGAGCGGAGCCTTCTGGACTTTCCGTTCTCCAAGCAGGAGGTTCAATGCTGTCCCGACAATGTCCGGACGCTTTCGAAGTTGTGCAGCCAAATCGTTCTCGCCAACCACCACGTCCCCGGTTGGATAACGGAGATGGACTCTGCGCCCATAGCTTGAGATTCTGTCAGCGAGGGCTCGAACCTCCTTTTCCTTCATTCGCTGGGCGCGTTCGGCACGTGCCTTGTCTGTCTCAAGTGACCGTCTGCATATGAGAGCAATTCCAATGGCACCCGTTACCGCCGCACCGGTTCTCCAGTGGGAGGTAATCCAAGAGGGGAGGCGTGTCAAAAGATTCATCATTCGAAGGCTCTGGATCACTGTGTTTGGTGTTGTCACAGTACCCTTACAGGATCGCAGCACGAAGATCACAGAAGTGTTACGCCTTCGGCGGCCTACAAACTGAGCTTTATTCAAAAAGGAACGTACTCCAGCAAGTTCCAGCCATGCCCGTCAGCCATTGCTCGTGCACCGATTTTCCACCTGACCGGCTTTTTCGAGACTAAATGAGATGGCCTCAGTCAGTGGCTTACGTCACGTTGGCATCGAGCTATCCTCGCGATTGTTCTTTTACACGCTTTAACAACTCCTTGACGAATCATTACGTGCTTTCGCCGGTTCACTCTAATCCAATGTACTGAAGCAAGAAATCAGTAAGGAATTGGAGGGTCATATGACAGTCCGTAAATGGATCATGGCAACGGCAGCACTGGCGATCGGACTCAGTGCTGGCGCGTTCGCAGAAAATCAACAGCGGGGCAAGGGCCGCTACGATAATGAGTCCGTGTATGCCCAACATTATTCCAACTATCGCGATTATGCTTGGAACAACAGCTACCATGGTCGGGATCGAGAACGTAACGGTGGTGATCGTGACATGCGGAATCGTGATCATAGTGATCGTGATCGTGACCACGGCCGACGCGATGACGGCGTCCGAGGCGGGTAGGACCGCTGGCAGCAATTAGCTACTTAGTTAGCGCGGGAGAGCCCCCACTAGCAAGGAGTGGGGCTCGTTTTCCCCGAATGGGGAACGGGCTAATGTTCAATATCGAAATAAATCTTCGTTGCGGCGCGGTACGAGACTATCTTCTTGCCTTTGATGGCAGCATTGAACTGGCCTTCGGCGGCAAGCTCAGCATAGGTCCGGCCTTTCGGGTCACCCGGGTACTTCTGGTCGGCCATATCGGCATAGGCATCGGTTAGATCCTCTCGGGTGGAGACTTCCGGCCCGTGGCTGTACAATTCCCTAACACCTGGGAAACCCCAACGATTAATTTCGCAACATACGGGTGAATACACACCCTTTAGGTGACGCTTGTGATCGGCCCGGCGTGAAGCAAGCGAATATTCCTAGAAGGAGTGCCATGCGAATTCTGCTTTACAACCCTGACAACGGCGTAACCCGCAACTTCATGCCCCATCTCTGGATGTTTTTGCTCCAGGCGCTCACTCCTCCCGGACATGAAGTTTTGCTGATCGATGGCAATGCCAAGCCCATGGACGAGGCTCAAATTGCGCAGTTCGTTCGCGACCAGAACATCGGGCTGGTTGGTATCGGCGCAATGACCAGGATGGTTGCCAAGGCGTATCGCATGGCTGATGCTATTCGCGCCGCCGGGGTTCCGGTGGTCATGGGAGGGCCGCACGTAACCGAAGAGGCCGATGAAGCTCTCGGCCGCGATGGTGGCCCGCGCCATGCCGATGCCGTTGCCTTGGGAGAAGCCGATGAGACCTGGCCGCAAATCGTGAAAGATGCTGTTCGCGGTGCGCTAAAGGAAATCTACGCGCCGGTTCAAAACCACAATTCCTGAAACATTGGAAGCGGCGGTCGTGAGGGTCCGAATGTCAGTCACTCGACACTAACCCATAACCGCCCTTTAAAAGGGCTGTCCGCCTTCTCAGGGGACTGCCGCGTTAAAGCAGCTTGCAAAATACTGTTTTCCCAATAGTGGGACTGTCCAGAATTGCTCACTTTCAAAGAAATCTGAGGAGTATCTCTCCGCT
>JABCYV010000231.1 GCA_013290025.1 Acidobacteriota bacterium
CACCGCCGGCGACACAAACCGAACTCTTGGCTGACTTTAATTCTGAAGACATGAAAGGCGTTTCTATCATGAAGGTGGAAGACATGGTTAAAGTCGCCGTCAAAGGAATGCAAGCCGATCGATTTGAGATACGTCCAGGGCAGGCGAATCAGCTCAAAATGATGAGTCGCGTGGCGCCTGGATTTATTTTGAAACAAATGAGCCGATCGGTCGACCGTATGCTCAGAACACAGAATTAATTCGAAGTATTGCGAAACAATGTGCTTCATAGAGCGGGACGGCCCTTTGAAGCAAGTACTTTGACTTTGTTAGCGTCACCTGTTGCTCGCTGGGTCCAACACCATTGAAGGCGCGGTCGGTGAGTTACTAGACAAGTGCGCGACGCTGCTGGCGGATTGGCTCCTAAAGTGAAAGCGAATAGATAGGTCCTGAGATCAGAAACGAGAATGGAGTTTTTATGAAAATTATTTTGATTGGTGCAAATGGAAAAATCGGCGAACTGGTTCAAAAGGCATTGGCGGGTGCTGGCCACGAGATAGTCAAGGTCGGACGCAAATCGGGCGATTTCCGAGTCGAGATCGAGAACCGCGAAAGTGTCAGGAAACTTTATCAAGCCGTCGGCTCGTTTGATGCAGTGGCCATTGCAGCAGGCGAAGTCGCATTTGCTCCGCTTTCGAAACTCACCGCTGAAAAATGGCAGTTCTCGTTGGGAAGCAAGCTCATGGGTCAGATCAGCTTGGTTCAGGAGGCGATCCCGTTCATCAAAGAAAATGGATCCTTCACTTTGGTTTCGGGCGTTCTTAATGACGAACCGATCTTCGCCGGTGTCGCAGCTTCAACCGTCTCGGGCGCATTGGAAGGTTTTGTTCGGGCTACCGCAATCGAACTTCCCAAGGGATTGCGTATCAATTTGGTGAATCCCACGATCCTAGAAGAATCCGTACCTAGTATGGGTTCGTTCTTTCACGGCATGATTCCGGTCGAGGGGTGGAAAGTTGGACAAGCCTACAAACGCGCTATCTTGGGGGCGCAATCCGGCCGCGTTTACAAAGTAGATTGAGCTTACCCAGCGTTTATTCGAAGACCGCCCGGCAACATCATCACAAGAATCCGGGTTGACAAAAGAATCGTCCTGTTGGGATTAGCCAGTCAGTCAGTTCACTGACTCAATCCACGGCCATAGGCTGGCGAATAATTTATGACACAACCAACACAACAAGCCCTAAGCAGGCAGAACGGAGCAAAAAGATGAGAGTCGCACTCGATAAAAAAAGGTTCGGCCCCTGGGCACTCGTCACGGGTGCCTCGTCCGGAATAGGCAAGGAATTTGCGCGGCAAATCGCAGCTTCAGGAATCAACATTGTTCTCGTTGCGCGGCGGGAGGACTTGCTTAGGGAAGTAGGCGTTGAATTTAGCAAGCGTTACGGTGTGGATCATCGAGTCATCGTGCTTGATGTCTCTCGGGAGGATTTCATCGGGCAACTCGCCTCCGCCACTGACGATCTCGACATCGGCCTTGTCATCTCCAATGCCGGCACCGGAAATCCCGGCGAGTTCTTGAAGCTTGATCGGCAGTTGCTTCAGGCGACTTTGCGGCTCAGTACGATGGCGCATCTGGACATTACCCACCATTTCGGCGCGAAACTGGCCAAGCGGAGGCGGGGCGGCTTGATCCTCGCGGGGGCAATGGGTGCGGAAAACGGCGTTCCCTGTATGGCGAATGACGGCGCCGCGAAGGCGTATGTACACAGCCTTGGCGAGGCGCTTCACTGTGAGTTCAAACCTCTAGGTGTCTACGTCACTGTACTGGCGGCCGGGTTTACGAACACAGCGGTGCTCGAAAAGTTCGGCCTCGATCCGAAGACCATGCCGATGAAACCGCTGAGCGTCGAGCAGTGCGTATCTGAGGGCCTCAGCGGTCTGCTCAAAAACCGCTCCAGAATCGTTCCAGGGCGGCTGAACCGCATATTGAACGCCCTCGTGCCCGCTTTTCTTGCGCGGAAGATGGAGGCGGACTTGCTTGGTAAAGGGCTTGCCAACAAGTCTGCTCCTGCAAACGCACCCGCAGAGGCCTGATCACTGGCAGGCGACGGGGTCGAACCGCTCGAACCATGCAAGAGCGAATCAGTCTTCTCAGGAGAGCCGAATGTCATAACGCTCCGCATTCAGCCGGATGATTGCATTTGCCTTCAGTTTCGGAGTCAAGCCCCCGGATTGAAGTGCTCAGATTTCAATCAGCACAAGGGCATTTGCACAAGGGCGTTTCTCGGTACTCTTCTAGTCGACAGCGCTCGACATCAGGGTCGCCCCTGACTCAAGAACTCCATAGTCATTTACTAGGGTACATTTCGAGTTTACGGGTCTTATTCGCCGCACGAGCGACCAACTCGTCCAATCTCGAAAGCAAAAGCTTGAGGATCGGAGACCGGTTCGACTTTCTGTAGCCGAGGACCAGATCGACAGTTGGCGCGTCTCCCTTCAGAGGGCGGCTCGTTACAGACGCAGGGAGAAAGTTCTGTGCGTAAGCAGGTAACAGCCCCACGCCGCCTGTCGAGACTATTAACGACATTCCCATCGATAGATGGTCCACCTCGTGAGCAGGCGTGATATTGATTCCGGAGCGCTTTAGGTAATCGTCGATGACCGCGCGCAGTACAGGAGCCGTGTTGGACACCGTTACGAAGCGCTCGCTCACCAGATCGCGCGGGCTGATGGATTTGAGCGTAGCAAGACGGTGGTTGCTAGGCAAAACTACCATCAAGGGCTCCTTGACGAGAACCCGGTACGCCAACTCTGGCACCCCTCGTTCCCGTCGAAGAAAGGCTGCATCGATTTTTCCTTTTAATAGTCCTTCTGCTAGCAGAGGCGAGTATTGACTCGATATCATCACGTCGATATTAGGCAGTTCGTCGCGCAAGATCCGCAAGGCTTCCGGCATCCAGGTCAATTCGTGGCCGGTCAGAAAGCCCATCGTGAAGCACGGCTTGGCGGGATGAGCGACCCGGCGTGCAGCTGCGGCTGCCGCGTCAACTTGCGATAACACTCCGCGGGCGTGATCGAGAAAGGCTCTACCTGCTGGTGTTAGCTCGATACCGCGAGCGCGGCGCGTCAAGAGTTGGGCGCCCACCTCGTCCTCGAGATCTCGAATCTGCCGACTCAACGAAGGTTGCGACGTGTGTAGCATTCGCTGTGCTGCGACCGTGAGACTTCCCGCGTCGGCAACCGTAACGAAGTAGCGAAGGTGTCGTAATTCCATTGCCACTCCCATGCTTGGAAAGCATCGATGCCAGCTTAACAAAGTATGCTTCAGGGGCGCTACCTTGAGTGGGCATCGCAATCTAACGAGGTGATGTGAGCAATGCGGAGCGGGCTCAGCCGACTCATCCATTCCTGGTTCGCATAGCTCTAGATCAGGGAGGTAGTGCGATGAGTTCACCAGTTGTTTTGATTACAGGCGCGCTAACCGGAATCGGCCGCGCCGCCGCAGTGGTCTTTGCGCAAGAAGGAGCACGCGTTGTTGTGTCCGGTCGTCGAGATAAACAAGGACAAGAGTTGGTTGCCGAGCTACAGGGGCTCGGAGCAGAGGCGATTTTTGTCCATAGTGATGTCCGCAAGGATGAGGATGTTCGCAACCTTGTGGACCAAACGGTCAAGCGTTTCGGACGCCTGGATATTGCAGTCAATAACGCTGGGACAGAAGGCATGCCCGGCCCTGTGACGGAGCAAACCGCCGAAAGCTTCGCAGCGACGTTCGACACGAATGTGCTCGGCACGTTGTTAAGCATGAAGCACGAACTGCGGGTGATGCTGAACCAAGGGAGCGGGAGCATCGTCAATGTGTCGTCGGCCTATGGAAGTGTCGGCGCTGCAGGGGCGTCCGTTTACGTGGCCAGCAAACATGCGGTGGAGGGGCTGACAAAATCCGCTGCGCTGGAAGTCGCGGGGACTGGAGTTCGGGTAAACGTAGTCGCTCCAGGCACCACGGATACGGCCATGCTCACACGCTTCACCAACACAGATCAAAACAAAGCGGCGCTCATTTCGACAGTACCCGTCAAGCGTCTGGCAACATCGGCGGAGATTGCGCAAGTGATCGCCTTTGTCGCTTCGGCGAATGCGTCTTATATGACCGGCGCCTCCATTCCAGTGGATGGAGGGATGATCGCGGATTAATTGTGGGGACCGGAGGGGAGGCTAACGTCGATTGCGCGAAGTGCGGGGACGATCAATACATAAACGGCCTCAGAGTATTGGCAGCCAAACCGATCATCGATCATTACAAAGAAGGACTAAACCATGAGCACTTATACAGCGACGACAGTTCCCACTCAGTTGGTTGAAGCCAACGGCATTCGCTTCGCTTATCGGCGGTGGGGCAAGCAAGGCGGTTTACCCCTTGTCTTCAATCAGCACTTCACGGGAAACCTCGACAACTGGGATCCCGCGATTCTGGACGGACTTGGCAAGGAGCGTGAGGTCATTATCTTCAATAATGCGGGTGTTGCGAGCTCGTCCGGCGAAGTGCCGACGACCTTTGCAGGCATGGCGAAAAACGCGGAGGCGTTCATTGACGGTCTCGGATTGACGAAGGTGGATCTTCTCGGTTTCTCGATCGGCGGAATGATCGCGCAGCAAATCACGCTCGACCGTCCGAAATTGATTCGTAAGCTGATTCTGGTTGGTACCGCCCCACGGAATCACGACGCGGGAGACGGCGAGGGTCACATCACCCCGGAGACGGCGGCGATCTTTGGTGCCACCTACAACCCACCCGAGCACCTGTGGCTCAAAGTCTTCTTCACTGATTCGGAGAAGAGTCAGGCGGCTGGCCGAGCCTATCTGAAGCGCTACCTCTCCCGCACTAAGAACCGCGATACCCCGATCGGCGACAAGGTCGCACCAGCACAGATTGCCGCCGTCGGCGAGTGGGGATCTCAACCTGGAGAACGCTTCGCATATCTGAAGGACATCAAGCAGCCGACGCTCGTCGTGAGCGGGAACCACGATGTGATTGTGTATACAGTGAATTCGCTTTATCTCGCTCAGAACATGCCAAATGCCAAGCTGATCCTCTATGCCGATGCCAACCACGGATCTTGGTATGAGAATCACGAAGACTTCGTTTTCGAGACAAACCGTTTTCTGGATGCGAGCGACGAGATTGCCTCGATTGTCACGAGTGCCGCCGCCGATTGATCCCTAGACCGACGGGCTGGACCTAGTACATGACAGAAGAAGTGTTCGTCCGAATCGGAGGTAATAGAAATGACTGGTCTTCGCAATAAAAGTGCTTTGGTGACAGGAGCGTCACGGGGAATTGGACGAGCCACTGCGTCGGCGCTTGCTGAGACGGGGGCACATGTATTGGTTCACTACGGCCGCTCCGCGCAGGAGGCGGAATCTCTAGTTTCGGAGATCCAAACGAAAGGCGGACGCGCAAATGCAATCTCGGCGGATCTGGGAACTCCGAACGGCGCTGTGCTGCTAGCCAAACAGGTGCGCTCCATCGTCGGTGATCGATTGGATGTGGTTGTGCTCAACGCCGGAGTCAGCAAGGCGGCACGCCTCGCGGATTATACGGTAGAGGATTTTGACAACCTTTTTGCGACAAACGTCCGAAGTCCGTTCTTCCTGGTGCAGCAACTGCTCCCCATTCTAGTTGACGGCTCGAACATCATCGTAATCTCTTCGATCGGGTCCCACGCCGTAGTTGGCAAGCCCGGTGTGGACAACCCGTCGATCCTTGCCTACGCCTCGACCAAAGGAGCATTAGAAACTCTGGTCAAGAACTGGGCTGCGATTCTTGGGCCGCAAGGCATCCGCGTAAATGCAGTCGCACCCGGTGTGATCGATACGGACATGTCGAATTTCACGAAAACTGAAGCAGGCCGCGATACCACTCTTGGAATGCAAGCGCTAAAGCGAATCGGCAAGCCGCAGGACGTGGCAGATGTAGTCGCGTTTTTAGCTTCGGACAAGGCACGCTGGATCACGGGTGCCAGTATTCCGGTCGATGGCGGCTCGAAGCTGTGACTAATACCGGGAGGAGCGCAATGGAGACTAAAACGAGCAAAGGCAAGGAGATCAGAATTCCTGGGACTGACCATCCCATCACAATTTCTCCGGCTGAGGGCAGGGTGCGTGTAACGGTCGCCGGCAGGATAGTCGCTGAATCGACGCGAGCGCTTCGGCTGGAGGAGAAGGGATACCCGTCGGTTTACTACTTTGCCGCGCGACGATGCGGACATGTCGTTGCTCGTTCGGACCAAGCATTACACCTATTGTCCGTACAAGGGTGATTGTACCTACTACAGCATTCCCATCGGGGGATCAAAATCCGAATATGCCATTTGGACATACGCAAAACCTTTCGAGGCAGTCGCCAGTATTAAGGAGTACTTGGCGTTTTATCTCTCACGGGTTGATTCAATCGACCGGATCTCCTAAGCAGGTTGCACGTTGCTCGGCAGGTCGGCACGCTCAAACCCGGCAAGTGCCCGGCCAACGATACACACTAGGACTCGCTGGCGAAGCTCAGTCTCCGATAGGGATTCAAGATCGATATCGAGAGCATCTATAGAGAGAGAACATTTATGTCTGCGACTATCCACGCCAGTCCTGTCGAGAAGTTATCGCAAGAACCGCTACCCATCGGTGATTCCTGTGTCCTGGTCATTTTTGGAGCTTCGGGCGATCTGACCAAGCGAAAGCTGATCCCGGGCCTCTACAACCTAGCATGTGAGGGTTGCATGAACCCGCAGTTTGAAGTTCTCGGGATCGGCCGCACGCCGATGAGTTCTGAAGAGTTTCGCAAGAGGAGCGGGGAGGCAGCCGGCAAGTCAAGAGACACGCGCGATTTCAGCGAGTCAGGATGGGAGGACTTTGAACAGCGGCTCGACTACATGGTAGGTGACATCAACGATCAGAATTTCTATCCCCGTTTGCGCGATCGCCTGCAGGAGATGGAGAAGAATGGTTCGAGCCCAAACCATTTGTTTTACGTGTCGACGCCCGCGTCAGTAGCGGGGCCCATTATTGAAGGTTTGGGAGCAGTTGGACTGAACCGCCGCGACCATGGGTGGACGCGAATTGTTTTGGAAAAGCCATTCGGACGAGACGTGGAATCGGCGCATGCGCTGAACGATATTGTGCGCGGCGTATTCGACGAGAAAGCGGTCTACCGTATTGACCACTATCTAGGCAAAGAGACAGTGCAGAACATCCTTGTATTCCGGTTCAGCAATTCGCTTTTCGAACCCGTGTGGAACAGAAACTACATCGACTATGTAGAGATCACTGCCGCTGAAACGGTGGGAGTCGAAAACCGCGCGGCGTTCTATGAAGAGACGGGCGCCCTCCGCGATATGGTCGCGAACCATCTGCTTCAGTTGCTGGCGCTG
>JABCYV010000232.1 GCA_013290025.1 Acidobacteriota bacterium
ACAGACTTCACATCTGAATTCCTGCAACGTTGTCATGCATTCCTTGCGTGTGGAGGCCCCGGGCGGAGTCGAACCGCCGACCAACGGTTTAGGAAACCGCTGCTCTATCCAACTGAGCTACGGGGCCGATGCGGCGTAACCCCATTATCTCACGTCAATTTACCGAGGCTGGTACTGCGCGAGAATCGTGACTTAGTGTCCCCAAGGTGTCCTGAAGCGTTGTAAGAGACACGTTTTGTTCGAGTTTTGCCATCGCGCTGCGGACATCACCGGCTGCTGTCTTGATGTAGTACGTCGCCGTGGTGCTCACGTTCGCGTGGCGCAGAATGCGCTGGATCACCATATCCGGCACACCCAAGCGGTACAGGTTGCTACCGAGTCCCCGCCGCGCCGCATGCCAGCCGTGCCACTCGGGAATCTTGCCATCGCGCTTGAACGGATGGTCTGCATCCCGGTGGTTAGCTTTGGCCTGATGGCACGATGCGCAGCGATCCAGATTCGGCAGAATGACCCGCCCAAGCAGGTTGTTCATGTTGAGCGGCTTGCTCAGACTGTTGGCGAAGATCGGCCCCACTTGCGGGTTCCCGCAGCGTAGCCGATGCATTTCGAGTCGCTCTGCCAATTGCCGGATCACCGGCACTGGAGCACGGCCCTTTCGCGTCTTAGGTGCAGTGACATGACCATTCCAGATCGAGCGAGAGATGTACATCTCGCCGTCCCGGAGGTTTTCCCACAGCAAGCCCTGAATCTCGCCGTGCCTCAGTCCCATAAACGCGGCGGCTGCAAAAGCCGTCGCCGCTGGCTCAGGCAATACCGACAGTATCGTCTGCACTTCCTCCAGCGTGTAGGCATACGTTTCTTGTGGCTCTGGTGCGGTAGGACTGATCGCAGTATCCCGAGCGGGGTTTTCCCCTTGGAAATAGTCCTGTTGCTTCGCCAGCGTGAAAATTCCGCTGATTACGCTCTTGATATGTTTCAGCGTGTTCCGGCTCAGCTTCGCACCGCTGCCGATTTCGTTCAGCCAACCTTGAACGTGATAGGTACGGGTGTCCTTGAGCCACATCTTTCCGCAGAGAGGATTGAGATGGTCCTCCCAAACGTCCCGATACCCCTTCAAGGTTGAGCGCCGCTTGTACTGCTCGACCCAGCGCAGATAGACCCGCTCTACAAAATCGCCGATAGTAACGATTCTCTCGGCAACCATTGCCCCACGGTTGACTGTTGTCGCCATGTAGCGGTCAGCTTCGGCTATCACATCCGCTGGCGGCCTCTTCCCGGTTGTTCCAACTGGACCGAGAACATGGCTCACTCGCTTCCTTTGCATATTGCCAGCCACGTTGCGACGTTCCCAATAGCGCACGAACCAGCGATCCCCGATGCGGACCACTTGCCCGTTTTGCTTTCTGTTGCGCATCCGTCATCCCCCTTTCTTTACCTGTGCTCTCTTGCGTTCGCGAGCGGCAACGGCCTTTCTTGCGATCTCGCTGAGCCTCGCAGCGGATAGCTTCCTGGCCCTTGCCTTCCCGCCTTCGCTGGCAATCTTGCTCAGCTTGGCAGAGGAGAGCTTCTCTGCCCTGGCTGAACCGCCGAGACTGCCCAGCGCCTGTGCGTGTGGGTTCTTCTTCTGGCCCATGCTCCAAATTATCTTGCTTAGCGAAAAGCATGTAAAGGGGTATTTCATGGTCAGGATTGCTTTTTGGCCAGCCACTCTTCCAGGTCGGCGCTGCCCCAGCGAAACCGAACATAGCGCCCAAGCCGAATGCAGGGGATGCGATCTTCCTTCGGTGTGCGACTGCGCGTATGGCTCCTAATCCAGGATTCAGGGACTTGCCAGCGTGCTGCGAGCTGTGCTGAATCAATCAGTTCAGGCCCATTCCCGCTCGTATAGGACATTAACGGGACATTTGCTGTTTCTGTGTTCATGTTTTCAGTCGCTTACAAGTGAGCAGCGGTTACACTAACCGCTCTACCACATCGTGGGTGGCACATGGCGCACACTCTGTCCGGTCCCTCGCCGGAATGCTGGTACCAGTCGTCGTGCGTACCGTGGAGATAGCAGCGGTTGGCTTTGCCGATGTATTCCTCTCGCAACCGAAGCCCCCTGGCTATGTCATCGCGCTGCTCGCGGAGTAACTTAATCAACGCTTCATCTGTACCCTCGGGCAGCCTGCAGTTAACCTTCCCGCCGCGAAGGCTTACTTGCCCGCCGGCACTTTCGACCAGATCGATGACTTCCAGTGCGGTCATATCTCGAACTCCAGCCACCCGCCGGCGGCACCATTTTGGTTCTTTATTTTCATCTCATGTCCGGAACGTCTTGCATCTCTTTCACCTCTCCCACCCGCTTCAGCGGCTGCTTTGTTTTCAGTAACTTCTCCCGTGGAACTCTTTTCGTGTGAAAAGGTGAAAGAGGTTAAAGACTCCGGGGGTAGGTGGGCGGAAAGCTTGCTAATCGCTTCATCCCTACGGTAGGTAATTCCGTTTCTGGTGTGTTTGCGCGATTCCATCCTGAACTTAGCCAGTGCTCGGCCGATAGCGGCAGCTTTGGCTTTCTTCCCATCATCGTCACTCCTGTAGTTAGCAAAAGTTTTCGCCCATGCCTCGCTCTTGCTTACCGCATCGACCAGGTCGGCGGGGGTGAAAGTGTCCGGGGTGTGGGCGGTTATCGCCTGCAGCAGCGCGAAAACTTGGGCTACCCGCCAGTCGTCTTCCTGAATAGCCGCTTTTCGTCGCAAGAACTTGCCGATAACCTCCAGGAGTCGCGCCTCCGCCTCCCGACCGGCGAGCCGAGCATGCAAGAGCAGCGGTTCCCAGATTTCGGCCTCACGATCGCGTATGTCTGGCCAATACCCCTGCTCTGGCGCGCTGTCATAGACCTCGACTAGCGCGTCGGCGACTTGTAGCGAATAGGCTTCCAGTTTTTTGCGAAGCGGCCCTGCCGTTCGGGTAACGGCTTTCAGCTTTGTGGATTTCCGATGGTTGCCTTTACGCGGCGCCCGCTCCATGTGGATCGTAATGCTTCGATCCAGCAGTGCTCCACTTAATCCGCCGATGACGGCGTAGGCCTGTGGACAAAACACATCGAACCAGCGCACGTCGTGCTCATCGCCTTCGCAGCGTGCGACTCTCCCTCCCTTCTTGTAGCCGGCGTGTGCAATTGCGCGCATTGCTTGAGCCTTCTCTGAACGCCCGTCGAGCAGTTCAGCCTCGTCCACGAGCAGCGTTGGGCGGAGCTTATCAATGATCCGGAAGAAAGTAGCCTCCGTCATGTCCATCGTCATTTCCGCGCGCGCGCAGACTGCTGCAAGCAGCCGCTCGAGGACGGTCGTCTTCCCACACCCTGGAACCGCGGACTCAAGCTCCAGAAACGGCACCGTGTCGAAGCATTCGTAGGTCCATGTGTTCATGCTCCAGTATGCAAGGATCAGCCCGGCACCGTCGGGTAGGTAAGCTCGTTCCGTGAAGAAACTTTCCAGTTCCATGAGCAGGTCGGCGGGCACGACCTTCAGATTTCGTAAACTTGATTGGCGCGATTTATTGGCGAGCTTCTCGCAAGCTTCGCTGCGGTCCTGACGCAACTTCTCTATGGCATTCCGGATCAACCCTTTTGAAAGTAGACGCCCGAATGCCTTCGCAGCTCGGCCTATTAGCAGCTCGCGCTGCTCGCGATCGTCGACAGCGGCAAGGACCATAAACGTGTTTTTTGGGTCACTATGCAGGCGAGTTTCGGCGTTTGTCTCGAGTTCATTTACTGCGGCTTCAGCTTGAGCAACAGCGACATCTGCGAAAGCACCTGCAGTCTCGAGTAGGGAGGAAATAGACCAATCTCCGCACTCCGCGAGCAAGTCATCAGGGCCGTTGACCTTATCAATGACGGGCAAATCCCCGAGCCGGACCTGGGCGCCGCGGCTCATTAACTCTTGCGCTAGTTCGAGGCGCGCTCTGCGCACGGCGAAGTTCGTATTCGCATTGCTGTCGAACAAAATCACTACGTCCCGGTCCTGCCATGCCATCAGATCGAAATCTGGCAAAACACCTTTCTCGTCGAGGCGTTCGCCATTCGGGCCGTCAACTTGGCCGATCCTCCCTTTCCAGCCCCAGCAACCCCCGAGGCCCACCGGGAGAATTTTCCTTCCGAGTCGCTCAGCCCACGCCGCAATCGCGAGGGCAGATTTTTCTGCTTCGACAAATATGACACCGGTGCTCTTGTCGCGGAGCAGTTCGCTGCACGAAAGGACAAAGTAGAGGTGTTTACGGTCGTTCGAAGGGGAGATGTACTTCGCCCTGGGTTTTCCGTTTTCAACTTCCGGACGATCGCGACGCACGCGTGTGGTCCAGAGTTGCTTGGTATGGCCATTGCCGTTCGGCGCGTAATACGGAATGGCGATTCCGGACATGTCACCATGACCAACAATTCCAAATCGCTCCCGAGCTTCTCGGTCAGTGACGCGCTCGATGCTCGCCTGAATTAGGAGTTCGACAGGAATTCGGAGCCGCGAAAACATTTCCAGGTCCGCCGACGTCAATTTGCTAGTGCTCATTTGGACCTTTCAACTCCGCATGTCGGCGGGAGGTCTTGCTCTTAGTGTCTTCGCCACCCAGCCAACATCACACTATGCGAGAAAACCTGGTGTCGCCAGCCTCACAAAAAGCGATGGGAGGTTTCTGTGACCCCTTCCAAGAACTCCGGTGTCAGGTTATTGTGAGGCTCACAGAAACGTGTTAGGTCTCTAGCGACCATGAATCATCTTGACCCTGACAAGCAGCAGCCAGCGGCGGCCGGGAAGGCAGCGGCTGATCCCCAAGAGATTGAAAGGCGGCGGTTAGCCCAGAAAAGATGGCGGAAGGAAAATCGGGATAAGGTACGCAGGATCCAGCTCAGATACGAGCACAAACACCCTGAAAAGCGACATGAATGGTATCTGGCCAATCGGCAGCGAGCTATTGAGAAAGCCAAGCAATGGAAGCGTGCGCGGCGTGGCTACCTATCTTCAGAAGGGCTGCTGCAGTGCCAAGTCGACCTACGCCTAGCAAAAAAAATCCATGGGCCTAAGGCCATCGTGTGTCTGGAATGCGGGCTGCTCTGCGTAAGCATTCGGCCAAGCCATCTGCGGGAGCATGGGCTATCGATGCACCAATACCGCGAGAAGTGGGGCTATAGCAAAGGGACCGGCCTGACTTCTGAGGTATTCGCCGCCGGCCTGCGGGCCAGGGCGGAGCAAGCCGGAAACCTCAGGCCTGAGGCGGGTCTTGGCACCCGCAGATCACCATCCAAAGGCCGGATCATGTCACGGGAGTTCCGCTTGAAGCACAGCGAACGCATGCGCGGCATCAGACGCCCGGACCTGTCCAAAGGTACCAGCGATGCGGCCATCGTGCGCCCTTGGCTATTCGAAAACAAATCCATCGAGGAAATCGCCACCCAAGCTGAGCTATCCCAGGGCAGTGTGCATAAACGCCTGCAAGCCATCTTCGGCGTACGAGTCAAGCAGAAGATTCTGTTCTCCCACGGAGAGCCCGTGACCGATGCGTGGCTGAATCTCTTTTGCCACAGATTCGGCCACCTCAAGAAGGCGCAACTCGGACGGCTCTTGGGATTATCAAAGCACTATCTTCAACAGCTTAGCGCCCATCCAAGGAACCGCTGTCTCAGTCTTCTGCTGGCCAAGAAGTTGGTGGCCGCAGAACGGGCGTTTTTGATGGTGCTCGCCAGTACGCCAGGCAATCGGGCGGATTACCTCAAGACAGTCGTTCCTGATCTCGAGCGCAAATATGGAGCGGCGGTGGCTGCCCTCACCATAGCCCGTAACGTGAATCCAAGAGGCCTCGACGCCGAACTCGACCGCCTTGCGCAGCAGTCGCGACTTGAGGTGGCCAAAAGAAATCACGGCGTGGCTCGCCCGACATTGGCTTTGCTACCCGAGGCGCTCGCCTGGCTCCGGCAGCAATCGCCCAAGAACTCTCCGCCGAGCGTTCTGGCTCCCCTATTCCTCGCGAGTCAATACGAGACCAAAGAATTGACGATAAAAGTGGCGCGCAGGTCCCCCGACCAAGGCCAAACTAGTCCTGCGACCGTCCGCGTATTCATTACCTCGAGCCCATCGCTTGACCATCTCAGACCCAAAAATGCAGGCGGACGGCCACGTGGTGCCCTGAGTCAGCACACCCCCAAGCGCATATTGCTCGCCGCGGCTTGTAGCCTCCTCGGAGGCACCAAGTACGGCATGGCCCTCCAACTCTTTCCAGAACAGGAAAGAAATGCGGCCGAGCACAATACCTTCATGCTGTTCCGTCGACATCGAGCGGCGATCGATGAGGCCACCGCGACCCTCACTCACAATGAGGCCAGGGAAATCCAGCGCCGCGGGATGCGCTAACAAGGCCCTATCGCGCAGCGACGCCGCTATCCGGAGCGAAACAGGACAATACGTTAAGTCCTGTCAAGCTCTTCGCCGTAGTTGTAACAGTGACCGTCACAGAGCCGCTCGATCCTATGATCAATGGACACGATAAGGGCCACGAGAGCCTGGCCCCGGCCCGGACCTTTCGAGAATCAAGGGCAGTGCGTCAGCTATATCTTTGGTAGCGGGCTACTGAGAATCCTTCTCCAAGGTCAGCCCTATTGGAATGGTTTTCCCATCGGGAACAAAGTTCTTCTCTACCGTTTTGTATCCAGCCATTTTGATGGTGACCGTGCGAGGAGTCGCCCCCTGCTTCAGCAGAACGAACACCACTGGTGACATTCCGAGCTTGTTGTCATCAACAAAGACCTCGGCACTGGGCGGCATGGTCACCACAGCACAACGCGATGCCTGACCGCTTTGGACAAGCAGGGCCAATTCCTCAGGGGTTTGCGTGTGGCCGACGTTCGCTAGTGCCGCTGCTCGTGCCGGAGAACTCTTAGCCGCCTCGGAATTCGTGATGATCTGTTGAATTCCAGCATCGGCTGTAGATGGTTGCGGCGTTGCTGCTGTCGTCGAGTCACACAATTGCTTTTCTAGCTCAGGGGACAGCTTGTGGGCGTCACACATGGCACGCACGTTGTCCAACGATGGTTTGGGCTGCATAGGTGCAAGAGCCGGGGTGAACGTCCCGATGAACTTCTCCTCCTTGTTCGGATCGTCCGCCTTGGGGATGAAAACGTCCTTCTCGGTGCCGTCCAGCTTGCGATGGTATTCCACGCGGAACATCACCCGGTCGCCGGGCTTGAGTGCGTCGAGCAGGTTAGGCTTTTCTTTCTTGAAGTGAACTGGGTCACCACTTGCTTTCGAAATACGCACGTCTTCGGCAAGTCGTTCAGTCCCATTCACCGGAACCGGCGAGGAGAAGTTTGAGGGCTTTGCGGCGGCCCAGAAGGAACATGGTTCAATCAACATGTGAGAGGGCAAAACGGTTGTA
>JABCYV010000233.1 GCA_013290025.1 Acidobacteriota bacterium
CCGCCAAATGTATGCCGATACCGGCATCGCAACCGACAGTGCCCGCGTAACCTGGTCTGGGCGCTGGGCGCGTTGGCTAGCCAAGCCTTGCCGCTATCTTTTTGCAGGCACGCCAATGCCAGACCTCAAAATCCCCGCCGCATAAACCAGTACTCGCCGCATAGGTCCCACCTTGCAAAGAACGCAAGGATGGGGCACCCTCAGTTGGAATGGTGCAGACAAAGGCCGTCGCCAGAACCATTTTTCACGTCGACATGGACGCCTTCTTCGTCTCGGTGGAGGAGCTCTTTGATCCTACATTGAAAGGAAAGGCCGTTGTCGTGGGTGGGCAGCGCCACGAGCGTGGCGTGGTCTCGGCTGCCTCGTATGAGGCCCGCAAATTTGGCGTGCATTCGGCAATGCCGCTGCGCACCGCCGCTAAGCTCTGTCCTCACGCCACCTTCGTGGACGGTCACCCCGACCGCTACCGCGAGTGCTCGGAGAAAGTGTACCTTGTGCTCAGTTCTTTCTCGCCACTGGTCGAGATGGCTTCAATCGACGAGGCTTACCTCGACATGACGGGCACGCAGCGTCTGCACGGCCCGCCCCTGAGGGCCGCCCACAACTTGCACGCCAAAATGAAAGCAGAGACGCAACTTAACTGCTCGATCGGAATTGGAATCTCGCGCCTGATCGCTAAAGTCTCATCCGCAAAGGCCAAGCCCAATGGTGTGCTGTGGATTGTCCCTGGGCAAGAAGCCAAGTTCCTGGCGCCTCTCGACATACGAGATATTCCTGGTGTGGGCAAGGTTACCGAACAGAATCTGCATGGGCTGGGCATCCGCAAAGTCGGAGACCTCGCCGGCTTTGACGACTCTTTTCTTGAGCAGCAGTTCGGCAAATGGGGTTTAGCGCTAGCGGGCAAGGCTCGCGGCGAAGATGCGGGCGGATGGTTCGACTCCGAAGTTGGCGCAGACGTGGATGCCAAGTCAATCAGCCATGAGCACACTTACGACCAGGACACTGCCGACCTGGAGCAGTTGGAATCCACCTTGATGCGCTTGTCCGAAATGGTTGGCCGCCGTTTGCGGGAGAGTGGCCTTCATGCTCGAACCATCCAACTCAAATTGCGCTACGAGGACTTTAAGACGATAACCCGGGCCCATAGTCTGCCCGGGCCGACTCAGCTCGACACCGAGATCTTCGAACAGGTGCGAGCGCTGTTTCGCAAAAACTGGCGTAACGGCGAGAAGGTGCGATTGCTGGGCGTGCACGTGTCATCTTTCGAAGGGAAATCGGACCAGCAGGACCTGCTGGAAGATGCCCGGCGTCAGCGTTGGCAGCAGGCCCTCTCAGCAGCAGATCGTCTACGCGACCGATTTGGAGAGTCGAGCGTCTCGTTGGCGAGCGGATTGAAAGGCGGTTTCCGCGAGCGCACCCATGAAAACCCCGCAGGGTTACCAGGGAAAGGCAAGACGCGGGAGTAAGATTGTCATCATGAGCGAGTTTGACCGTCCGCCCCCGGACGGTCTGGCGAGTCGAAGGATCCCTTGAGCCCAATCGACAACTGGAGGCTCAAGGCCCTTCTCGCGGACACTGTTTGGCTGAACTGACTCCCGGCGGGAAATGAAAGCATCGCAATTTGTAGGGATCCTTCGACTACGCGTCTGCTCCGCAAATGCGAAGCAGTCACTCCGCGCAGGATGACAACCCGGTCAGTCTGATTCACTCGCTGGCCAAACCAAAATACGAAGGCCGGAAATCCGGAATTGCTTCCGGTCCCGGCCTGCGCTTCCTTCAACTTGTGGTTTTAGGCTACTGGCTAATTGCTTGGAGCCGTGTTAGCTGCGCTGGTCGGACTCACCGCGCCGGCATGGTTGTAACGCGTCAGTCGTGGAAAGAATGGCGTCACTTCAAACGGCATCTTGTCCCTGGCTGAGGTGATGGCCACGGGCGCGGTCTTAATCAGCTCTACGTGATCATCCCAGGGGTTCAGTTTTACTCGACCACCCATGGGCAAAGCCGCGATCTGGTCGAGCTTGTTTGGATCCAATGCGGGGGCTGAATTCATTAGCGCTGCCATGCGATCGATCTCTCCCTTGCTGTCCGTGAAGCTGTTACCCAAGTGGGGTGTGAGCAGCGCGGAAAGTGCCGGACCACGCGCAGACAATTGCTTCAGAAACAAGCCTGCGACGTCCATTTTCTGGCTGTAAGGTGAATTCTTCAGCAGGTCCATCGCCTTCTTGTCGGCTGCAATTTCCTCTTCCGGCATGTGCCTGAAGCCCAGGTTCTGGTAGGTAGACTCATCGGAAAAGAGCATGCGATCGTTGAAGGCGTACTTGCTGCCCAAGTTATGTCCCAGGACAATGTGTGCCAGTTCATGCGAGAGCACCATAGCGAGACTGGCCTCGTCGGGAAGGACATCGATCAGTCCGCGACTGACGATGATCGTGTTGCCGACACTGAACGTTTCCAGCGGGCAAGTCAGCATTACCCGGGTCCGGACCGGACGAGGCAATTCGATGTTATTGGTGACCTCTAGGTTATTCACGACGGTCTGCAGGATCTTGTCCACTTCGCCTTCCGGAGCAAGCAACCCAGCATTCTGCAATCTCTCGACCACGTTGTCTTCCGCCTGCTGCTGCCATTGGCGCTGGGCCTGCAGCGGAGAAGCATCCTGCGCCGCGGCGCTGTCATCTTTCACCGAAGAATCCACCAAGACTTGCGTAAGCTCATCTTCCTTGCCGTTCTTTTTCAAGTCGTAGCCCCAGATGCGGGTCTGCGCCTTGAACGCTATCTTGTCCTTGGCCCCATAACTGAAGTCGCCCTCTTCGCTGTAGATATAAGCCGGCACCCAGTAGCCCGGGATCAAGTTCAGGCGCCAGCTATCCATGTGGAAGTAGTACGCATTTCGCGGCTGCGGAGCGTAGGTGCCATTCAAGCGCACGATGTTGAAGTCTTTGTCTTCCACCCAGATGCGGCCCAGGAAACGTCCATTGCCGGTATGTTTTTTCGGAGTCACGTCGAACACGATGCAGCGGACATCGCCCACAAATTCGCGGTGGACGTACTTGAACTCATAGTGCGCCCGGTCGAACTCCTCGCGATCGGCGAAGATCATCCATGAGAAGCCCAGGGGTTTGTACTCAAACTTGAAGAGTTTGGTGACTCCGCCCAGCATACGGCGCTGGAAGCTGGTGTCATTGGAGAGATAATCCTGCCGGCCGCTATCGGCCAGGTCCATACGCCCGAAGAAGTAGTGATCTTCTTTGGGCACGGGCCCGAGCTGCGGGTCGTTGGTCAGGTTCTGCAGATACGTCTCCATCAGTGGCGTGCGAGTCTTCAGCGCTTCCATAAGCGCATGCTCACGTGCGATGGCGCGGTCCACAACCTGGTCCATGGTCGTGGGAGCGCCTGCCGCTGGTAGAGCTCGTGCGGCAGTCGCGGCCTGTGCTTGGGACGCGGGCATCGGAGTTGTCGGCTGCGGAGCCGGGGTCGATATCACGGACTGCGTCGACGGCGTTGCCGATGAAGGCAATTGTCCCGCCGGCTCCTGCGCTATTGCGCTCAGCGCGATCAGCAGGAAAGCGGTGACCTTCCATTTGCTAATACCCATGACTCTGATCCTCTCTCTTTCATACCTCTTTTTTTCGATACCGTTTCTCAATATGCCAGTTGGAATACCACATGTACGATCGCTGTGGAATCCACCGCCGAACCATTGCGCAACCCTGGCTTGAACCGCATTTTGTTGGCGGCCGCAATCGCGGCTTCATCCAGACCGTGTCCCAGGCCACGGACCACGCGGTTCACATGCAGCTGTCCGTTGGCGCCAAACATCACTTCCAGTAAGACTTCGCCCTGCAGTTTCAGTTGACGCGCCTCGTCTGTGTAGACCGGGTTGGGCTTGTAGGTAATCTCAACCGGGGTGGTCGGTGGGCCGCTGTCTACCGGCACCGTCTTCACTCCGCTCTGAGCAACCTGCTGCGCGCTAAAGCCCGCATTCTGAACCGCAGAGCCTCTTCCGTTGCTGCGGCCGTCACTTTGCCCGGCTTGTGCGATGCCGTTGCCGAAGCCCGCACTGGCGATTGTGCCCTTGATACCGTTCGCACCGCCTGCGCCATTGCCAGTGCCCGGGCCCTGCGGCAAATCAAACGCGCCGGTGTTAGCAGCAACCAGATGGGCGCCGTCTTTACCTTGTCCCTTAATGCCGTTGGGATCGCCAAAGCCTCCGGTTTGCACCTTCTGGATGGGGGCATTAACGGTCGGTGCGGCCGAGCTGCCAAATTCCCCAGTGTGCACGATCAGTGTCGGACGAGCTCCGGAAACCTGCTTCAAAACCGTCGGAGTAAAATTGTTCACCGCAATCTTCGGAGGTGCCATGTCGGGCTGTTGCGGACGCGGAGCTCGAATCTCGCGCGGCACAGTCAGCTTCGGCGATTCAAAAACCGGTGCTCGAGGCAATAACTTGGCGTGCACAATGGCGGGAGGCGCCTTTACCTCAAACGGCTTCGGCTGCAAACTCGGTATTGGGATCAGTTCGGTTACGTGATACGTCCGTGCCAGCGACAGCCGGTCGGGCCAAATCAAGCCCATGTTAATCAGTAGGATCACCAGAAGAACCTGGAGGCCGTAGCTGCTCGCCACGGTGCGCCAATCCATCTTGCGCTCCGGCAGAAGTCCCAACTGAAAACTGTTAGGCGTAGCCATTCATAAGCTCCAAAAGGGGGACCCAGTCTGGGGGAGCGCACACCGGGTGGAAGCTTCAAATTACGGGAGAACGGCCAATGGGTAAACGTGTCGCCAGCGGTTGTACCTTGGTAATCAGTCGCCGCCCGAGACCGGAATTTCCCAGGAAGGTCCTGGAAACTCAGGCCTTATGGGAGCGTCGCCAGGAAAACCCATAGAAAACAGGGATCCCCGCCAGAATTACCAGGCTGCCTAGGGCCGAATTACGAAGATTGTCGGTGAATGTGTAGTAAAGCAGAACGCTGGAAGCGAGCACGAATAAGCTGGGCACGAAAGGATAGCCCCACACGCGGTAAGGTCGCGGAGCGTCCGGCTCGCGCCATCGGAAAACGAACAGACTGCTAGCCGTGATCATGTAGAACAACCACTCGGAGAAGATAGCAAGGGAGAAAAACTGCCGGAAGCTCCCCCCTGAGAGAAGAAGAATGATGGAAAGGATCGCCTGGGCCACGAGGGCCGTCGCAGGCGTATGAAAACGAGGATGCACTTTCGCGAGAGAAGAGAAGAAATAACGATCACGGGCCACGGCGAATGGCATACGCCCGCCACTCATGATGGTGCCATTCATCGCGACCAGCATGGACAGAGCCATGCCCGCGGAGACGATGCTTGCGCCCATGCGGCCCAGAACCAGCGCCAAAGCGTCCGACGCTGGGCGTTGCGAAGCGGCTATCGCGGCCGCAGGTAGCACGTACTGAACGGCCGCGTTGACCGAAATGTATAGAGCCCCCACTACGGCGACACCGGCAATTAAGGCGATGGGCAGACTGCGCTCCGGATTCCGCACCTCGCCCGCAACCATGTTCAAGTCATTCCAGCCGTCATAAGCCCATAGCGCCGCGACCAGAGCCGCCATGAATCCAGCGAATCCACCTTTGGCCCCTAGATAACTGCCGGCAAAGTTCGCCCAACTCCCACCGCTGTAGGAGAACCCAACGACCACGATGCCGACAATGATGCTGACCTTCAACATTGTGAAAATTAGTTGGAACTCGCCGGCTTTCTTGATGCCGATGTAGTTGAGGAACGTCACCAGGATCACCGCCGCGACAGCAACGGCTTGTCCGTAGGAAACGCGAAAGGGCGTCTGGATGAAATCGCTGGCAAAGAATTCAAAGACGGAGAACGTTCCGAGAACGCGGACAATTCCGGTAGCGAGAGTGGCGATCGACGCCGGTTTCGAGATCAGAAACCAGGTCCAGGCATCGAGGAAACCGGCCAGTGGCCCAAAGCCGTCACGGACGTAAACGTACTCGCCGCCGGCCTGCGGCTTCATCGCACCGAGCTCAGCGTAAGTGAGCGCGCCAAAGAACGAAAGCAAACCGCCCACCAACCATGCCACGTAGACGAGCTTGGCTGAACCGACGGCTTGCATCATCTCCGCCGGAACCAAAAAAATCCCGCTGCCAATGATCGTCCCCACCACCACGGCCCAAGCGTGGCTCACGCCCAGATCGCGAGCCAGTTCGGGGCGGGTTTGCTCGGATATCGCCTCCATGTTGGGGTTGAAGTATACGTCAAGACTAGAGAAAGCTCTTGACCGCAAAGGTGCTAAGGCGTGCAAAGCTCGCCAAGAAAAGTATGCACCAAGAGCCTTTCTTCGCGCTCTTCGAAAATTTCCTTAGCGTTCTTTGCGGTTACAGATTTTCTGCCGGAGGCTCGCGATAATTATTAACCATTCGCTTGATTCCATCTTTCAGCAAAGCCACGTGGAAGTTGATCAGCAACCCAACTGGAATGTTCAGTAGCCGCAAGTGCGAGAGCAACTGCGCTTCGTCGACGGGATGCAGGACTTCTTTGCATTTGCATTCGACCACTAACCGATTCTCCACAACCAAGTCGGCTCGAAAACCGCAATCGAGTTTTACGGCCTCATAGACTAAGGGAACGGGTCTTTGTCTCTCGACATGCAATCTGAGTTTTTGCAGTTCGTAGGCGAGACAAGCTTCATATGCCGACTCCAGCAGGCCCGGGCCGAGTTTGCGGTGAATCTGAATTGCGGTTCCGATGACTTCAGGAGTGAGATCTCGGGCATGCACGATTTTGCCTCCAGCGAAGCAGCTTTTAACCGCAACGTTCGCAAAGATAACGCAAAGGCCGCAAAGAAAGATGTGACGAATGAACACAACGTCAGCCCTTTTTCTCGCTCACTCTCTCACGATCTTCTTAGTTAAATTTTTCTCCCCGCTTGACCCTCGTTAGCCAAATCGAGACCTAGGCTGGTTCCATAGCCCACCCCGAAGGTCACTACTGTTCCAATTGCTACGTACCACGTCCACGGCACGCTTGTTCGTAGCGAGATGAAGACCTCCGAGACGAAGCCGCAGAACATGCCCACCATGGCCCCGTTCTGGTTGGCGCGCCGAGTTAACACACCCAGCAGAAACACTCCTAGCAGTGCACCGTAGGCAACGGACGCGATTTGCAATCCGACCTCGACCACACGTCCCACTTTGTGCAAAGAAAGTACGGCCAGACTAAACAACACCAATGCCCAAAACAAAGTAGCAAAACGGGAGAGTCGCACGCGCCGCCGTTCGTCCACTTGCGGATGACGATGCAAGTAGAAATCAATGATCGACGTGGAAGAAAGCGAATTGAGTGCCGCGCTTAGGTTGGACATCGCCGCCGCCAGAATCGCCGCAATCAACAATCCTG
>JABCYV010000234.1 GCA_013290025.1 Acidobacteriota bacterium
CAGGGAAGGCGGATACGAGATAGCGCTTGACGCCATCCGCGAGGCCCTCCAGCTCGGCTACCGCGTGACCACCAATACGACGCTGTTCGACGGCGCCGACCCCAAGAGCGTGCGCGCGTTCTTCGACGAGATGATGGACGTCGGAGTGGAAGGCATGATGCTTTCCCCCGGATACTCTTATGAGAAGGCGCCCGACCAGCAACACTTCCTGGGTCGCGCCCGCACCCGGCGGCTTTTCCGCGCCATCCTCTCCAATCGCAAGCCGGATTGGCGTTTCAATCTTTCCCCACTGTTTCTTGAGTTCCTGATGGGCAAGCGTCACTATCCGTGTACGCCCTGGGGGATGCCGACGTACAACATCTTCGGCTGGCAGAAGCCCTGCTACTTGCTCCAGGACGGTTACGCCGAGACCTTCGAGGAGCTGCTTCGGGATACGAATTGGGAGAATTACGGGACCGAATCCGGAAACCCGCACTGCGCCAACTGCATGGTCCACAGCGGCTACGAAGCCTCGGCTGTGAACGACACGTTCAGTTCTCTCGGTGGTTTTTTCGCGACGGTGAAGGCCACGCTATCGTCCCGCTATACCGATGAAGAAGCATTGCGATTGTTGGAAGAACCGACAGCGCCGATGCATCCGCTGGTTCATATCTCGAGCGCGACTGAATCGAGCGCATCCCTGCAGGAAACCGGCGCATGACGGGCAGAGAAGCTGGTCACCTGAACCACGAATCGATCCTAACCCAACAAACACCCCAGACGGGCACGGTCAATCCCGACGCGCTCGAGGTTGCCCCCGGTACGAAGCACGAGAAACTCGAAGGCTGGATTCCGGAACTCGCATCCGAAGAAGAAATTCGCGCCGCACTCGAAAGAGCGTTCGACTATCGCGGTGACGTAACGATCACGTGCAAAGATGGCACCAAAGTCGAAGGCTATCTTTTTGACCGGCGCAGCAGTTCGACGCTAACCGATTCTTTGGTCCGCATCTTTCCCAAAGACTCAAACCAGAAAATCTCGATTTCCTACGCCGACATTGCGGCGCTGGCTTTCAGCGGCCGCGACACTGCTGCCGGAAAGAGCTGGGAAGCGTGGATGAAGAAATACGCGGAGAAGAAAGCCGCCGGCGAGAAGGGCATCGCGTTGCATCCCGAGCCTCTTGAATAAATGTAGGCGCGGGCGTCCTCGCTCGTGCACGCGCTCTTACGGGAGGCTCTACCGGAACACGGGCGGGGACGCCCGCGCCTACATTCCAATTGACTTCTTAGCCCCAAAGCTCAGCTTCTCAATCAACTCCTCCACCTCATGCTCGCTACCGCCAATAAACGTAAACGACACCGCATAGCCCTTCTCCAGCATGACCAAAGAGCTCTGATACATGGTCAAGCTCCCGCGTTCCTTGCTGAAGTCGCCACGCACCAGTGGCTTCGCGCCTACTGAGAACTCATAAGGCTCATTTACCACTTTGAACCCTCTGGCGGTGGCGAGTTCGGTTACCGGACCAAAGTAATCGGCTGCAGTTTTCAAACCGGAGAAAGACGAGAGCTTCTCGATCGCAATCACAACCGCGGAATTTATGGTGTTCCCGGTCGCTTCAGGCGGCCTTTCGAAGACGGCCAGCAGCACCGATGACTTCGAAGGGTCGACCGGATCCTGCTGCATCTCTTTGCTACGCTCCACCCAGCCAAAGGGAATCTTGTAGGAAAATCCGAAGGACTGGTTGCGATAGATGCCATCACGAAGGAAACCTGCGTCTGGCGTGGAAGGCTGACCCTGTGACCTCGCGGCAGGCCTGGATGAAGAAGACTGCGCGGACGGCTTCGGAGTCTGTTGGGCACCTAGAAACGAAACCAACAATACGGCCGAAAGCACTGAGGAGAACGGGTGCGCGAGGCGGAATCTCATTCTGCCCATGTTACAAGATTCGCAACTGGGCGGTTCAGTCCGCCGCCATTCCCACCTTTACTGGCTGCGCGCAATGCGCACAACGCCGCGCGTCAATGGGAATCTCGCTCAGGCATTCGGGACACTTCTTAGTTGTCGGATCGGCGGGTGCGGGTGCTTTGCGCATCCGTGAGATCAGCGCATTGATGGGCGTAACCACGAAAAAGTAAACCGCCGCCGCAATCAGCAGAAACGAAACTGCGGCATTGATAAAATCCCCGATCGGGAAGACCGTGTTGCCGATGGTGAAGCTGATGGCGGAAAAATCGGGCTTTCCAACCACGGCCGCGATGAGTGGCGTCAGCAGGTCTTTGGTCAAAGCGGTCACCACTGATCCAAAAGCGGCGCCGATGACCACGCCAACCGCGAGATCAACTACGTTACCGCGAAGAATGAACTGCTTGAATCCACTGAGCATGGAAACCCTCCAAACAGAGTGGCGGCTACTTTACGGCGTGAGAGCGCCTAGGTCAAGGAGGAGCAGTTTGGTGCGGTTTATGTCGCGTAAACGCTAAAAAGCCCACTCAGATCCGCATCGGCATCACGATATAGCGGTACTTGTAATCCTCGCTGTCCGCGGGGCGTAACTGACCTGCGGATTGCGCGTCTTTCAACTCCAGCTTCACATCGCCCGCGCCCACTGCCTTGAGGAAATCCAGAATGTACTGCGCGTTGAAGCCGATGGTGAGGGTATCGCCGTTGTAATCAGTTTCCATCGAGTCTTCGGACTCACCAGTCTCGGTTGACGACGCCGAAAGCTTTAACTCACCTTTCTCCACCTTCAAGCGGACAGCGCGCGAACGCTCGTCGGCAAACTGAGCCACACGTGAAATCGCCGCGCTCAATTCTTCCCCATGCAGGGTAATGCTCTTGTTGTTGTCCTTAGGCAGAACAGCTTCGTAGTTGGGGAACTGGCCGGTAAGCTGACGTGAGGTCAGCAGGCGTTGCCCGATGCGGAAATACAGCGTGGATTCGTCTTTCGCGAAGTCAATCGTCTCGGCGTCAGTTGAATCCAGCAATGACTTCAGTTCGTCCATCGCCTTCTTGGGAACGAGCGTCTTCATCTCGCCAGAGACGCCTTCGAACTTTTCTCCGCTGCGCTCGATATGCGCCAGCCGGTGGCCGTCGGTCGCGACCATCGTAATGGACTCTGGCTTCAATACCATGAGCGCACCATTCAGCGTGTAGCGTGACTCCTCGCTCGCTATGGCGAACCCGGTCTTAGCAATCATCCCGCGCAGGACCTGCGCCGGAATCTTGATCACGCCTGCGGTGGGAAACGCCGGCAAGCTAGGGAAATTCGAGCGGGCCATTCCCACCATCTTGGTGTTCGAGCGGCCGCAGCGGATGCTGACCCAGTGATTCTCCAGCAGCTTGATGGTGATGTCGGCATCCGGCAGCAGCTTCACATAGTCATGCAGCTTGCGGGCGGGAATCGTACAGGCGCCGTCCTTTTTCACCTTGGCGACGCAGGAAGTACGCAGGCTCAGATCCAGGTCGGTGGCCGTAAGCGATAGCTTGTCACCACCGGCTTCGAACAAGTAGTTCGACAGGATCGGGATCGTGGTCTTGCGCTCGACCACGCCCTGGGTCGCCGCGAGCTCCCGCAGAAGTTCAAACTTGCTGACCGTGATTTCCATCGTGGTGGTTCCCACCGCTGAGGCCAAAGCTTCTACCGGCATAACCCAAATCTCCCGTCAGGCCACATTACTTCTGATGACTCCCTTATATCAAAAGAAAAACCACGAAGACCAGCACGAACAGTCGATCAAATGGAAAAGAGGACGTAGCACGCAAACCAGCCGGCGTAATCGCCTTTACCCGCCCAATTGCTCGGTCAACTTATTAATCATCCGGTTCAGGTCTTTGTCCGTCTTGCGCACCCCATCGATCTTTTCTACCGAATGCAGTACCGTGGTGTGGTGCTTGCCGCCAAATTGCCGCCCAATTTCCGGCAGCGAGGCTTCAGTCAGATGCTTCGCCAGATACATGGCAATCTGGCGGGGATAAACGATGGCCCGCGAATTGTTCTTGGCCTTGATTTCCACCAGCCGCAGCCCGAACTGCTCGGCGACAGCTTTCTGAATGGATTCAATGGTCACTTTTCGGGCCTGCGAATCGATGAAATTTTTCAGCACCTGCTGGGCGTAGGGGAGGGTGATTTCGGCCCCGATCAAAGAGGAATGCGCCACCAGCCGGATCAGCGCTCCCTCTAGCTCACGGACATTGGAGCGGATGTTGGATGCGATGTAGAGTGCTACGTCGGTGGGCAGAGTGACCTTTTCCTGCTCCGCTTTTTTCTGCAGGATAGCCACCTTGGTTTCCAGGTCGGGGGGCTGGATATCGGCGATCAGTCCCCATTCGAAGCGGCTACGCAGCCGGTCTTCGACTTCAGCCAGCTCTTTGGGCGGACGGTCGCTGGCGATCACGATCTGCTTCATCGACTCGTGCAGCGCGTTAAAGGTATGGAAAAACTCCTCCTGCGTCCGTTCCTTCTGCGCCAGGAACTGGATATCGTCCACCAGCAGCACGTCCACGTTGCGGAACTTGTCGCGGAAGCTGGTCATCTTGTCGTAGCGCAGCGAGTTGATCATTTCATTGGTGAATTTCTCGCTGGAGACGTAGCAGATGGCTGCTTGCGGCTGGCGCCGCCTGATCTCGTGCCCAATGGCCTGCATCAGATGAGTCTTGCCCATGCCAACGCCGCCGTAGAGGAACAGCGGGTTGTAGGCCTTGGATGGACGCTCCGCCACTGCCTGGCAAGCAGCATGCGCGAACTGGTTCCCGCTGCCGATGACGAAGGCATCAAATGTGTAGCGTGGATTCAGCTGGGCCGCCCCATCCCAATCAAAGCGAGATTGAGCGGCGTGGAGAACAGCAGGGGCGGCGTGCGCGGAGAGTCCGCCATCGTGGCGCACTGGCGTGGAGGCCGGATCATCCTCGGGTGTGACGAATTTCACTTCCTCGAACTCCAGTCCAAGATTATCCACCGCCTCCTGGATCAAATCGGCATATTTGTCGCCCACGCTGCGAAACTCCACCGTTGGTACGCGCACAAAAAGAACTCCTCCGCTGGCATGGCTGTAGCGTGTTGGCTTCAGCCAGGTGTCATAAGAGTGCCGGTTAATTTTCTTTTCCAGCGCGTCGAGAATGCGCATCCACGGATTCGCAGTGAGTGTTGGACTCGGAACGGACATATAATTTTCTGGGGGCAGCCGCGGCTGGTCAGCGCCCGATCTCAATCTGTGGAGAAAAGATAGCTTTTGTTTCCAGCAGAGCAGCCTCGTAGTGCGGGGCGGTTGCGCTGGTATCAGAAAAAATCAGTAAGCTGGAACAGTCCCGCATACTAGCACAAAAATTTTCCGCGATGTGGAAATCTTCCGCGTTAATTTTTTTCGTCACGATGATTCAGAACCAGAAGCAAACCTTCTGTCAAGTGTTCAAGTTATAACTGTCGCGCGAGTGGTGCAAGCCTGGGAAGCCGGATCAGGCGCAAGTTTCGTGTTGAGTATGATCTGCAAGCTTTGGTAGTGGTGCAGTTTGATTCGTCATCCTGGAGCAAGCGCTCTTTGCGCCGCGAAGGATCTGGAGCAAGCCGTGCGAATCGTCGCGTTCTTTGCGACGCAATATCGCACGCTTGGCTCGTTTCCTTGTCAAACTGCACCAATACCCAAGCCTTCATTAGTTTGCCCGCTTTGCTTCGGCTCATTTATACTCGTCGTTTGTCTCAGGACTAATCATCGAATCAGGAGCCACGATTTTTCATGCCCAAGCGCACGTTTCAACCGAACCGCCGTCACCGCTCGAAGACGCACGGATTTCGTACGCGTATGAAGACCAAGAGCGGCCAAGCGGTACTCTCGCGCAGGCGTGCCAAGGGCCGCAAACGGGTCTCTGTGAAGCCCGGTTTCCGTGGTTAAATTTCCTCTCGCTCCGGAATTGGCACGGCTCTGCAGGTTGAGTTTGGGTTGTGAGTGGTGATGCCATCCTTCCGAATGGAAGCGCAGATCCGTCTTCAGTTGGTGGGCGGGCCAAGTTCCCACGCAGTTCGCGGCTATTGCGGCATGCTGATTTCGAGCGCGTGTACAAAGAGGGACGGCGTCATTTCGCCGCCCACATGACCGTGTTCTACCTGCGGCGCGGGGATCCGGCCAGGCTCCGAGTGGGTTTCACCGTGGGACGCGGGCTGGGTGGCGCGGTCGAGCGCAACCGCATGAAGCGGCGCTTGCGCGAAGCCGTCCGGCTGTATGGTGTGGTCGTAGACGCTCCGGTTGATGTGGTCATTAATCCGAAGAAGTCGCTGCTGACCGCCGATTTTGCTGATTTGCGGAAAGATATCAAGCGCGCCTTCGAGGTGATCGAAAAGTCGGTGGGCAAACCATGAATCAGATTTCAAAAGCTGCCGCGCTGATGTTGCTACGCACCTATAAGTACGCGGTTTCGCCGATGTTTTCACCAGCTTGCCGCTATGTTCCCACCTGTTCGGAGTACGCTACGGAAGCGGTAGAGCACCACGGAGTGCTACGCGGGGGTTGGATGAGTCTGGTGCGTGTGCTTCGCTGTCACCCGCTGGCGAAGAGCGGATACGATCCGGTGAAGTCAAAAGACTCTGCAGCGGCCGCTAGATGTGCGTCCGCCGCGGGATCGTGCGGTCACTGAGTAAGCGAATTTGCCAGACTTTCAAAATCCCCAACAAGATCCCGGCATGGAGCGTAGGCTCCTGCTGGTGTTCGCGCTGACCTTTCTGGTGATCGCGCTGTCGCAGCCCCTGCTCAAGAAATATTTTCCGCAGCAGGCCGCGCCATCTTCGCCCAAAGTTCAACCGCAGCCGCAAGCGGTCCAGGAGACGAACCCAAGTCTTCCTGCGCAGCCCCAGGCTCGGCCCGCTTCGCCAGGTGCTACAACGCATGCGAATGCCGAGTCTGAAGCGGTCGTCGAGAACGACCTTTACAGGATTACCTTCAGCAATCGTGGCGGGCAGGTCAAGTCATGGATCCTAAAGAAATATGACGACGACAAAGGCCAGCCACTTGAGCTGGTGAACCGCGCGGCTGCCGAAAAATACGGCTACCCGCTCTCGCTCTGGACCTACGACGAAGCCCAGCGCAATAAGATCAACTCTGCTTTTTACGTCGCGTCGGAATCAGGCACGCCGCAAGCTCCCGCCGAAATCTCGTTCGAATACGCAGACCAGGACGTGGCCGTACGCAAAACTTTCAGATTTGATGATACTTATGTCGTGCGCGTAGAGACCTCGGTTGTTGCCAAAGGAAGCCAGCTCACCGCGTTTCCCATGTGGCCTGCGGGTTTCGGCGATGAAACTACATTGGCGTCCTACGCCGCCAGCCGCATCGAGTATCACAACAGCGAATCGACCGAGCGCACCCTTTTTGTGTTTCCC
>JABCYV010000235.1 GCA_013290025.1 Acidobacteriota bacterium
GAGGATCTTGTATTGCAAATGTATCGAGAGGGCACGCGATTCGAGGAAGCCGTGCGGGAGTTCCAACGGGTGTTCATTTTGACCGTGCTGCGAGACAAAAAAGGGAATCAATGCAGGGCTGCCGATAAATTGGGCATGCATCGTAATACGTTGCGCCGTACCATTCGTGACCTGCAGTTAGATCTCGGACCAATACGCGAAGCCGCTCGTCGTCGACCACCTCGGGCTGAACATCTGGATTGGTTGAAGCAACGTGCAACCATCCGGATGGGACGGGGACACTAGTCCTCTACATATCTCCTCGAGCTTCAAATGCCAAATCAATAACTTGCATCTCGCCTATACGCCGTCTGCGAGTTGGGTTCTAACCATCCATGTCTCGCTGGCTGAAAAGTCCAAGGCGCTCCCCAGGTCTGATTGCGAGACGCCACCCAGCGCGAGTTTGCTGCCGATCTGGCCCCTGCTATCAGTCTTGTCTCTGACAGGCAATGCTCTTAAAGAGGCATGTTCTCTCTGTGTATCGTCACCCGGACAGCAGCCGCTGTGCTGCACGCGTTTTGTTCGACTTGAACCACCAGATCAAAAGACTCAGTGCATTACTCCGGAGGAAAACGCCGCAGCTTGCCAGTCTGCGGGTCGAACCTGGAATACCAGAAATAAAATGCCTCCGGCTCCCTCGAAAATGTGCGCTGAAAATTCGGCTCAGCCTTAGAGGCGATGCGCCAAGAGTGGGTGCTTTCATCGAAGGAGACGGTGGCTACTGTTTCCCCTGCTTTGTTGGTCAAGTTCGTTATCTTCGCGGACATTTCAGTCCCCCTCCTAAAGCCGAACCCGTCGTGGGAGTCTTTTAGTTTTGCTCTTAGCGTTTTTTCTTCGTGTCCCCTTTCGCAGCCTTGTCGTGGCATTCTTGGCAGTAGCCCTCCGCAGTAACAGCGGGCTTCGGACAGCGATTATCCGTATGCTTGTGTTCCACCGTAGTACATCTGCATTGCCAGTCCATGGTGGCCCCCTGCGAGGTGCGCATTTTACACCCGCTTACCCCTCAAAAACGACCTGCTTTCGTCCCCGGGATAACCCTTGCGGTGGGCGAGGGCACGCGCCGAGAGAGAATGCCCTAGAGAAGTGTCCGTAAACAGGATCGTCAGGTCGCGCAGGCGGACGTGTTCATACGTTTGCACACTTAACCGGCAGAATGTCGTCGAGACCGTTCATAAGTTTGTTGTATTCAGCGTTTGCTGTTGCGTTCCACTTGGAAGTCTGCGTGCACCAACTAGCGTTGGAGTTTTAGTCGTATTAACAGCCTCGTCCTATATATAGGAGCTCACGACTAGACTCCTGATGATGAGCAGTTCTGGGGGACAGCTGTTCGACGGCGTCCCTCTAGCAAGCCCTCCCACATGAGGAGGCGCGTTTCATGTCGGGCCGAGCCTGGGTCAGCGTGCTGATGATAGCTACCCTGAGCGGCTCCGCATCGCGATCCCGACCTAAGCCTTTCCTGCCTAACATGAACATCCCACTGGAATGCGCCCGCATTCGACTCATCGACTGCGATCTGTCCTTTAGGCCGCCGCACTGTCGGACCGCTGCCGTCACGTATCGCAAGGGCTGCGAGCAAGTAATGGTGGTGGTCAAATGAGATTCTTGGCGGGCTTCTTCGCCGGGTTGGTCTGGTCGAACTGGATCGAGTATGCATATCATCGCTGGGCGATGCACTGGCCTAGCCTGTATCAGCCTGCTGCCATGCGTCACACTTTGCATCATTCTGCGCCCTCCAATCCCCAACACATCACAATGACATTCGGATTCCGGACTGCCATCTTCATCACCAATGTTCTGCTCTTTGCGGTTCCCGACCAGTTGCTCCACCTGCGGATACTGACAGGGTTAGCTACGGCGTTCCTAACCTACATCGTGGTGGGAATAGAGATCCACTTGCGAATACACGACGGAAGATGGGTGCCGGATGCCTGGAGAGCGCATCATTTGGCACACCACGTTGGAGCGCAAAAGAATTTCAACATTTTCCTGCCCATATTCGACTGGCTGCTCGGGTCCAAGTACATGAGTTTTCGATCTATGGCGTCGAATAGCAACAATTTCGAAGCATAGTGGCCCTCCCGCTCTGCTTGCGGGACGTGGGGCCACCACGATCAAAATCGCTGAGCTGGGCAGGCGAATCTCGGCCTTCAGACGAGCGCGGATGGTTGCGTCAATGCTACGACAAGGATCAGCAGCAAGATCACGAATATCAAAACGCCGGCAACCAGAAGTATGACTTCACTTATCGAATCAGGCTTCAGCAGTTCTTCACGACGCACGAGATCGCCTCCCCAAGAACTGGAGGAGGAGGTAGGCACGAGTCACCGCGCTTCGCGCCTGTAAGCTAGTGAGGCAGTTTTGATGCCATCTGTGGTAGCGGATAGGGCCCGTGATGACCGTAGTTGCGGTCAGAAGCAAAAACGCCGGTCGCAGAACCCTGCACTTTGAGGGCAAATTGCTGCAAGCCTCTAATCAGGAGCTTCGATTCCTACGCTGCCGAAATCCTAAGCGAAGCCATGCCCACAATTACACTTGGGATAGCGCTAGTCGTCCAACACAGTGGCGATGCTGTAGACGCCTCCAAGTCTGTCGTAAAGAGAGGGCTTTTCTGCTGACTCCATGATGAATCTCCTTAGGAAGGCATTAGCGTACCTTCCTCTACTGCGCTCCACCGACATTCCTAGTGTTCAATGTCGAAGTAAATCTTAGTTGTGGCCCGGTATTGGGCTATCTTCTTGCCGTCCAGTTCCATTTCCAGTTCCGCCACTCGCGCCCACTTCAGGCCGCGAACGGTTTTTGCGGCTTCGGCCACCGCGTTTTCCGCAGCCTTTGCAAAGCTCTCTTTGGAAGTTCCGACTACCTCAATAACCTTTTGCGTCATTACGCTACTCCTTTGATTTCTCACTGTGGATTGTACCGCTGTCGCTCCGTTGCCAAAAGCTCCGAGGCGTACCATTGGACATGAGCAGAATACATCCAGAATGCTCCGACTCTGGCCCTTCTGCTCGGACGATAGCTGCCGATGTACTCTTTCGAGAAGAGCCAGACGAAGGAGAAGAGGAAGACGAAGGCAACGGCAAAGAAGATGACGATGATGACGACAAAGAGGACGATGGCTACTCGGAGTGAGCGTGCCCGTACTTATTCCAGTGGGTGAAGGATGAAGCGCTCCGACCGGATCGAACTACCGGATTAGCTGAGCAACCGATGAGCACCGCAATGGTAGCTGAAGTTCTCGTGTTCGAAACGAAGACCTGTTCCAAAAATTCCGACAATTAGAGAATCTACCCCCCGAGGAAGCCCCGCAACATACCGCAGCCTTTCCACGGAACAATGTGGTGATTCAAACGCCGAATACCACCGACTTGGTAACGAAAGTGAGAGCACGGAAAACGGACGCTTGAAAACAAGTTTTGCCAAACGGCTCGCGCATTGCGAGTCAAGCCGCTTGGCAGAAACAGGGACGCGGGAGGGTGCGCCAGTTGCCGGGCAGTAAGCGGATACACGGGGCGGGAAAATCCGACCACCTAACTCCGCTCGGCTCCTACGATGATAGTGCTGCAAAATCAATGTATCGTGCCGTCAGGCGAATCGAGCGTTTATGCATGCCTTTGGAAGTTCCGACTACCTCAATAATCTTTTTCGCTTTTTCTTGGGCGGTTCCTTAGGCCACGTCCGAAACGGGAATACTCGACCGGGCGGCTGGGGGGAGACCCGAAGGGGCCACCTTTGGGGGGCCGTCTCGCCACCTGCTGATCTTGCTCGGACAAAGGAGCGGTGGACCCACGCAGCGAGGATCACAGCGCCAATGATAAGGACCGCGATGGCGTAGATGGAGACTACGACGGTGTAATTCTTAGTGATTGGTGATGCGCTCAGCACGGGGGAGGCCTTAGCAGGTACTTCGCCTTGGCGAGGATGCCCTTCAAAGGCAAGCGGCAGACGATCCATCTCAATACTTATCGCAACTTCTTCTCCTGTTGGTTCAACGGCCTTGAGAGGCGCTTCCTTCAAAGCGATTATGGCTGGTGCGTTCACCGACTTTGCTGGCATGCCGATGCTCGATGCCAATTCGGAGGGCATCGACGGAACGGGCTTGTGGGTTAGCTTCGCCAGCTTGACAGCCCTTGTCTTGGGATATACAAATTCCTGCCCCCAACTGGCCCCGGGATAAAACCACGCCCTGAGCGCTTCTGGTGAGCCGGCTGCCCTCGCCCGAAACGTCATTACCGTTTCGTCGGTCGGCCGCAAACGGTAATTCGCTATCGCAAGGATGGTTGCGTAGAGGTGCGTTCCGTCCTCGTTGAAAATCTGAACGATGTTGCGATCGGATGCCGAATCCAGCAGCTTAAAAACATACCGACCAGCCGGCAAGACCTTACCACCCGGAATCTCGACCCGGTTGCTGAATGTCACAATAGTTTTCTGGTTCGAGTCGTCTGACTTCACTCTGGGGGGAAACACTAAGGCCACCAGGACTAAACAAGAGATCATCGCCATCACTTTGCATCGATTCATTCTCGACAACGCCCAGGAATCCCAGACGACCTTTGTCCTCGCCAAATTGTTTGTCCACTCAGTTTCGAACGGGGGCGCTTGCGGTTCTGTTCAAAACTGCTCAGATCGACCATCGGGTAAAGGAGGAGTCCGGCCTAAACGCGGAGTGAGGGCCTATTTCCCGGCATCAGGCGACAAAGCGGCGTCTTACGTCAGCCGACGCAGAGATGTACTTTCCGCGCTCTGGACGCCGAGCAACAGTTACCTCCGTCAGCACCCTGCACCTTCGTCAGCGGTCAATCTCTAGTCAACGCCTGGTCAACCCTCTCTTTTTTGCGAAGCCCGAACTTCTTGATTCGCGCTATCGTTTCCTGATTCGCGATCACTTTACCGTCGCTATACTCCATGCACCTGAAGTCCACCAGGCTTCTTGGTGCTCCCGGTACTCGCCCAAGATGTTGCCGTAGGTCTTAACCCAGATCTTTCCGGGCGTCTTGTGCCCGTCGCGATCGACTCCCGGATGGATTCCATATTTCTTTCCGGTGCGAGTATCGATTGCCTTAGTAGAAGCCCACTCTTCCCGACGCTTTGAAAACGGCATTATCAAGCTAAAGTTTTCTTCAAGTTTCGTCCCATTCCGGTCGTAGGTAGGGAAAGGGAGCGGCGTGAAAATAAAATGTTTTGGTTTTGTGATGCCCTTTAGCATTCCGAGAATCGCCGTGGTTGTGACGGCAATACGCATCATCGCTGGAAAATCGAACCAGTCTAGGGTTGGACGCGGGCGAGTAACTTCGTCCTCCAGAACCCGATGCCACGCTTCATGTATCCAGTCACTTGCTGGATCGTTTTCGACGGTATTTCGTGGTGAATAGAGATAACCCAGCCCGTGCGCCTTAGCGTCCACGATCACGATGTTGCCTTGCGCGTCATAGTGGTACATCAGGTATCTTTTGGCTGAGATAGCAAGGGCGAACAGTTCAATCCGCTTACCGTTGTGGAAATTCACATCTTCTATTTTGAGGATCGAGCCTGGTAATTTTTCCCGGTCGTAAGGATTCAGCAACTCGAACCGCCTTACGATGTCATCCATATCCTTCCACGAGAGCGCCTTGATGCCGTACTCGCCGTTCGGTCCGCGTTCTCCCGGAGCGTACCCAGCCCCCATTCTCGGAAGATACGATGTACGTGCTGTCCGTATCACAAAAGAGATAATGCCCGCATTTGTCCTCGATGCATCGCTGAATCATGGCCGACATAAGATGAGCGCCGCCCGTGCCGGCGCCAGTGTGCCAGTGGTGTGCCGGATTTCGGGAGGAAGGTTCGTTGGCTCGTAAGACCGGACAAATTGTGGGACGCGGGCAGCGCCGGTGACTGGTGCGCGTGTATCTGGGACGCGACCATCAGACTCGCAAACGGCGATATCACAACCGTACCGTCCACGGCCCCGTTCGACGTACCCAGGAATACCTGACGGATATGACGATGGTTCAGAGTCTTTAAGGAGGACCAAGCATACCGCTCTCTGTGCCACTGGGAAGGGCACTCCTAGGTACATGGGAATTATCTGTCCGAATACGCGGACATGAGTGTCCGGGCGCCAGAGCACCCTGTACGAGTGTGCGGAACGCGTGTACTTAAGGCACCTCCCCTGACCGGTGATATTGAGGGTACTCTGCTGAAAACATTCGGAAGCGGCCAGGAGGACTCCAGTGAAATTCCGAGTTGTTCGTTGCTTCGGGCCGGATCCCAATTGAGAAGGACCGCCATGACATTCCAGGAGAAGAAGTGAAGTTAACGCTAGCTCTTATCGTTTGTGGCGTACCCATAACTGCAGGCCAGCCGAGCGTGACTGAAAATAAGGAAACCTCATTATTCGGATATGTCGCTGCTGCCAAAGGTTCGGGTTCAAATGCTGGAACTCTGCAAGCGCCGTTCAAGGCACTCACTCGCGGTGTGAACCTAGCCTTGGCCCGAACAAGAACGGTATTGGCACGAAAGCCACAGTTCTTCCTGCAACTTAGCGAGAAAGCGCAGTCGTTGCTGGTTCGTCTAGTGCCGCTGTAAACAGTAGAGGCGGCACTGCCGGAATGGTCACCTTGTCCGACGTGGATGTCTGGTCCGGTTTGGCACTAAGACCTACACGTGGCTTTCCAGGGAGTTTTATGTTCCGACTAGCGATCCCACTCTGCTTGAGGCGAGCAAACGGATTTTGCGCTGGTTGCGTTCTGAACGCGTGCAAGTCCGCGTACTCGATGTCCTATCGCAACCTCGAACCCGCGAAGGAGAAGCGTACTGCGGTATACGGACCAACTGCCAGTTCCTTCGTTCTAGTACCGGTTTCGCATGCTTGTAGGGCATTCCGACAACTCAAGGAGATAAGTCATTGATTCCCATTTCCTTTTCGTTGCAATTTGGACCGACTCGAGTGTTCATCGCAGTCCTAACGACACTCTGCGCGATGGCGGTGTCCCCTTCTCAGGCGCAAACCAATCCCGTATACGCGCTATCGGTGTCGGGTAGTGGGAACCACGGCAATGCTGTCGCACTGCAAGGGGGGACCATTTCCGGCGCTGCCTACATCTTTACCAGTCTTCTCAGCAACCTGCAGAACTATGACCCCAGCGGAATCAATAAGGTCTGTTACTGGCTCGACAATGTGGCCATGACGAGCACGGCAATACACTGTGAATCCCTCATGCCTTATGATTACGTCGGAAGCGTCGACAACACTGTGGCTTCATTGGCAAAGCCTTGGGACACGACCAAAGTCGCGAACGGCAATCACACGATCACGCA
>JABCYV010000236.1 GCA_013290025.1 Acidobacteriota bacterium
GCGTGGATGTGCCGGTACCAACCTGTTCCCGCGTACTGGTCCCATGAGCGAACTGTATCCACTGTTGATGCAGCCAGCATTCGATCCGCGCCCCTGGGGAGGGCTGGATCTCTCACCCATCTATCCCAATCATCGGTTTGAGGAGAAGATCGGTGAAGCCTGGTTGACCGGAGACGCGTGCCGAGTAGTGAATGGGCCGCTGCAGGGGCGGTCTCTCGCGGAATTGAGTTCGCAATATCAACGGGAATTGGTCGGGGCCACGGCCAGAGATGCCAGCCATTTTCCTCTGCTGGTGAAATTTCTCTTTCCGCACGAGAAGCTTTCCGTGCAGGTGCATCCTGATGACGAAGCCGCGCAACGAGTGGGTCAGCCTTGGGGAAAAACGGAATGCTGGTACGTCGCACACGCCAAGCCGGGGGCGCGGATAGCGCTTGGCCTTAAAGAAGGGTCCACACGAGCGCAGCTGGAGCAGGCAATTCACGAGAGGCGCGCCGAAGAGTTGCTCAACTGGATCAATATTTATCCGGGCGAAATGATTTACGTTGCCGCTGGAACCGTGCACACTCTGGCGGCCGGAGCAATCCTGGTGGAAACTCAGCAACAATCGGACACAACTTATCGCTTGTACGACTACGGACGCCCCCGCGAATTGCATCTCAAAGAAGGCCTCGCTGCCGTGAAGGAGAAAGTCGCGTCAGGAAAAGTAATTCGTCCGGCGCCCTCGTCCATCAACGGTGGCGGAAGTCTACAGGCGCAGTTGATTGCTGCGCCTTTCTTCACGGTTAATATGTTCGAACTCAAGGGGCCTCATGACTTCCGTACCCAGGATCCATTCGGCAAAACCTCGGTTCAGATCATGGTGGCAGTTGAGGGTTGTGGCATTGTCGAAGCTCCTGGGGCGGAACCGGTCATGATGGGGAAAGGCGACGCGGTCGTAGTGCCGGCGTGCGTTGACGAATTTCGGGTGCGCCCACAGTGGACAACGGAATTCCTTATGTCGGCGGTGCCTGGCGAATTGGTACCAGAGCCGGCCACAAGAATGTAGAAAAACATCCCAAATCTGAAACCCACAGACTCCGTGACTAACAAGAACTTCTATCCCGTGATCCTTGCCGGCGGGCGTGGCACACGCTTCTGGCCGCTGAGCCGCAAACGCCTAGCGAAGCAACTCCTGGTGCTTGACGGAAAACAGACCATGATCCAGCAAACCGTGGCTCGCCTGGTTCCGTTCGCTCCCGCCAAACGTTTCTGGGTCATAACCAATGAAGATCTGCGGCGTGCGATTGGCCGCCAGCTCCCGCGACTCAGTAAGTCTCAGATTCTCGCCGAGCCAGTAGGCCGCAATACTGCACCCGCCATTGGGCTGGCGGCGTTCATTTTGTTGCGCAGCGATCCCGATGCGATCATCGGTATGTTCCCCTCCGATCATGTGATCGAAGACGAAAAACGATATCGGCAGGTTTTGGAGAAAGGAATCCATATTGCCAGCGCGGGCGAAAACATCGTCGTGCTGGGAATTCGCCCCACGAGAGCCGAGACCGGTTACGGATATATAGAAACCGGCCCCACCAGCGGTGACGGGCTGAGAGTTCGCCGCTTCACCGAGAAGCCCGATGCCGAGAGGGCCGCTGGATTCCTGAAGGCCGGGAACTATTTCTGGAACAGTGGAATGTTCTTGTGGAGCGCCCGCACGCTGGCCAACGCCTTGCACGAGCACCTGCCCCAGACGGCAATGGTGCTTCAACGAATTGCGGCAACATTCGGCACACGAAAGTTCACGGAAATGTTTCGTCGCCTGTACCCGAGATGCGAAAACATAAGCATTGACTATGCAGTGCTTGAGCGAAGATCTGCCAAAGGCGAGCGGCAATCCCATATCTTCTGTCTGCCGGCTGATTTTGGCTGGAGTGACCTGGGATCTTGGACCTCGTTGCACGAACATCATGCGGGGAAACAGCCCTCGACCGACGGCAACCAGATTTCTGGGGCCGGCATCTTCACGCTGAACGCTCAAGGCAACTACATTCATGCGCCAGGAAAGTTCGTGGCCGCGGTTGGTGTGAGCGATCTCGTGATCGTCGAAACCGAGGACGCGCTGCTGATTACCAATCGCAAAAGCGCGCAGGATGTCGGGAAAATTGTGCAATATCTGGATGAAAAAAAACTGCACAAGCTGGTGTGAGATAGTTTTCGGTTTGATGGTCCTTAGAGAATCCCTTGAACAACGAAGACCAACAACGAACGGCCAATGGCGAATGACCAAATCAAGTTCGGTACCGACGGCTGGCGCGGCGTAATCGCTGATGACTTTACGTTCGACAACGTGCGCCGCGTGGCTGGCGCCATTGCCGCTTATGTATTGAAACACGAAGACGCGCAGCGCGGGGTCATCGTGGGCTACGACACTCGATTTGCCTCGCAGCATGCGGCCAGAGTAGCCGTCGAGATTTTGGCTGGGGCGGGAATCCCAGTCAAGCTGGCCAATGACTACACCCCGACACCTGCGATTTCCTATGCGGTGAAGACCCGGCAAGCCGCTGGCGGAGTGGTTGTCACTTCCAGTCACAATCCATGGAACTGGAACGGCATGAAGTTCAAGAGCAAGTTGGGCGGATCGGCCGCTCCTGCGATCATGCAGATAATTGAAGAAGCGCTTCATGCCGGCGCCATGCCTAGCCGCGGAAAGGCTGCAATTGAAGAAGTTGACCTCAAGCAGCCCTACATTGCCGCCATCTGCGCATTCGCTGATGTTGATCTCATCGCCAAAGCCAAATTCAAGTTTGGGGTGGATGCGATGTATGGTGCTGGACGGGGCGTGCTCGGACAGATCTTTACCAGTCGAGCTATTCAGCATGTTGCCATCCGCCAGGAGTTAAATCCATTGTTCCCAGGAATTAATCCAGAGCCCATCGAACCGCACGTGGCTTTGCTTCAACAGACGGTGGTCAAAGAAAGCTGCCATGCCGGCCTAGCAACGGACGGCGATGCCGATCGCATCGGCGCAGTGACCGAAGATGGCTCCTTCGTCGATGCACACAAGGTTTTCTCAATCCTTACGCGCTGGCTTTTGGAGCGAAAGAAATGGCCTGGTGAAATTGTGCGCGCCTTTAATACAACCGGCATGGTAGACCGCATCGCCGCCCGTCATGGACGCAAACTGAATGAGTGCCCAATCGGGTTCAAGTACGTCACTGATCTCATGAGTGTGCGTGAGATTCTCATCGGCGGCGAAGAATCTGGTGGCATAGGATATTCGCGCTTCCTGCCGGAACGTGACGGCATTCTCAATTCCCTGCTGCTGGCCAATGTAATGGCCGAAGAAGGCAAGCCGCTTGGCCAACTCGTAGCCGATCTACAGCGCGAGTACGGACCGCACTACTACGGTCGCCGGGACCTCCACATTTCTGAGGATATAAAGCAGAGGGCAATTCAGCGGGCGGGTTCGGAGCGGGCCAAACGTCTCGGCCCCTACAACATCATTAAGAAAGAGGGCCTTGACGGTGTGAAGCTCTTTCTCGATGCCCCTACGAATGGCAACGGAGCGCAGCCCTGGGTCTTGCTTCGGGCTTCTGGCACTGAGCCATTGCTGCGAATCTATTCCGAGGCGGCATCACCCGAGCTTGTCGCTGAAATTCTGGGCAACGCGGAAGTGTTCGTCAAGGCCTAGGGGCCGGAAATCAGTCCTGGCGGGCCGCACGCGCATCTAAACCAGTAGTAACTGACCACCGGCCACTGTACTTCCAGGGCCTCGCGTTTCGTGGCGGGCGATACGATAATTAAGAAATTCTAAAGATCGCAGATCGAAGATGAGCTCCGCAGCCACCGCCATTCCGGTTCCAACCGACTCGCCACAAGCGCGACGCTATAATCGCGTGAAGCGCTGGCTGGGCGTTAGCGACTTTGTCTTGGGACTGGTGCTACTGCTCGCGTTATTGCTGACAGGGTGGAGCAACAGCTTGCGCGATCTCGCCTATCGGGCTGCCTTTCAAAACTATACCCTGGCCGTATTTCTCTACGTTTTGATGCTGATGACAGCTGGCAAATTACTTGGATTGGGACTCGAGTACTACGGCTTCCGCCTGGAGCGCCGATTCCAGCTATCCAATCAAAGGTTGCGCTCCTGGGTTTGGGATGAGTTCAAAGCTTTCTTGGTCGGTCTCGTCATTGCGGTGATCTTTGCCGAGTTGTTGTACTTCATCCTTCGGCAAGCCCCGCAATACTGGTGGTTTATTGCCTGGGCAACATTTCTGATGCTGTTCGTGTTGATGGCTCAACTGGCGCCTGTTGTGCTTTTTCCCATCTTCTACAAGTTCGAACCGCTAAAAAATGAAGAGTTAAAAGCCCGGTTGGTACGGCTCAGCGAGCAGGCGGGGACGCAGGTGCGGGGGGTATACCAATGGAAGCTTTCGGAAAAGAGTAAGAAGGCGAACGCCGCCTTGACGGGCCTCGGCGCCACCAGACGCATCATTCTGGCTGATACATTGCTCGACAATTATTCGGCGGACGAAATTGAAGCCGTACTGGCGCACGAACTCGGCCACCATGTGCATCGGCATATCCTGAAGAGCATCGCAGTGCAGGCGGGGATAACGCTCATGGGTTTCTGGGCTGCGAACTGGATCCTGCACTATACGGTCGACCGCATACACATGTTTGAGACCTTGTCTGATTTTGCTAATCTGCCGCTGCTGGCTTTGGTCTCGACTGTGCTGTCATTGCTGGTCTTGCCGGCGTTGAATGCTTATTCCCGTTACAACGAGCGCCAGGCTGATCGCTATGCCTTCTGTTCTATCCCCAAAGTCGACCCCTTTATCTCTTCTATGAACAAGCTGGCCCAGCAAAATCTGGCCGAGCGCTCCCCGTCCAAATGGGTGGAATGGTTTTTCCACTCGCATCCAGCAATTTCCCGGCGCGTGGCCGCTGCCGAGGCTTGGGAAAAAATGCAACCGAGGGCTGTCTAGACAGCTTTTTTGGCGGCCTGCAGGATGGCTTCCACCCGCCCTAGATCTTCCTCCGTATCGACTCCCACGGTGTCGAAGGGCGTTTCTCTTACATATATCGGAATTCCATTTTCCAGAAAGCGCAATTGCTCCAATCGTTCAGTGTTCTCTAACGGAGATTCGTGAAACTCGACAAATCGGTTCAACGCCGACTTGCGATAGGCATAGAAACCGAGATGCTTGAAGAAGGACGGGTTCGTAGCATCGCGATCGTAGGGAATTGTGGCACGGGAAAAGTAAAGTGCGCGGCCAGTTCTGTCGGTGACGACCTTCACCGCATTCGGACTGTTGATGTCCTCCGCTTGCGCAAGCGTTTTCAATGTCCCAACCTGGACACTTAAATCTTCCATCACATCGAGTAGCGCAGCAATGTGCTCGAGGCGAATGAGCGGCTCATCACCCTGAACATTGAGATAAACATCTGCCAACACCGATTGCGAGACTTCGTGCACGCGTTCGGTTCCACTGCGATGTGAGCTCGCGGTCAATTGTGCTTTCCAGCCGTTGTACCGGCAAACTCCGATAATCTCATCTGAATCGGTGGCGATGATGACGTCGTCAAGTAAGGGCGAGGATTTGACGGCTTCATACACCCGGCCAACCAGAGGCTGCCCGGCGATGGCACGCAACATCTTGCGCGACAGGCGGGTGGAACTGAGGCGAGCGGGAATTACGGCGATGGCCTTCATGCCGTCCTAGTGTCCGTGTTTGCTATGGAATACATGGGTTTGGACGTCCGGCCAGAACTCCGTGAAGCCATTTTTTCCCATGAGTCCGAGAAACCCCCACACGGTGCGAAGCAACGCGCTCCGCGTATTGGCCTCGCTATCGGCCCGCCAGGTGTTGGAGAGGAAGTTGTTTCCAGGGGTAGAAATATATCTGGCATAGGCCGGCGTGAGTTGGCCGTTGCGATTATGGGCAAGGAAGGTCATAATCACGACATTCTCCAGTCTTCCCTTGAAGGGCTGGCGGTAGGCCCGAAAATAGCGGGGATCTTCTTTCCAGAGCGCACCCAATCCCGCTTCGATGGCATTGCCAGTTGAGACGCCCGTGAGCCGCATCCCGTAGCGCTTGCCAAAACCCGGCCACGAACTGCCGTACTCTTTCGGGGTGTCCCGGGCAGTGCCAAAGCCGGCAGTGAAGAGACCCACGGTGAGAGTCTCTGGGCCGACGGTGCTATCGACGAACCACTTCACGCGCTGGCTGCCGGTAATGTAATGGTATGGCTTGATAGAAAAAGAGGCAGAATTGGGTAGATCATCTTGTTCAGCTTTCGCCGTCTGTGCCGGAGCAATCCCGGTAACGGCGAGGAAAATTACGACTACCAGCAAGTATTTATGATTCACGTGATATTAGGTGCCACGAAACCAGTGAAGCTACCAACTAATTGTACCTGCGAGGTCAGTCGACGGGCAGAAGATCAATGCTGTTAGCGTTGGGATCCAGGGTACCGGTCAATCACCCTGTGGTAGGATTTAGTCTGTCGGGCGCGCATGAGTAAAGAAAATGCCACGCCCCATCACGACATCCTTTCCGGCACACTTGCAAGTTCCTCGGAGCGGATAATTGCTACCGCTGAGACTTGACTGGTCTCGAGAACTACTGACAGTCAAGCTGAGGGGAGGGTAGACTTATGCCTGGCAGAAACATAATAGTTTTTCTGCTCGCTGTGGCAGCCTCCATGGCCTCATTCGCCGTGCCAGCAACGGGAACGGCCGATGGCGATCAGGAAGCTGTACTGCAGACCGTGCATATGCTGCTTGATGGTTGGCGAGAAGCCGACGCAAGCAAACTAGAAGCGGCCCTTCACCCTGACTTCCGAGAGGTTACCCTGTATCTCCAAGATGGCAAGTGGAACTTTGCCGTCGAGGTACGCGACATGTTGATTAAGACCATGGGCCGCATTTCGAAGGGCGCCTGGGACGATCAATTGATTGATCCTCAGATCCACGTCGACGGACCAATAGCCGTGGTGTGGTCGCACTACAAATTCATCGTACGATACACAGAGAACGGCGTGGCCCACGCGCCGATGCACTGTGGCATCGAGACGTTCCAACTCTATCGCGCTGAATCCGGCTGGAAGGTCGTCAACTTTGCCGATACGCACGCGGATAGTTGTCAGTGAGGAGTGGCCTCCGCCTCATAATACTTAACGGCGCAGGTTTGCGCTCGGTGCCCGTCAGTCTTGTGATTTCCTGCGTTCTGGCGCAGTAGGTCTGGCAACTTATAGGGCATAATTTGCTTGTCCCAGTGGCGGCGTAGCTCAGGTGGCTAGAGCGACGGTCTCATAATCCGTAGGTCGTTGGTTCG
>JABCYV010000237.1 GCA_013290025.1 Acidobacteriota bacterium
GGCCTTTCGAGACTGGAAAGGTTGACGCTGGCAAAGGAAAGAGCACGCGATCGTGAAAGCCAGAGCCCGAGTGCAGATACTCCCGGACGGCCGACGACTGCATCTGCAGGATGGACCGATTGACATCGTCCTTCAGGCCTTTGGCGGCGAAGATCAAATCCAGACTGCTCACTGCGCCGCAGCCGACCGCTTCGCCACCGTGCTCGATGAACTCTGCAGCGAACTTCCATTGCTGCGAGAGCAGGCGCACGTTGGAGGCAGGGAACCGAGCGGAATCATCGCTCGGCGCATGTACGCCGCTGTGCTGCCTTACACTGAAGAGAACTTCATCACGCCGATGGCCGGAGTAGCCGGCGCCGTAGCGGAAGAGATTTTGTCTGCGATGACTGCAACGGCTGATCTTAGCCGGGCGTACGTCAATGACGGTGGCGATGTTGCGCTGCACATCGGTGCGGGAGAAAACTTTGTAATCGGAATGGTAGATCTGCCTGAGGAAACTCGGAGCGAGGAAATCCGACAAGCCCGTCCTTCTATGTTTGGAAAAGTGACTCTCGATTCCATCCAGCCTGTGCGAGGCATTGCGACCAGCGGATGGCGCGGCCGCAGTTTCTCGCTGGGCATCGCGGATGCAGTTACTGTGCTTGCGAAAACTGCTGCCATGGCAGACGCGGCCGCCACCATCGTCGCGAATGCTGTGGATATTCCGGGGCATGCGGGTGTTTTACGCATTCCCGCCTGCGAACTCTCGCCGGACAGCGATCTGGGCGAGAGGCTGGTAACGAGAGCAGTCGGAGAACTCACGTCCGCGGAAGTAAACCAGGCGCTGCGTCGAGGTGCTGCTTGTGCCGAGCCGCTGCTTACCTCGGGATTGATTAATGCGGCGGCACTCCATCTGCAAGGAACAACCTGGGTCGTGACCCCAGACAAATCTGCGCTGGAAGCGCCGATGATGAATGCGGCCGGGAGCCCGGTTCATGCCTGAGGTTCAGGTTCGAAAGAAGTTCACGGCGGTCGAGGAAATCTTTCATGAGGGCGGTCCGGTTGCGTCGGTGCCACTGCGCCGTGCAGCGGCGCTGGCCGTGATCCGCAACCCTTTTGCGGGTGCGTATGTGAAAGAGATTGCAGGCTTCATGGATGATCTCAAACCCCTGGGGCTCGACATGGCCAAGTCACTGGTTTTGGTGCTGGGCGGCGACATCAAATCGGTGGAGGGCTTCGGAAAGGGCGCCATCGTGGGCTCGGCGGGCGAACTCGAGCATGGAGCCCTTTGGCATGTTCCCGGTGGCTATGCCATGCGGGAGATTCTTGGCGGAGCGAAAGCTATTGTCGCTTCGACGAAGAAAGTGGGCGGACCGGGCGCGCGGCTCGACGTACCCATTACTCACATCAATGCTTCCTACGTGCGAAGTCACTTCGATGCCATGGAAGTCGGGCTAGCAGATGCACCTCGCGCCGATGAGATTCTGCTGGCGCTGGTAATGACAACCGGCTCCCGTATCCATGCTCGCGTGGGCGGCCTGAAAGTCTTGGAGATCAAAGGCGAAGACGGACTGCGATGAAAGTTAAGATCCGGAAGATTGCGACCTTCGTTGAAGAGACCAGGACCGAGATGGGACGAATCATCGATCCTCCCACTCGACGAGCGGCCGCAGTCGCAGTCATCGAAAACCCTTGTGCTGGGACATACGTGGAAGACCTATCTGAGTTGATGGCAATCGGCGAGGAACTGGGCGAACTGCTCACGCTGCGCGCGGTCGCGGCTCTCGGAATTCCGCCCACTAGCGTCGAGAGCTACGGCAAGGCGGCGGCTGTGGGCGAAAACGGCGAAATCGAGCACGCCGCGGCGATTCTTCACCCAAAGCTTGGTGCGCCAGTACGTAAAGTTCTGGGCAAAGGCGCGGCTTTGATCCCGTCCTCCAAAAAACGCGGCGGCCTAGGCGTGGCCCTCGATATACCGCTCGGTCACAAGGATGCGGCGTTCGTCCGCAGTCACTTCGATGGCATGGAGGTCCGAATCAATGACGCTCCCCGAGCCAACGAAATCATGGTAGCGGTCGCAGTCACGGATAGCGGCCGTCCACTCGCCCGCGTAGGCGGTTTGAAGAAGAGCGAGATCAAGGGTGAGGACGGGTTAAGGTAAGGTGGGTCTATTTGCGGCTTTCGCCGCTGGGGGAACGAATGATTCTTCGGCAAGCTCTGGTTCTATTTCTCGCCTTCCAGTTCCTTCTCCCTATTAGTATTTCGTCGCAGGTTCCTAAAGACAAAGTCGACCTGATCATCTCTGGCGGAACCGTCGTGACCATGGACGGCACGCGAGCCATCTACGACGACGGAGTGGTCGTGGTGAAAGGTGACACGATTATCGCTGTTGGTCCGCGCCGCGAACTCGAAGCCAAATACCAAGCGTCCCAAACGATTGACGCCAAAGGCAAGCTGGTTCTCCCCGGATTCATCAATGGCCATACCCACGTCCCCATGACTTTATTTCGAGGCCTACATGATGACGTGACGCTTAATGATTGGCTCTACAAATACATTTTTCCGGCGGAGAAGAAGAACGTCAATGAGGAATTCGTCCGCTGGGGAACGCGGCTGGCGGCTGCAGAACAGATTCGCGCGGGCGTTACGACCTTCGCCGATATGTATTACTTCGAGGATGCGGTAGCCGAGGAAACCAAAGCTGCAGGGATGCGCGGCGTGCTGGGCGAAACGTTCATCGATTTTCCGGCGCCGGATAATAAGACCGAAGCCGAGATGCTCAGTTACACCGAGAAGTTCTTGAAGAAGTGGCAGGGTGATCCACTGATTCACGCTTCGATAGCTCCGCATTCGATTTACACCTGTTCTCAGAAGACGCTTCAGGATGCCTCTGCGCTGGCAAGGAAATATCACGCGCCGATCCTGATCCATGTAGCAGAAATGAAGAAAGAGTGGGAGGACAGCCAGAAGCAACACGGCATGTCGCCGGTGCAATATCTCGACAAGATCGGCGTGCTCGGGCCCGACGTCGTGTCGGCGCACTGCATATTTGTGGACGAGGCCGACCGGAAAACCCTGGCACAACGCCAAGCGGGTTGCGTGCACAATCCGTCGAGCAACATGATGCTAGCCAGCGGCGTTTCCCCCGTGGCGGAGCTGCGTTCTGCTGGAGTGGCAGTCGGGCTGGGAACGGATGGTCCCGCAGGTAGTAACAACGATCTGGATCTGATGGAAGAGATGGACCTGGCAGCAAAGCTAGCCAAGATTACTAAGATGGACCCGTTAGCGATGAATGCCAAGGCAGTAGTAGAAATAGCCACGATCGAGGGCGCGAAAGCGCTCCACATGGAAAAAGAAATCGGCTCACTGGAGCCCGGAAAGAAAGCCGACCTGATCCTAATCAGTCTCGACGAACCCAACGCTGTTCCCATGTACGACATCTATGCCCAACTGGCCTATGCCCTGAAGGCCAGCGATGTGGAGACGGTAATCATTGGCGCCCGCGTAGTGATGCGCGATCGAAAATTACTTACCGTGAATGAAGAGCAGGCCATCGCGAAGGCGCGCGAGTACAAGAAAGCAATCGCGGCATCGTTGGGCCTGCCCTAACAGGAGATCGGCGAAGGTGGCTCAGTGTTTTACGATTTCCGGTACTTTAGTTGCTGGCGGCGTGTTGCGGCTGCGCTCGATGCTTACAACACCGTCGATCACTACCATGCCTATACCCGGAAGATCGCCCTTCTGGATGCTATCGAGCAGATGCTTGCCCGCCGAGTGCTGCGCTTTGTCCATGAAGACGAAATTGGCCGCCCGTCCCACTTCAATCAACCCGCAGTCAAGCTTTCGCTGGCGCGCCGTATTGCCGGTGGCAAAGCACACAGCAACCTCCGCAGGAATTTCGCCGAGCGAAGAGAGCATGGAGATCATCCGGACAATGCCGAGCGGTTGCACACCAGAACCGGCGGGACAATCCGTACCGAGGATCACGCTTTGCAAGCGATTAAGCTGGCTCGCGGTGCGCACCGTTAGCAGAGCAGCTCGTTCGTTGCCGTTGTGAACTATTTCGAGCGCGCGTGGGCTGCGCTCACATAAAGTAACGATCTGATCGTCGGGAAGCGCCGTGTGTCCGCCATTGATGTGACCGATCACGTCTGGGTCGGCGGCCAGCACCACGTCTTTATCGATCAGGCCGGAGCCCGGAATCGAAGGCCCGCCAGTGTGAATCGTACTCTGAATTCCGTACTTTCGCGCCCACGAAACCATCTGTTGCGCGGTAGCGCCATCCTTCACGCTGCCTAGCCCGATCTCGCCCAGAATGTTGACGCCAGCAGCCGCTAGCTCTTTGAAGTCTTCCTCGACCATGCCATGCTCAATCACCGGAGCGCCCGCCAGGACCCTCACTCCGCCGGGACGAAATGCGGTGAATGCCCGCTGCGCAAAAATTGCCATCGCCTTCAGTCCGACAATGTCTTTCGGCCTACCGGGCGTATGAACCTCGCCAGCGGAGACCATCGTGGTTACTCCACCATGCAGACAACTGTCGATCCAGCCAAGCTGATTTTGCCGCGGCGTCCAGTCTCCAGCTACCGGATGCACGTGGCTGTCGATCAATCCTGGCGCTACGGCGGTGCCGTTAGCATCGACTGTGATAGTCGCGTTTTCCGCATCGACGTCCTTTGCTTTACCCACGGCGGTGATCTTGCCGTTCACCGCGACGACAGTGTCTGCATCGAGAATGGGATTTCCGATATCGCCGCTCAAAAGCAGCCCGATGTTATGAATCACTAGTCGGGTCAGAGCCGGAGCCTGGCTTATCTGCTCATGCGCCATTTCGCCACCATCCGAAGCAAGTCGCTTGAATCAAAAGCCGCGCGCCAGTATACAGATCGTTGTGGGTGCGGCAAAAGCCACAAATGCCACCTTCCAACCGCTAATTGCATAGGACGAATCGAATTTTGGAATTAGAATCGCGATACCGATTGAGGCACACTGGGAGCGACTCATGCGATCCGAGAACACCATCCTGTGGTGTGTAGACGCGCAAAAAGACTTCATGCTGCCGGGCGGCAACCTGTATGTACCGGGCGCCGAGAAGCTGCTCCCTAACCTGCGCCGGCTCGTCGATGCGGCGCGCGAGGGCCGGGTCTTCCTCGTCTCGCACGGCTGCTTTCATGCTGTCAATGATCCCGAGTTTAAGACATTTCCGCCCCATTGCATAAAAGGGACTCCCGGCGCCGAGTTCGTTCCTGAAGTGCTGACCGGCAAATATGTGCGCATTCCCAACGATCCCGAATCATCCCTGCCCGAAGACTTCTTGCAAAGCCAGCAGATCATCCTGGAAAAGCAGACCCTTGATATCTTCGAAAGCCGGCATGCCAACGAGTTGCTCGAGCGTTTAAATCGAAATGCGGAATTCGTTGTCTTTGGCGTGGTTACGGAATATTGCGTCGGGCTTGCAACGAGAGGACTGCTGAAACGAGGAAGAAGAGTCGCCGTGGTTCTCGACGCTATTGAAACGGTCGACCGCGAAGCCGGAGAGCGGACCATTTCGGAACTGAAAGCCTCCGGTGCGAACCTCGTCACCACCGACGAAGTTTTGGCTCGATTAGCCGCCGTGGCGGGTTAAGTGATCGCGTGTTTTGGTTGACACTTTACGCTGAGTGGGACTATAGTTTCGCGCCAAGATCAACTTGACATTGGAAATACCCAGTGGGGAACGAGCGACTTCCATCCGCCACTCGATGATGGGGCCGCTAAGGGGGTATTGAATGCTGACCAAGAGAATGCTGCTCGTGGTTTTCTCCATGCTTGTACTTCCTATCTGTCCACTTGTGTACGGCCAGGCCACTGCCAGTTTCGACGGCACTGTCACCGACAAAACCGGATCCGTAGTCTCAGGGGCTCAGATCACCGTGACCTCGCAAGGCACGGGTGTTTCTCGCCAATCGAGGACCGACGATTCGGGGCACTATCTTGTTCCTTTGCTCCCGGTGGCGAATTACACCATTCGAGTAGAGTCACAGGGTTTCCAGGCTGCCGAGCAGAAGGACCTTCGCCTGCAAGTGGATGAGCGTCGCGAAGTGGATTTCACCCTCGCGCCCGGCACCGTTACCCAGGCGGTTGAAGTAAGCGCGACCGAAGTGGCTGTGGAAACATCGACTCCGACTCTGGGACAGGTCATCACCTCCCAGCAAGTCGCTGATCTCCCCCTAAACGGCCGCGATTTCGTGCAACTGGCGACTCTCACCCCAGGCACAACTCAGGAAACCAACCCCAACAGCTTCTTCAATGGCGGCGCCACCAGTGAAGCCTCGGCGCGCGGCTCTTTTTCTCTTTCCGTGGGTGGATCGCGCCCGCAGAGTACAGACTGGCTGCTCGACGGCAACGACAACAATGAACTTACCGCCGGGGCGATTGCGATTTTGCCTTCGATTGATGCCATCCAGGAATTCAAGGTTCTTTCCTACAATTACTCGGCAGAATACGGCACCCGCGCGGGTCCGACTGTGCTGGTAACCACGAAATCCGGTTCAAACGGCTTTCACGGGTCGCTATTCGAATTCTTCCGCAACACCAAGCTGGATGCGCGCAGCTTTTTCGCCGCGACCAGGGAGCAATTCAATCTGAACCAGTTTGGAGGCGCCCTCGGCGGTCCCATCAAGAAGAACAAAACGTACTTCTTTCTTGACTATCAGGGCAAAAGGCAGCGTCATGGAATCGAATCTACCGGTTTAGTTCCCACGAGTGCCATGATGGGCGGGGACTTTACTTTGGATCCTCTAGGTCTCGCGCGGGGAGTCCCTCATCCTGAGTACAATAATCAGATAAGGTTTGCCAATCTTGTCAATCCTTACACGGTAACTGCGACCAACCCTGGCCTCCCGTTCGAGTGTGACGGAACCGGTACACCCATCGTGCCCGACAATCATGGGACGCAGTCTGGCGGTTCCCCCTGCAACAAGGTTCCAACCGCTTTTTTCGACAATGCTGGCAAACAGCTGATTCGGCTTTATCCCGGGAACAATGTACCCAATGCCTTTAATGCGGGTTTCAACTTCACCAACGCGCCGGTGAGGAGTCTCAACGAAGGCGAGTTCGACGTCCGCGTGGACCACAACTTCTCCAGCAAGGACACTATCTTTGCCCGCTTCAGTTACGATCAGGCGAACTCGCTGGTCCCGGGAGGCTCATCGCCAACCGGTCCAACGGGGTTTGCGGAAGCAACACCTTTTGGGAGCACGCAGAACATCTCCAACCACGGGC
>JABCYV010000238.1 GCA_013290025.1 Acidobacteriota bacterium
CGAAGCCTGGGTGAGGTTACTTCAGTCTCGTCTTTTTACGAAACTGAGCCAGTCGGTTTTACCGCCCAGCCTTGGTTTCTGAATTGCGCCGTCAAGCTGATGACAGACAAAACGCCGAAGCAACTGCTCGCTGACATTCTCGACTTGGAGCAAAAGATGGGCCGGGTGCGCGCGCAGAAAAACGGTCCCCGTGTCATCGATGTCGACATTCTGTTGTTTGGAGAATCAATTGTTGAAACCGAGGGATTGACCGTTCCGCATTCGGCGATGCATCAACGCCGCTTTGTGCTGGAGCCCTTGGCTGAAATCGCTCCCGAGGCGCGACATCCAGTGCTCAAACGCACCATTCGCCAACTGAGAGACGCGTTGCCGCCGGGGCAAGCCGTTCGCAAGCTCGCCAAAACGTAGCCGCGGACTTCGCGCAGATGAACTCCCTCTGTACCTAGCACCGGGTTAGAACTAGATCAGAACTGTAAACGCAGCATCAACTGAATCTGCCGGGGTAGGCCAGTACCGGTATTCGGAGAAGCGGCGTTGTCGTTATTGTTGTTGAAATTGTTGGTTGAGCTGATCTGACCCAGGTTCCCTTTTGGAGAGAGAATGTACTGATTCGTCGGGTTCATGTTTTGGTCCAGCACATTTGTGTAATTGAGGGTCAGGTTGTCAGTGCTTGGATCTCCGAGCTGCACGTGATTGAAAATATTAAACACCTGCACCCCGAACTCCGCGGAAACACGCTCGGTTAGTTTGGTTGTCTTCATGAGCGCGATGTCGATCTGCCAAGCGTTCAGCGCCCGAATAAGGCCATTGGGGGCGGTGCCAAATCGGCTGACCAGGCCGCAAGTGTTGACGCACGTACCGGTGACCGGATCGATGAGTCCGCCTGGATCGAGCGGGGGCGGAGCGAACGCTGCCGGATTGATCTGCATGGTTTTATTGCGCACACCTCCTGGCAGCAATATCGGCTGTCCAGGAACAAGGTCAGGTCTCTGATTGGTTTGGTCATTGCCATCGGGCAACTGGGAGGCGTTGATGTTCATGATTACGGTCAAGGGATGGCCGGTATGCCAGAGACCAATGCTGCTTAAGCTCCATCCCCCAACGATCTTGTTAAGAATGCCCCCCTCGTTCAGAAAGCGCTTGCCGGATCCGAAGGGTAATTCGTACACGGCATTGGCCGCGAAATTGTGGCGAATATCGAAGACGCTGGGCCCCTTGTCGCACTGCAGGCAATTCACATTCTCCGGCCCGTTGGATTCCCCGCCGCCGGTCGATCCGTCGTTGATGGAATGCGACCAGGTGTAGCGGCTCTGGAAAGATAGGCCATTGGTGAAACGGCGATCCAGGCCGACAAGAAGAGCGTGGTACGTGCTCGATCCGATATCGGACTTGAAGTCCACCGAGCCGTAAGGATCCCCACCCGGGTAGTACTGGTCAAGAGGCCGCGTGCAGATGATGTTGCCATTAGCGTCAGTCCCCTGCGGTTTTGTGCTGCAGAAGTTCACCCCTCCGCGGGAAAATAACCTCACCCCGCGGGAGCCGAGGTAATGCACAGACATCACAAAGTTTGCCGGCAATTCGTTTTCAACCGATAAACCCCAGGTCTCCACGTAAAGGTCACGGCGCCCCTGGCGCTGCAAGGCCCGCGGTTGCTGTGAGATTTGGGCGCCGCCGGGCAGGCCACTCAGGTCTGGGACCGCCTGCTGATAGCCGGGTAAGAGGGGCGTGCCATTGCCACTGGGATCGAAAGTCGCGAATGCCGTGAACCGGTCGCTTTCCAGACCCGCGTTCAGGTCGTCGTTCTGGGCGGCACCGTGGTAGATGCCAAAACCCGAGCGAATAACCGTCTTCCCACGGAAGACGCTGGGCGCCCACGCCAGGCTGATTCGCGGGTCAAAATTCTTGTAGTCAGAGTTGTATAGCGCAGGATTCTTCGGACAGGGTGACGTATTGATGGGAGTAGGGAAGGGTCCATTGGTTGAGCCCGATCCCAGGCAGACCCCGTGAAATTGATTGAGGTCGAACACTGTGGTGCGATTATCGGCCTCGTTGGCAACTCCGTAATACTCCCAGCGCAGTCCTAAGTTGAGCGTGAAATTGGGAGTAACCTTCCATTCATCCTGGAAATAAGGGAGATAGAAAGTACGCCGATATTTATGGCAACACCAGGGAGCCGTAAAGGAAATTCCGAAAAGGTTAGCATTAACAAATCCTGTGTCAGCAGGGCTGGAATTGTCCGAAAAATCGAGGATGTTATCGGCAGTCTTACCCTGATTCAGCCGAATCCTCCGAATCTCCATGCCCGTCTTAAACGTGTGGCGGCCGTGAACTAGCGTGAGGTTGTCGACCACGCCGTAGGTGGTGCCCACTTCGTGATCCGCATTGTCGTCGTTGATCGTGACCCAGTTGTTCGACTTCACGGAATAAGGCAAAGGGCTTGCCTGGGGATTGATAAAAGGGGCCCGGTTTACGAAAACCTTGACCTCATTGACAACTCTGGGAGAAAACGTCCGCTGCAGGGCAAGAAAGTAATTTGCGGGATGGTTGAAGGTTTGAATCAAGTCGTAGGGAAGGCCTGGAGAGTTACCGCCGTTCGCGCCACTCACCAAGCTGATATCGCGCTGAGCCCGCCCGTATAACGTGGTCTTCTCGTTAATGTTGTAATCGATTCGTGCCAGCCAGGTGTCCTCGTGGACCGTAGTTGGCGCAGGCGCCGTGAACTGGTCCGAGTCGGGAAGGGGATTTTGTGGATTATTGCTCTGATCGACAAAGGCCCCATCGGGGTAAACGTGAAGGGGACTGCAGTTTCCGATGGAACCGGTAGAAGCTCGCCAGGGGAAAGCTTGGAGGATGGAACACATCTGGCCTACTTGCTGCGACGTCAGATTAGGATTGATCAGGGTTGCTCGCTGGATAGACGGGGAAGGTACGAGTACCCTCGTAGTAAACCCCCCGAATTGACGAAGACCTTCATAGTTTACGAAAAAGAATAGTTTGTCTTTGATAATGGGGCCGCCGAGACTCAGTCCGTACTGGCCGTAGCGGAAAGGAGGAATGGCAGGATTACCGTTGACATCGAAGTCATTGAAATTTCTCGCATCGAATACGGAATTCCTCAGATAGCCAAACAATGAACCATGCAGATCATTGGTGCCGGACTTGGTTTCGATGTCGATCTGGCCACCCGCCTGGGTACCGTATTCCGCATCGTAAAGCGCGCTGCTGACGCGATACTCCGCAATCGCGTCCTGAGAAATCTGCAGCCGGGTTTGGGATTTCTGAGCCTGCTCCTGAATGCCGCCGGCATCAACACCGTCAATCTGGAAGTTATTATCGTCGCGCGCGCGGCCGGCGAACCGAATGGTTCGCTGATCCCCGCCACCATCATCCTGCGCAAAAGGTGCGAGCACGGTGAAGCTAGCCCAGTCGCGCCCATTGTTGGGGAGGTTAGCGATCTGCTCGGTGTTTATGACCGTCGACGCCTCCGCGGAACTGCGTTCCGAAGGAGCTGCGGATGCCTCTACCTGGATTTTTTCCGCAATCGCGCCGACTTCAAGCTTAGTATCCAGCGTCCGCGTCTGTCCGACCTGCAATATGACATCTTGTACTACCCTTGTCTTGAAACCTTCGTTGGTGATCGATACCGTGTAGCGGCCCACGGCCAAGCCAGGAAAGCGATAGTAGCCCCTCGAGTTGGTGCGCTGTTCCTGAGTGATGCCAGTATCCACCGCCACCGTTTTCACGCTGGCTCCGACGATGGCCGCTCCAGTCGGGTCCGTAACGGTGCCTTCGAGCACTGCGCGATCGATCTGCGAGAGCGCTGCCCCTCTCGTCATCATCAACACGGCTAGGAGCAAAAGGAGCCATTGAGCAAAGCCGAAGAAGGAGGTAGGGTGAGACGAATGCCTTAGTCGCATAAGCGCTCCTGATTCAGGTCTAGGCGGTTTCTCCCGCCGAGTGGGTCGTGGCGAACTGGCACCGATCGAGTTATTCGGCTACACGGGTGGCGTTGTTGGAGCCTTGCAGGGGATGCTAAGAAGCCGAAGTTAAAATGGTGTTGAGTTTTGATGAAAAGCGCGTGAATTTTTTTCCACAGAACCAACCGGGTAGACACAAAGCAGGTGGACACAAAGAAAGAACTGGAAGCCCTGGCTTCGTCATGAGACGTAATCTTCCATCCGCGGCACAACAGTCCGCCTAGCCTTGAAGAGTGACGTTGAAAGATAATAGTTTGGTTCGCCCCGAGTGCCTGGATGCTGGAAGCAGGGCTGAGCCCACCTCGGGCTTCCGACCGGCCAGCCTCAGGGATCTTCGTTACAGCAATAGATAATTCTTTGCAGAGGTGTGGTCATGAAGTACTGGGTTCCGTTCCTCATTCTTGCCAGCTGCGCGATCTCAACCGCCCAAATTTCCTCGGCGACGCCGGCCGCCGGGCAGGCTGCGAGTCACGACTATGATCTGACTGTTCCAGCCAGTCAGGCCTGGACTGACACCAATCTTGAGCTGCATGCCGGCGATCTACTGCAGTTTTCCGCCGCGTCGCCGAGCGACTCCAACCAGAGCGCGGCTGTTTGCGATCCTCGAGGCGCGAGCATTGATTCCTCCCAAACGACCAACTTGCCCGTACCCTCCGCCGCTTCCGGCGCTCTGATTGGCAAGCTTCATGCGGAAGGGGCAGAAGCATTCTTGGTTGGTCAGAAGAAGGAGATGAAAATAGAGGAAGCCGGGCATCTCTATCTGGGAGCGAATGCGGACGGAAAGCCTGGATGCGCAGGCAGCTTTGCGGTGAAAGTACACTTGGTTTCTTCGCAATCAACGGCAGCTTCCTCCGGTCCTCCAGCCTCTCGCGGCGCCGAGGCGAAAGCCAAACTCGCGGCTGCCGCTGAAACCTGGCTGGCGGGACAATTTGGCACACAGAACGCCGCCGGTACAAATGCCACGTCTGGAAATGCCCCTGCGACGGCAGCTCCGGCGCTGCAGCTTTCCACGGCTTCGCTGGATCCACAACTGCAAAAAGCAATCGACCACCTGCCGCGACGAGTCAACGACCAGTTCCAGCATCTCGGAGACATGGTGAATTTCGTCATCGTCGGTGCTCAACAAAAGGTGCAGGATGCACTGCAGGCTGCCAACTGGCTTGTGGCGGACAAAACAAAAACCAACGCCGTAGTCAATGCGATCCTCATGACCAAAGAAGATCATGACTACCTGCAGATGCCCATGAGTGAGCTGTATCTGTTTGGGCGAATTCAGGACTTCGGATACGAGCAGGCCGACGCCTACGCGGTAGTTGCCACCCGCCACCACTTCCGCTTGTGGAAGGCGCCATTCGAATTGAATGGGCAACAGGTCTGGGTCGGGGCGGGAACGCACGACATCGGCTTTGAAAAAGATCAGCGCAACGGAAGCGTGACTCACAAGATCGACCCTGCGGTCGACGGTGAGCGTGATCACATCGGCGAGACTTTGCAGAAGACGGGCAAGGTCAAGACCCTCACTTATTATCTGCCACCGGATCCGGTGCAGGATGCCCGGAACGCAACTGGCGGTGGCTACCGCTCGGACGGGCGCATCCTGGTGATTTCGGTGCAGTAGGGTTGTTGCTATCTACGCACCAGGACTGGACGCTTGGTACAGGGGAAGACCCTGGCGTCGGCCTGGAGACTCCGTGATGTTACATCCGCTCCGCCGTTACCGAGATGGGCACTCCGTTGGTCAGCGAGTCGAACACCGGGGAGTGTCTCGGTCCCAGTTGGCCAATCTCTTGCAACTCACTGTCTGACACGTCGGCTTTTATCTTGAAGTTGACCCGGATTCCCTGGTAGCCGTTGCGAACGTTGTTGTCGAGTTGAAGAAATCCGTGCAGGTCAATATCAGCTTCCAAGGAAGACTCGACTTCTTCGATCTGAATGCCGCGCGCCGCTGCGTGATAGACCATGGACGTAGTCAAACAGGATGCCAAGGCATGGAGCAGATATTCGACGGGGTTGGCAGCCATATCCTTGCCGAGCAGAATCGGAGGCTCATCAGCCTCCAGCACAAACGGCTTTGACCGCAATTGCTCTCGGCCGGAACCGTAGAACGTATCCGCAACCGAGCTGCTTTGGCCAGCACCCACCCATTGATTGCGAATGCAAAACTTGAATTTCGCGATGGACGGCGTGGCCTTGATGCCATCGATGGTCTTAAACAGGTGGTCGACCACAACTCCGTTGACAATCTTTTCAGGCACGCGTGTAGTCGCCAATCTGGTGTTCTTCATTTGTCTCTCCTCTATGTGCATTCTTTAGATACACGACCTCATTGATGCCCCCAACAGTTCAGATCTCAGAACGGAAAAGAAAAGACGATCGTGACGCCCGATCTGCCGCTGCACTCAACCATTCCGACATCTGCAAGATTGATGAGTTCGCATGTACCCCACCCTTTTCCGACAGATGAAAAAGGATGGGGCGCCCTCTCTCTCGCTCGCTAGGGCTATTTCACCTCGACCTTTACGCGCATCCAAGGATGGATGCAGCACTGAAAACGATGTTCACCTTTCGACAGATGCGTGACCTCGAGATGACTGCCTTGAAGGATTCGAGTCCTGGCCACCTTGACCTTCGAAAACCCACCGGAACATTCGGGAACCGTCTCCTCTCCGGGCGCGTTGAGCCCCGTTACAAAACCGCCACCGAAGTGCGCCACCTCGGTGAAAGTGTGGGGTTCACCACCCTGGTCGACTACGCTGATTTCTGTTCCTTCATTGACCCCGAGTATGTCAGGTTCGAAGTCCCAACCCCGGTCCGGAGTTCCGGCGGCCGCCTTTGCAAATAAGTCGGACAAGGTTGTGAATGCTCCAAGCGTGACGTTCCGGCAGAAATCGGGCCCAAGCGCGGCATTAAAGGTACTCGGATCGCACTCGTCCAAGGCGACAACCTGCGCGAGACGCGACGGCTGTCCTTGCAACGCCTGTTCTTGCGCAGGCGCCTGTGTTGCGCCAGCGGATATCAAACAGCCGGCCAGTAACCCGAACCTTACGAGGGGACTTATTGCTAGCACTCTCATTCTGTTTCTCCAACCCGGCTCCCACCTTTGCGCTTTGATTCTGGTCTTGAGCTTCATAAGATTCTCCTTGTGCGCCGGTTAAATCGGCGAGGTGTAGTGAATGAAAGAGTCATACAAATGTGAAGTAGCGACCCACATTGGCCCTGAGTCATGCGGAGCCGCCCGCGAGGGTGGCGTCGAAGCGTTGA
>JABCYV010000239.1 GCA_013290025.1 Acidobacteriota bacterium
TAGCAGCCCGATCCGCGAACAAAGATTATGCGCACGCTGTCGAGGGCTAAGCCGGTGATCGCTGACACGCCATGCTGCGTTGGATACACCGATTGTGTCGGAGACCACACGGTCGCATGATCCGCCTGCACATCGGCCACAGCGCATGATGAACCAATAGAACCGTGCGCCTGATAAGGATGCAAATATGTGGCTTTCAAAACTCGCGAAGCCGACTTCAGTTTGTTATCCACATCTTTAGAGTTGACAAGCATTAGATCGCGCGACGGCTGCTTTCGCATGTAGTCGTAGAAGTCCTTTTGCGCCGGCAGGGTGAGGCCAGGCTTCCAGGTGACTTTCAGATCCTGGGCGGCTTGCGCTGCCTGCCACTGTTTTTCCGCGACTATGCCCACGAAATTATTTCTCACCACTACCTTAATGAGACCGGCAACGTGCTGCACCGATTTCTCGTCCACGTTCGCAACGGTTGCTCCCAGCTCTGGCGGACGCACGACTCGACCGTGAACCATCCCCGGGACGTGCACATTGTGAACGAACTCGAATGTGCCGGTCATCAGGGCAACTCTATCCATCGAGGGAACAGGTTTGCCCAGCACCGTCCATTCGCTCGGTGATCTGCGTTTCGCCATAGAGCTCACTGCGATCTCGAAATGCTTGCCCCCTATCAGTTCGGCATAACTGACCCGGCGTCCGCTCTTTGAGCTGATGATGCCATCCTCGACGGTAAGTCGATCGACGGGCACCCCCAGCCTCTGCGCTGCCATTCCGACTAGGGCCTCGCGTGCGGCCGCCGCCGCCTGCGCCAGATTCTCAGTATTAAAATTGGTGGGCGAGGACTGACTTCCGGAGGTCGTCCCCTGATCCGGGGTCACAGACGTATCGCACTGAATCAATTTCACCTTACTAATAGGCACGCATAGTTCTTCGGCGACCAACTGCGTCTGCACCGTATACATGCCTTGCCCGAGATCGCACTTTCCGGTGTAAGCGGTCACTGTGCCATCGGATGCGACCGCGAGCCATGAATCCAGCTTCTCCGGATCGACATGCGACTTGTGGGTGTCGAAGGGCCCCTGCGCTATGGCGAATGGCTCGATGAGCGACGCTGCGCTAAAGCTCACGACCAGCGCACCAGAAGCCACGAGAAAATCGCGACGGGAGATTTCTCTTTTCATGCGCGTCGCTCCTGGTAGCGCTTGATCGCCCGCATCATCCGTACATGTGCAAAACAGCGGCATAACACATTCGACATTGCCTCCCGGATCTGCTCGTCGGAGGCCTTCGGATTTTCATCCAACAGGGTCTTCGCTGTAAGTATGACGCCGCTGAGGCAGAAGCCGCATTGCGCAGCCCCCTCATCGATAAACGCCTGCTGAATCGCGTGCGGTTTGTCTGGAGTTCCCAAGCCCTCTAGCGTCGTGATCTCCTGTTCTTTCACAGCGCTGACAGGCATCACGCAGGAGCGCACCGCCCGCCCTCGAATAATAACCGTGCAGGCTCCGCACTGCGCCAGGCCGCAGCCGAACTTGGGTCCACGCAACTGCAGGTCGTCGCCGAGCACGTACAGCAACGGAGTTTCCGGATCGACATCCACGGTGTGAACCTGACCGTTTACCTTCAGAGAAATAGCCGCCATCATCTACCCCCGAACATCTCAGATGATAAAAGCTTGGAGCGGGGTTCGTCTCGGCTAATTGGATCTGGCTAGGTAGCTCGTCGTGCTTCTGCTCGGTGCGGAAGAAAAATCATGTCTGACGCTACCAGCAGTAACAGGAAGTGCAGAAAAGATACTGGGGGACTGAGGATATCGGCCTTCCATGAACAGTCCCCCGTATTGGAGTATTACCGGCTTAGTTAGTGCCAGAGGACGAAGACCCGGTCCCATGATCCTTTGTTTGGGCTACCTTGGTCATCACTCGTGGCGTTTTGATGCTATAGGCGCCGTCTGGTGTTTCGACTTTGCTGAGGAAGTTCTTATCTCCCACGTGTACGAAGCTAAGCTCTCCATGGTCAGCAGAAGCGCCGTCGAAAACTCCGTCGAAAACAACAGGCAACACAAACACGCCGTTGTCGGAGCTCTGAATGGCTAAGACTGAGCGGCCCGCAGGATAGAGACGACTCACCCGGTATGTCCCTGCGGGAAGCGTAGTGCCGCCGGCGACAAACTCGAACGGAACATTCGCAACGACTGTGTCTACGTCTTGGGCGTGAGCTTCGCTCAACCCAAGCAGGCAAGTCAGAGTAAGTACAGCGATCAAGTACAACTTCTTCATGATTTCTCCTTGTTAAGACGTTTTGATTTTTTCATTATTGATAACTGCGCTTCGGAGGCTTTATTCCACAAGCTCCCCGAGCCTCGGTTGTCAAATGCTTTTCGCAACGTATGTGGGATTAGAGTCAGGGACGAACGAGAGGATGCGGATGGGATGTCACTTGATTGTCAAATCTTTGTCCCGCCGCACGGAACTCACTTCGATAGCTTTGTTGGACCGAAAACGGATCTTACGTAATTTTGCAGCCGGTCGAGATTCACAGTCAGAAATTGAAGTTCGAAGAGGAAGTGGAGGAAGTGATAGAGACCGAGGAAAATCAAAATGACGCGCAAGGCCCTTCAAGAGACTTCGCCTTGCCTGCTCGCGTCTTTGTCTTCATCACCACCACGGGAACGCCCCACGGTTTCACGGATTTTCAAAGGTACTTTTCTGAAAGTGGACTATCCCGGCACGCCCTTCAATTAACTGCTTGGCCAGAATGCCTTCGGACAGGCCGCGCCTATTCAGCACAAAGGTGGACGATGCCGGCGCGATGTTGGGAGTCTCAGAGAGCGAAAGCTAGGCGAATATCGAATCGATTTCGCCAAGGTTCACGACGAACCTTGTTCAGCAAGTCCATACGGTGTTCTCTGTATTTTTGGGGCTTGTGGTTGTGAATTTGCTGTTCAAACTGTGCGTTTCGGTGGTGCGCAGTTATGTGGTGTGCAGCTATGAAGAACTTCTATTGGGGGGCCTATTTCGTGACTAGACCACAGGCGATGCGGTCCCCGGCGTTACCGGCAGGATCGGTCTTCATGTCGTCCGCTTTGGCGTGAATCACCAGTGCCGTGCCGCCGTTGCTGAATAGTGAGTGACTGTCATCTCCCAGGTTCACATCCTTGTCGGCTGTCCTGACTTTTGCCTTGCCGTTTGCATCCACCGTGAAATTCTTCATATCGCCGGCATGGTGGCCTTCCGGATTCTCCAGACCGTGCTTCTTCCCATCGGGATTGAAATGCGGGCCGGCTGACTTGAAGTCGGGCGGTTCGCATTTTGCGTTCTGATGAAAGTGCAGTGCATGCTCGCCGGTAGGCAAATCGTGCAGGTTTAGCTCGATCCCAACGCCGCCGCCGGGGTTGCCATCCCAGATCGTTGCGGAGCCCACACTCTTACCCTGGGCGTCTTTCAGTTCGACCATAGTTTTCGCCGCGCTCGCAAGTGAGAGAGCGATCACGGCCGTGGGCAATGCCAGGGCAAACAGTGTCTTCGGGTTCATGGCCAACATTATAACCAAGGAGAAGAACGAACGCATTCATTGCCGCATCGTGACATAATAGGCGTTGTTCCCCGATCGCAGATCCTTTCCATAAGAAAAGATCACGCCCACTCCAAACACACGCAGCTCTGCCGGAATTGTGCGTGCAGCGCACTACTCGCCGGAAACGATTGGATGCAGGGAAGTTCTTTGGGTTTGTGCCAGTAACTCAAATGATAAACAATCGTGCGGGCCGATGATTGGGCTCACAGGTCCTTTACTTTCTGTTGCAACTCCCGTGCGATCTCAGCCGGGCCGGTTGCCTTATCAAACTGGATTGGCTTCCCGATTTTCACCCGCACGGCATACGGCTTAGCAAACTTTTTTCCAGCTTGCTTCAGCTCAAATAGGCCATCAACGCGCATGGGCACAACCGGTATTTGGAGATTGTTCGCGAGCAGGCCGATGCCGGCGCGGAAGGGGAGCATCTCGCCGTCGGTCGTGTGGTGACCTTCGGGAAACACCAGGACACTATGCCCGCGGTCCACTAATTCACCCGCGTAAGCGAAACTCTCGCGAAAGCCCGCTTCCCGCGGCAACGGAAAAAGGTTCAGCAGCGACACTCCCAGTGCCCACTTCACACGGTCATAGATCCGTCCGAAGAAATGTCGTGTCGGTGGGGGCGTGCGAAATGATTCCAGGGTCTCCCCGCCAGCGGCCGTCGCTAGCTTGTGGCGCAGGCGCGCGGGCAGCGCCGTTAGCACGAAACCGACGTCAACATCACCGATGTGATTGCAGATCACCAGCACCGGTCCCCGCACATCGCGCAGGTTCTCGCGACCCTCAACCCGAGGCCATCCCAGTAGGAACACCGCGGGACGCAGCAAAAGATAATGCGTGAGCAGTCGAATCCAGGTCACCGGCCAGTGCTGCACCCACCGTGGATAGTGATATCGCGTCCGCGCTGGAACTTTGCCATGCAACATGCTCTCGAGATCGGCCACGGTCTTCACCGCGGCGAATCGTGTCTCGCTAAGGTCAATCTGATAGCGGTCTTCGAGCGCGCCAAGTAGCTCAACCCGATCGAGTGAGCTCAGATTCAAATCAGTCTCAAGGTTCGCGTCAGAATTGAGTTCACCCGGCCTGCCAGTGATCCGTGCAATCAATTCCCCGAGCGGACTTGAGGTGGCCGAGATCGCGCTCTTCTGGCTGAGTTGGGTCAGTACGACTTGTTGGATCACGTTGGTGCGGGACTTTTGCGTAGATGTACGCGGGAAGTCGTCCTCAGGCCAGACAAACCAGTGGTTCATGCGCTGGTATTCCGCGAGCGTTTCATTGGCACGCTTCACTACCGGCTCCGGATCAAACTGGTCCCCGCGCAAGATCAAAACCGCGCAAGGCTCGGCATTTCCGTCGCGAGGCAGTCCGATTACGACGCAGTCCTTCACTTCGGGTTGGCGGCGCAACGCGACTTCAAGGTCTTCGGGATAAATATTCATGCCGGCAGGCGTGACGATAACGTCCTTCTTTCGTCCCTTGAAGTAGAGATTGCCCTCGCTGTCGAGGCCTCCGATGTCGCCTGTGCCGTACCACCCCTCTTCCGAGGCGACCGGCTGGAGTGCCTTCCCGGTCCAATATCCGGAGGCCACGCCGCTACCGCGGACCATAATCTCTCCGTCAGGCGCTAGTTTGACTTCGCGTCCCGGAAGCACTTTTCCAATCGAACCTTTGCCGAGGCGGAAAGGATGGTTCAGGCTGACGATCGAAGTAGTTTCTGTGAGCCCGTAGCCCTGGACTACGGCGTAGCCCAAGCGTCCCCAGAATTCTTCGGTATCGCGATCAAGCGCGGCGCCGCCGGAAATAAAGGCCCAGAACTTCCATCCAAACTGGCGATGCACGCGGCGGAAAACCCACCAGCGGCGCAGGAAGTGCTTGCCTTCAGCGGAGCGAAATCCTTTTCGAAACTTCTCCAGACCGCCTTCGTCAGCGAGGTCACGTTCGATTTTTTCCTTTAGCGCCTGCAGCATTCGTGGCACGGCTACCAGCACCGAAACACGCTCGCGCCGGATAGTGGCAATGACTTCGGCAGGCTTGAGCGCATCCTGGAAAATTACTGTGCTTCCCAAGAGTTGTGGCAAAAAGATTCCCAGAAACTGCCCGAATACGTGGCTGAGCGGCAGCAGGTTCAAGAAGCGAACCGGATGCACGAAGCGCTCATACTTAAGGTATTTGTGAATCTCAGTTTCAAGGGGCGCGACGTTGGCCAGAACGTTGCCGTGTGTGATCACAACCCCTTTGGGCTCGGCCGTGGTGCCAGAGGTAAATACGATCTCCAGCGTGTCGTTTGGTTCGATTGCAGCCGCTTGATAGAGAGCGGCCGAAAAATGCGCCAACGTTTCCGGCAGGTCTTCCAAAACTAGCGTAGGTATGGACGGCCGGGCGTAATTGCGCGAACAAAGCAGGAGTTTGGCGCTGACTTGCTCATAGACGCGGAGGGCAAAATCAGGGGCGGAAGCGTCGTCGATAGGGACCACGATTACGCCCCGGAGAGCGCAGCCCAAGAATGCCCCGACCCACTCCGCCGAATTCGCACCCCAAATTAAAACCCGGTCGCCTTTGTTAATGTCACGCTTTGCCAGTTCACCGGCAAACTGGAATGCAGTCTCGGCAACTCGACGGTAGCTCCAGCGCGCCGTGCGATATCCGCTGCGTTGTACATAGGCGCATTCTCGGTCTCTGCGGAGAAAGTCGTCGAGGTATCCGACCAGGGAGTTGCGGCCCATCAAGCAAGCTTAACGCGTCGAGGCATTGCAGTGCCGAGGCCAGTCGGTTTCGTTGCTGCTTGGGCGGACGATTCCGACCCAACCGCGTAATACAATTCCGTTATTGGCAAGCGAGACGGCTTCAATGTAGGTTGGCTGCCGCAGAATTCGGCGGCCACAAATCTCGACCGAGGCTCCGTTCATCCTATGACCTGGATTCGCACCATACCCCTCACAGAAGCCGACGACAAATTGCGGCAAGCCATGGAGGACCAACGAGCTCTCTATCCCATCGAGTATGCCACCCCGGTGCACCCGACTGAGGGAGGCGGAGCGCAAATCGTCGAATCTCATAGTCTGATTCCTGACGCGCTCTACCACGCCTTTGCCACCTTTGGGGCGCTCATGTCCCTCGATTTACCGCTCAGCCGGCGGCAGCATGAGATGATCACCACAGTAGTATCGGTGACCAACCGGTGCGTCTATTGAATCGAGTCCCACGCAGAGTTTCTGCGCCGCGTGACCTTAGATAAGAACCTTGTTGAGGCCCTGGAAAAGGATTACACCACCGCTCCCATCACCCCTCAGGACCGCATGATGCTCGACTACGTCGTGAAACTCACCCGAGACGCTACCAAAGTATCGAAGGATGACCACGCGCGCCTGCGAGCCTCAGGCTTCGACGACAAAGCGATACTGCAGATCACACTGATTGCTTCCTGGTTCAACTACATCAACCGCGTAGCCGACGCGCTGGGTGTTGGAAGGGAATAGACTCAGTAGCGATCACTGTTGATCTTTCTCCGGCTCATTGCTCCGGACGAATCTCAGCAACGCCCCTGCGGCGCCATCCTGCTGCTCCGCCACCCATTCCCAGGCCCGCCGTCCGCCTCCATTCGTTGAGCATCTTGCTTCCGCATAGTCCACGAGCCGATTAA
>JABCYV010000240.1 GCA_013290025.1 Acidobacteriota bacterium
GCGCAAGACTGTCATGCAACGTGCTGAGCACCTGGAATTGCATCATTGCGATCTGATATCTCTCCCCAATCAGATAGTCTGCCCGCTCTCGTGAGAGCTGATCGGCGGCCACTGCTTGCGAAATGCTGGCCAGTTCGGCGGACATTCTCTGCGCAATCATGATCATTTCACTTTCATAGTTCTTGAGTACATCCAGCGGCCCCAGCGGGATTTCTGGCTTGGCCGCCAGCAGGCTGGAAACTTCGTCATCGGTCTCGCTGGTGGCGCCGGCAACGATTTTTTGTACCGGCGGCGGTTGAACTTCAGTATTTTCCCCGGGCCCTCGGTTTGGCTGGGCTGCAGCGACAAGCGGGGTGATAACCACCGATGATGCGATAAGAAAAATCAATAATGCTTTCATTTTTGCTCCTTATACAGCCATAGATGCTGGCGTCGCCGCGCTTGATGTAAAGACTTAGTGAGCCCTCCGTAAAGATTGGTATGGGAAGATCGAGATGGTTTCTGTGGATGGAAAAACCTTACAGCAACCTTACAAGCCTTTTACCTCACCAACCTCCCTCGTGCCGTCTAATCAAACAACGCCACTCACTCAAAAAAGGATGGAAAACGACATGAACAAACTCTTTCTATTTGTAATCGCGCTAGCGCTTAGCGCGAGTTGGGCGGCAAGACTGCAAAGTACCGACTGTCAACCAGCCTCTCTAGACCCAAACGCAAATGCCGCCCAGGCCACGAATGCGGCGTTCCGCGATTGACTCTATCTCGGAAAACTTGCCGCCGAACGCGGCGGCGAGTCCCACGTTGCGACCGGACGATGGGCCAGAAACCAGCACCGCATCTCGTTCGCCGCTGGATATCAGCAAGGATACGACACGCTGATCGCAACTCGGGCAGTGGTCAACCAGGCGGCTGAGTAACCGACTCTCGAGTTGGCGCGGGTCGCGACCGGACAAATCTGCAAGTACAACACCACATCCCGCACTCGACCCTTTTGTAGCGCTAGTGTTGATTTTTGGTTTTGGTGATCCTCCGCAGGATGAATTCCTGTGCCACGTTGGCGAGCGCGCGCTGCCCGGTGGCGATAAAGAAATTCCCCAAGAACAGCCCCACGCCGCGATTCGACGCCGGATAGTAGGCATTCGCGAGGGCAGCCGTGGTCAGATCACCACCCAGGGTCGAATAGTTCGGCTGCCGCTGTCCGTTGTCTCCCCTGGTGATGAATGGGCTGGAGACTGCGTGCAGAACGCGAGACTTCGTTGTGCCCGTGCCCTGGTAGAAGTACCGCGGGTCCTGGTGCAGAAGAGACGGCAGGATGGCGCCGCCGACCATGATGTCGATAGCACCATCGGCATAGCCCGCGCCAAAGCGCTCAGCGTAACCCTTCGCACCCTGCCCGTAGTTGGGGTTGTTGGCTGCCTGGTTGATGGCGGCGAATCCAGCTACCCCAATGACGGTAACGGGATCGAAGAGGGCCTTGGTGGCCAGCTTGAACTTCAGCTTCGGCGTGAGCGGCACGACGTTGCGATCATAAGTCACGTAGAAATTGGGGATGAAGCCGAAAATGCGCTGCTGCTCCTCGACTCTGACTTGCTCGGCGGCGATCTCATCGAGGGAAGCAGCCGGAGAAGCCACGGTTATTGTGGTGAGCGCCTCGGCGATACGGAGCTTACTGACCGGCAAGATTGCGTACTGGCCGGGCTTGAGCATGATGGCGGGTGAGGTCCAGTTAGCAAAGCCCTGGGCGCTGACGATGACCTGGTAGGTTCCGGGCTCGACGTCATTGAATTGAAAGGACCCGTTGTCGTTCGACACCGCCGTGCGGGGATCTTTGAGGGCAGGGCCTGCGAGAGAGACGGTGGCGCCAGGAACCGCGTCGTTGTTCACATCGGTTACCGTGCCGACAACAATTCCAGGCTGCGGCTTAGGCGCGTCGGGCAAAGCAGTCAATTTCCCCTGGGCCTTCGAAGTCCCTGATCCGCCAAGGCAGATCATAAGTACAAAGACAAAGACACGCCACCTCATTGCGCTCTCCTATAAATGACGGAAATCTCTCACATCACTCTTCCGGCTACAAATTAGTCCAAGCAACCGACCGGCCAAAGCGAGGCGATTAGGGAGCGTCTGGTAAATTGCTGACTTTAATGAAGAAGAGAAGATCAGGCGGGAAATAGTGTCGAGCCGTGTCGAAGACAATCTCGACACTGTCGACGGGTTGACAGCCGCTAAGCTCGGAGCCCGGAATCACGAGTTCCTATTTTTCTCGTTGCTGTTGCAGTTCACCTCATGCGGCGGAGATCTGGGCTCCTCTCGCCTCGACAACGTCGTGCGCTGACGACGCGGATGAGAACAGAGATATGAGACCTTCGACCAATGTTGGGTGAGTCAGGACCGCATCGCGCAGCGCGGTGTAGGGCAGCCCTGCGATCATCGCAATCTGGACGGCGGCCAGGGTCTCCCCCGCGCCGACACCAAAGGCCGTGAACCCGAGAATGCGATCGCCATCAGCCTCCACGAGGGCCTTCACGAACCCGCGGGTCTCCGAAAGCGTGTGTGCACGCAGGTTGGTTTCCATTGGGACCTTAAACAGGCGATACGCTATCCCTTGAGCCTCCGCTTCTGTTTCACTCAGGCCGATACGCGCAAGCTCAGGATCGGTAAACAGACAATATGGGACTTGCCTGCCCGTGGTCACACGGTTGCCGCCGGTTAAATTGGCATGGACTACGCGGAAATCGTCAATGCTGATGTGCGTGAACTGCGGGCTGCCCGCAACCTCGCCGATCGCCCAAACGCCGGGCGCAGTCGTCTGCAGCCGCTCGTTGACCTTGATGTATCCCCGGTCGGTGAGCTCAACGCCGGTCAGTTCCAGGCCGAGTCCTTCAGTGTTCGGATTGCGGCCTGTGGCGACAAGCAGGTGTGTACCCGTCAGCGTCTCATCGATTCCATTCTGTTCGAAGACAATGGTCACCGAGTCTCCCGATTTTCCAGACACGCGTTTGATACGTGTATTCAGATGAACCTCGACACCCTCGTCGTCAAGCAGGCGGTTGAGAGCCGTACACACATCTTCGTCTTCTTTGGACATCAATCGTCCATTGCGATCAACCACAGTCACTCTGCTGCCGAATCGCCGCATGGCTTGCGAAAGCTCTACTCCTACGTAGCCACCGCCGACAACGAGCAGATGTTCGGGGACTTGGCCTAATTCGAGCGCCTCGATGTGCGTGAGCGGTTGTGCTTCAGCAAGACCAGGAATTGGTTCCAATGAGGCCCGTGTGCCGGTGCTGACGATCACATTAGTACCGCGGAGTTGACGAGTGCTCCCGTCGGGGAGGGCGGCCTCCACAGTTCTCGGAGCAACGAACCGCCCGGCACCCAAAATTAACTCGGCGCCCGTCGCCCGGTAATTCTCCATATACATCTCGTTTAGACCGACGACCATCTTGCGCTTGCGGTCTCGGACGCCCGACATCTCGATCGTGAAGCCGTCCTTACCAATAGCAATGCCAAACTCTTTGTCCATGCTTCGGCGAAAGTAGTCCACAACTTTCGCACTATGGATAATGTTCTTGCTCGGAAGGCATGCAATGTTAGGGCAAGAGCCGCCGATATACTTGCGATCGACGACTGCGACACGCTTGCCTTCGCCAGCAAACGTCCACGCGGCGATGGTCGAGCCCGTGCCGCCCCCGAGAATCACCAGATCAAATTCTTCCGGCTGCGTCTTCTTAAGTACCTGAGCAGATGAGGTGCTATCGGCGCTCTTCATGCAACTTTTCCTTTCTGAGCGACAGGCTCATTCTTAGCTTGCATTGATTTGACGAGATCGGGCGGCCGATGCGGATATTGAGATTACCAGGCGCAAAGCATTTCCGGCCATTCTACGACTACGGGACCGTAGCTACAGAAAACCGATTGAGTAAGTGCAGTGGAAGGCCCTTAGGGCTTTGCGGACAGCGGCTGCCAGAGCTCAATCTTATTCCCATCCAGGTCATAGATCCAGGCAAAGCGACCGTAGGATTCATCCATTCGTTTGGCGTCAATCTTTACTCCCTCTTGTTTTAAGCGGTCGAGCAAAGCATCCAGATCGTCCACGATGTAGTTGATCATGAACGGTGCGCGGCTGGGATCGAAATAGTCAGTGGAGGTGGGGAAAACAGTCCAAACTGTAACGTGTTCCTTTTGCGGGTCGTCGTGTTCGCGCCACGGAAACATCGCGCCTTGGCCTTTGTCAGCGAGTCCAAGATGCTTCGAATACCATTCGCGCATCTGATCACGATTAGCGGATTTGAAGAAGACACCGCCGATTCCAAGGATGCGCCCGCGCTGCTCCATTTTGACAGGCGGCTTCGACTTTTCAGGTTGCGGAGATTTCACTTCCTGTCCTCCTATTGAGGGGGCCGAGATGAGCAACAGCGAGCCGAGCGCAATTGTGCTCCACGGTATGCATTGCATGGGCGGGATTATACAAGTTTCGATTCGAATGGAGAAAACGGTTCGCTCAAGGTTCGCCGCGATTCACCCTTTCTAGATCAAGGGTGGCCCACTCAAGCCCGATTTTGGCTTGAGTGGGGATGGTCAGATCTCCTCAATTCTGTCATCCCGACCGGAGGGGGCTGGCAACCTAAACCTCTAAACTACTCTTCAGGGTGCCCCGCTCAAGCTTCGCTTGGGCGGCGGGGGTGTTCAGTGGTCACAGAAACTTTCGCCACTGGCCCGGTGCCCCAGGTTCGCGTCGGTTTTTGACGCTAACCTGGGTCAGCACATACCGACGCGGCTCCCAGGTTACCACCCAAAAAACGGGCGGGAACCTGGGGCACCGGGCTGCGCTTCATGCGACTTTTCCTTTCTGAGCGACAGGTTCACTCTTGGCTCGCATCGATTTGACGAGGTCGGCCGACGACGCTCCTTCGAGCGACAATCCGTAGCCAACTTCTCGCACGATGCGCTCCTTCAACAGTTGAATGAAGTGGATGCGTGTGTTTCGGCGGGTCACCTCCGGAGCCTTCAGGTACAGCTCGGCCAATTCCCGCGCCCGACTGAGCGCCTTACCGTTCGGCACAACCTCGGCAACCACTCCCCATTCGCGTGCAGTACGCGCCGGCAACGGCTGCGGGTTGAGCAGGAACGCCTCCGCTCGTCCCGCTCCCGCGCGATAACTCCAGGTGGTAAAGATTCCGTCGCCGGGCGCAACGCCCGCGGAGAAGTGGGCCACATCCTGGAAGGTCGCGCCATCTGCCGCCACAATTACACTGGCAAGTAGCGCGTAGTCTGAATGCACATGGGCACGTCCCTCGATAGCCGCGATGACCGGAACGCGTATGTTGGCTATGTTTTCCAAAACCTGAACGCCTTCGTCGTGAACCTGGCTCCAAACGCCGGGATCCGCGACGTTGCCGAAGGAGGACCAATCGACATCAGTAATGAACTCCCCACCGGCGCCGGTAAGGATTACGATCTTGTTCGCTCGGTCTTGCGAAATCCGGTAGAAGGCCTCGACAAATTCCGTGTGAGATGGTGCCGTCATAATGAACGGCCCGCCGTTGCTGTGGAATTCAGCAACCAGCACGCCTTTGTCATCTCGTGTCAGCTTTAGGTTGTGATAAGCATTGAAGTAGTCACTCTGAACTTGCATCGGTTTCTCCTTTCTGTGTTGCTCTGACAGCATTCACCCAAATGTATTATTGCGGATTTCCAGCTCCGCCTGGAAGACTTTTAACTCTTCGCTGATCGAGAGCACTCTGCTGCTATCAGGGGTTGGAAGATAAGGATTACGAGTGAGTAGGCGACATTCAGAAGGGTCGCCCACTCAAGCCAGATTCTGACTTGAGTGGGCACGTGTCCGATGTGCTTTACGCTGCTGCCTTGGCGGGAAATATGGGGACAGACGGGCGCAGTTCACCCGTCTGTCCCCGTCTTCTGATCCACTCTTCTAATCCTGCCCGATCTCCCGATAACGGAAGCAATCGACGAGGTGATCGTTTACCATTCCAACCGCCTGCATGTACGCATAAATGACCGTTGGGCCGACGAAGCTGAATCCCCGGTGCTTGAGGTCCTTGCTGAATGCATCGGATTCGGGCGAAGTCGCAGGAATCTGTCGCGTCGTCTTCCATCGATTAAGCTTCGGCCGCCCACCGACAAAACGCCAGCAGTAGGAGTCAAAGTCCCTGAACTCTTCCTGGATTTTGAGCAATGCGCGTGCGTTGCGCACTGCGGCTTCGATCTTCATCCGGTTACGAATGATCTCCGGATCAGATGTAAGCTTCTGGATTTGTCTCTCAGAGTAATGCGCGACTTTCTCGGGGTCGAATTTGTCGAACGCGCGGCGATAACCTTCCCGCTTTTTCAGCACGAGCGACCAGCTCAGTCCGGCCTGTGCGCCTGAGAGCACGAGGACCTCGAAATGTTTGCGGTCATTATGAACGGGGACACCCCACTCCCGATCGTGATATTCGACCAGCAGCGGACTATCTGCGCTGGCCCAGGAGCACCGCTTAGTAGTCATAGTTGGAAAGGGGGCCCACCCAAGCCAGGTTTTGACTTGAGTGGGCATGTGTCCGATTTGCTTTACGCTGCTACCGTGACCTTTTGAACTGCATTTGCGGCAGTACGGATGACATCGATCACCCGTTCCGGTTGGGAGAGCATCGGCACGTGGCTGCTCTCAAGTTCATAGGTTGTGGCATGCATGCGCTTCGCGAAGAAGCGCTCCAGGTCGGGGTGGACGGTGTGGTCGTTTTTGCCGACGATGTACCAGCTTGGTTTCGACTTCCAAGCGGTTCCCCCGGCTTTCGCCTCGAACAAGTCGGGTTTGGGGACGCCTTGAGTCGCCCAAACGAGCTTCTGCTCCTGCTCCGAAAGATCTCCGCAGAAATACTTCGTACCCTCGGGACGCAGCCAGATACGTCCATCCACGACTTCGATGTGGGAGAAGACGTCCGTCTTCGGGAAGTTAGACTGCTGTGTCTGAGATGTCTCATCGGCATCCGGAGCGAGCGCGCAGATGTAAACCAGCCCGGCAACGCGATCATCAGTTCCGGCGCCGGTGATAACGGTTCCGCCGTAGGAATGGCCGACGAGGATGACAGGGCCGCTGACCCGGCCGATCGTTGCCTTCACCAAGGCGACGTCCTCTGCCGTTGTGTTGAGGCCGTACTGCGCTGCAATACACTCATACCCCTC
>JABCYV010000241.1 GCA_013290025.1 Acidobacteriota bacterium
CTGGAGACTGGTGCGACAGATCGTCTTCGCAGGCGAAGAAGCGCAGGAACGGACGGCGCTGTTGCGTGACCTGGTCACGGATCGTCCCACGCAGCATCGGGTAGTGGATTTCCAGCGCATCGAGGACCGACCGCTGGGTGACGGGAGCTGTGACGTCGAGAGTTACCTCGCTCCCGACGTGTGCCAGGGTTCGCAGATGGGGGGGCAGTATGACGCGGATCATAATCAGGATTTCTTCCTGCTCGGCTTCGGCTTTAATATCTTGGCGTATTCGTAGCTGAATTCGAGATACTTCTTTAACTCCTTCGTGTTTTTCACACTGCGTCAGGAACCGTGACATATTCCTTCATCACAGCGCCATAGGCCTCGAAGAGCGTCGTCTTGTATTTCTTCAGAAACTCCTGCCGCTTGTCCTCAGGAAGCCGGATGGCCAACGTGCTTGATTGATGGAGAAGAGTGAACATGTTGCCATTTACTGCAGTATAGGGATTGGCGGCGCCCTTGCGTTCAAGCTTGGGGACGGTCGAAATCAGCTTATCGTACAGCTCGACTTTTTCGCTCGAAGCCGCGGTCTTCTTCGTTGTTGTCGGCAAAGCCCATTACCTCCCAGAAACTCCAGCAATACCTTTAGCGTTACTCCATTCCTCGGCTAAGTTTAACTGGGAAATCCATTTCTCAAGGTAAGGCTGGTCCAACGAGTCCCATCGCAACCTCAATATCGCCGCCACATCCTCAATCTGTCGTTGCGATTCCGCTAGCTTTGACCATTCCAGTTTCGTGATGACTACATCTTCGGCGCTCGCAAGATAGAGCGGAAGCCCCTGCACCCTGACCAATTGGCGACGACTGAGCTCCTCTCGGCTGAAGGCGCGGGATTTGCGGACAATCAGGTCGATCTTCCAACCTGTGGCCAAATCGATCACATTAAACAAGGACTCACATTTGTGAGCTTCGAGGGCAGCGTCTAAATCAGCATAGTATTCGCCACTGGGAAGCGACTGCACGAATGTCCGCAGCTGTTCGGGATCGGCTGCTATCACGATGTCGATATCCAGGGTTGATCGTGGGGCACCGTAGTGAGCGCTGGCAAAGGATCCGGTGAGCATGTAAGTAACTCCGGCACGATCCAGTGCCGCACTGATTCTTCTGAGGACTTCCGATACACTCATGGAATCCAGGAGGGAAGTGGCGCAGGAAAGAATGCCAGCCTCAGCAGCTCTCGCGCGACGCGCGCTTCCGGCCACTCGGGATGCTCGCGCCGGATCCCCTCCCTGGCGAGTTCCCGAGCGAACAAGCTCATCTCAAACGCCAGCAAGATGCGCTGTTCTCCCGACATTGCCCGCAGAATCTCAAGCTGGACAGCCTGCGCCGCAGGACTGGTATCGGTGTGGGGCACGGAGTGAATGTTACCACGGGGTTTCTGGCAACAAGACCAAAGCCTCCATCTGTATCAGCCACCCCAGCGTCTGCACAATCCGATTCCAGCTGTCGGCCGCATCGGCGGAGCCGTACACCTGCTCTCCGGTGGTGCCGAAATTGGTGCTGCACCTGTCGAGCCAGTCCACGGCGTTTTGTATCAGGGCACGGCTTCAGCCGTGCCATATTCGTGTCTAAAGTTGAATTAGGCGTCGACGAGGCGCAATTACCACGGGAGTTTCGGCTTCGCGGTAGATGCGCCGTACCGGCGCGTGCTTCAATTTCTCCGGTATTGGCGGCACGGCTAAAGCCGTGCCCTTCCACGTTTAACTATCCTTGACTCGCTTCGGTCGTTGCCCGGACGAGGCGTCCGCGGCCTACGTGACTGGTTAAGCTAGCGTCTGCACCTCCACACTCAGCACCGCCGGCAGATCCCGCACAATCGGATTCCAGCTATCCCCCGCATCGGGCGACGCATACACCTGTCCGCCGCTGGTCCCGAAATAAATTCCGCACTTATCCAAAGAGTCGACGGCCATGGCGTCGCGCAATACGTTCACGTAGCAGTCTTTTTGCGGCAGACCTTTGGTGAGCGCCTCCCACTCGTTGCCTCCGGTGCGGCTGCGGAAGACCCGCAGCTTGCCCTCGTGTACGTAGTGCTCGGAATCGCTCTTGATGGGGACAACGTAGATCGTCTCCGGCTCGTGCGCGTGCACGTCTATGGCGAAGCCGAAGTCGGTGGGCAGGGAGCCGCCGACGTCTTTCCAGTTGTCGCCGGCGTCGTCCGAGCGCATTACGTCCCAGTGCTTCTGCATGAAGAGCACGCCCGGGCGCTTCGGGTTCATGGCGATGTGGTGCACGCAGTGGCCGACCTCAGCAACCGGATCGGGGATGTGTTCAGACCTCAGTCCACGGTTGATCGGCTTCCACGTCTTGCCGCCGTCGTCGGTGCGGAAGGCGCCCGCAGCCGAGATGGCGATCCACATCCGCTGCGGATTGCTGGGATCAAGAATGATTGTGTGCAGGCACATGCCACCCGCGCCCGGCTGCCACTTGGGGCCGCTCCCGTGGCCGCGCAGGCCGGGGAGTTCCTTCCAGTTCTCGCCGCCGTCGGTTGAGCGGAAGATGGCGGCGTCTTCCACGCCGGCGTAAACCGTGTTGGGATCGGTGAGCGACGGCTCCAGATGCCACACTCGCTTGAACTCCCAGGGATGCTGCGTACCGTCGTACCACTGATGCGTGGTCAGCGGCTTCGCGGCCGCGTCGTAGGCGAATTTGTTGCTCTCACTTTTCGGTGGGCCAGGCTCGGCTGGTTGGCCGGCGGGCGTGCCCGGCTGATGCCAGGTCTTGCCGCCGTCGTCGGAGCGCTGAATGATCTGTCCGAACCATCCGCTGGTCTGCGATGCGTAAATTCGATTCGGATCGGCGGGCGATCCCTTAAGGTGATACATTTCCCAACCAGCAAAATGTGGCCCGCCGACGTCCCATTTGTCACGCTTGCCGTCTGCGGTTAGGATGAATGCGCCTTTGCGGGTACCTACTAGAACGCGGACTTTACTCATGCTGATTCCTCCCGAAATCATAATTATTGCGTTTTAAATCCAAGATCGCCTGGCTGCCGACGTGCGACCCCCAGGGGCTAAAGCCCGATCGTTATACCATTCAAAAACAGCACGGTTGAAACCGTGACCTCCAAGTTTCTCCTAATCGCCCCTTTGCAGCGTCCGTTCGGAAGCGGCGCGGGAGCTCTGCAGTTCCGGACTGGTCATTTAATCACTTTGTGGTTACAATGTAATTACGTGGGACATCCATGAAAACCGAACTGGTCCGCATCGGAAACTCGCGCGGTATTCGCATTCCAAAGCCCCTCATTGAGCAGTGTGGCTTTGGCGATGAGGTGGACCTTCGGATTGAAAACGAGTGTCTCATCATTTCGCCCGAGCGCGTGCCCCGCGAGGGATGGGAAGAAAAGTTTCGTGCTGCCGGTCCTTTGGAAGATGAACTTCTGCTTGGGACAGCGAGCGCGAACCAGTTTGATCGCAAGGAGTGGCGGTGGTGAACCGGGCTCCGCGCCGCGATGAAGTTTGGTTGGTGTCGCTCGATCCTACCCATGGTGCTGCAATACAGAAGACCCGGCCATGCCTGGTGGTTTCGCCCGACGAGATGAACCGGTATTTGCAGACCGTCATTGTTGTGCCGATGACCACGACCATGCGTCCTTACCCCACGCGCGTACCACTGCGCTTTCAAGGAAAATCCGGTCAGGCCGCCCTGGATCAGCTGCGTGCAGTTGATAGGCACCGACTGGTCCGGAAACTCGGAACGGTTTCGCCACGCACAGCCCAACAAACCTCCGCCGTTCTACTCGAAATATTCAGCCGCTGACGTAACGCGTTGCCGAAGCCGGTGCCCCTCCCAGTGCCGCTGCTTCGCGTGTCGCGCCATAACAACTATTCTCAGCGAGCCTAATCCTTCAACCCAACCCACTTCAACGCCTCTTGCCGGTCGGCGAATGCCCGCATCGCCACCGCTTTTCCGCCACGAAATGTATAGACATCGGCGAGATTCACCTCTTGCCACTCACGGCTGTCCTTGGGCGCACTCGGGCGTGAACAAACACCACGATCCGGTCGCCCGAGGGGATGAATTGCACCGGTTCGCTGATAACTTGTGCCCAGGCTGCCCGCGATTGTGCCAGGTATTGCTCGGCACCATCGCGCCCGTGATATGTGCCGCCGCCGGGAAATTCTGGCGGTTCTGTCCATTCGATGTGCGCGTCCAGCGCTTGCACTGCCGCCTCAATATCACCGCGGTTGAATGCCGCATACGCGGCGCGAAGAGTCACGATAGTATGCTCCACCTCAGATGAGCTCTCCACGCTGGCTCCCTTCCGCGTGCATCCACTCAGACACAGAATTGCAATGACGAATAAAGTCGGACACCTGCGCATTAAAGCATTGCCTCTACAATCTATCCGATGGACCACCACACCGTCGCAGCCATCAGCATCACCGGCACCTGTCTTGACGTGCTCGGAAGCTTGTATCTGGCGTATGACTTGCTGGGTGGCCAGCATGGGCCGCTGCGACTGCTTACCCGGGCGGTCACGTACGCGATCGTCTTCGGAGTCGGATACGGCATTGGCCTTGGTCTCTTCTTTGGCATTGCTTCCGGAATTGGCTCCGGCATCACCATTGCCATCGAACTCAATCGAACCGCGCGCGGGCTGAATCATTACTCCTTGTTCTGGGAAGGACTGTTCTCCGCCATCCGCGGATTGGCCTTCGGCGTTGGACTTTACCGTACGTTGGGTCTTGGGTTTGCAGTCGCCTTTGCCGTTCTCATCACGGTCGGCCAAGTGGTTGCTTACACTCGCGGCATGCGTCCAGAGATTGACTACGTAGCCTCTCGCCGGCCGCGGCTTACGCGGCGCCAGTTCTGGGGTACGGTCGTCCGCACCCTTGGCTACATTGCTACCGCGCTTGTCTGTAGCGCCTTCGTTCATCACATTGACCATGCATGGTCTTTTGCCATTCGCGTCGGACTCGTAACTGGTATCGTCACTGGCGTCGGGGCGACGGTGAATCCCTACATTGAGTACTATGCCGAAAACCTGCCTGAACGACGGCTCGGAGCCTTCGGCATCGCACTCATCCTCTGTGGCTTTGCCCTGCAATCCCTTCAATATTGGCTGGCGCTGTTTGATGTGCATCTGACGTAGATCTCGGACGTCAGTGCGCATCCGTCGCCGCAGCCGTTCCGTCCGACCACCTGCGCACCGGAATCATGAACACAGTGATTGGCTCCGGAGCACCATGAAATTGTTGACTCAGCAAAACGGGGGATCCGGGCACGTCTGCACCCCAACTCAGACCGTCGGTTTGCGGAACGTAAAACATCAGATGGGGAACCCAGTGACCGCCGTCGTCTGCAAGGTACCCCTGCTTCGACATCATGTACGTCATCCCGCTGGGCTCCAGGGGCGGCAGGTCTTTCTTGACGAACGTCTTGATGCCGTCGATGATCTGAGGTTTGGACAGTCCAGCTAATACCAAATCTGTCCTCTTGAAAGTGAGTGGCAGGACCGATCGTGCGGCCGGCGGATTGAAGCAGATCGGACCCCGCAGCTTGGGATTCCAGAACTCCGGGGAGTCAAATGGAGACATCCATGACCGCTCAACGAGGCACACGAAACCGTTCGTGCCTTTAATCGCGGTTTCATACCCGTGCCCTGCCAGAACTAAGACTTCGGCATCGCGCGCTATGGCCTCCGGCGCCGCGCTACGTGCCATGGCAATCTCGGCATTGCGATTCCCCATGAGGTATTGATCAATTGGGGCCTTGCTCGGATATGGCACTTTGGTGTCCTGTGCTCGTGCCTGCCACCAAGCGCCCAGCACCAGAACGAGTGCGAAAGCTACCAATGCGATTGTCGCCGCCATCTTCGTTTTCATTGATTGCTCCCTATGTATGGGATTCCGAATCGGGGCATTTTCTGTCAAGTCTGGGATGTCGCTCAATATGAGCCTGCGCCGCAACCGGCGGTCACAGGCTCGCTCGCTGTACTCGTACCCGGATCAGGCTTTAAGCGGCTTTTTCCTGCTGAGGCCGCATCTGTTTCATGAACTCGCGCATTTTGGCGATGTGGCCAGGGGAGCGTTTCTCCATCCAAGTCTCAAAGCGTTGTGCGGCTTTTTCCATATGGACGAGGAATTGTTTGTTGGCCCATTGTTCCCGTCCTTCGGCAATGGTCGGCTTGATTTGTTCCCAGACGCCGAAGAATTCGCCACTCGTTTCGAAGAACAGATCATCGTGCAGCAGGCCATAGTTCAGCAACGCGCAGGCTTGCTCCCAATAGCCGACTACCATCATGAAATTAGTGCCGCCTTCTGTTCCTGGAGCAGTGATCCGCATCGCATCGTTCCAGTTGTCCGCGAAACAGTTCTTGAAGAACCAGTCACGTGCCTGGCGGAGGCGGGCTTCTCGGCGCTGTTCATAGACCTGCAAGTGTAGTTGTGCTTGTTCGTGTGTAGGTGTTGTTGCCATGATCGTCGTTCTCCTTTTAAATTTTCTATTTATGGATCGGCTACGTATTCATTCTCCGGCGGACCTGGTTCTGGGTCTCGAGCGAAGCGTTAGGCACCGTTCTCGCAGTTGACCATCCAAGGTATGCCGAAGCGATCTGTGAACATGCCAAAACCTGCCGCCCAGAACGTCGGCCCAAAGGGCATGACGACGTTGCCTTTCTCTGACAACGCATCGAAGATTTTCTTTCCCTGGGCTACGTCGTTTGCAGCGATGTTCACGTGGAAACCTTGCGGTTTGTGGAAGCGCTCTGAAGGTGCGTCCATACCCATCAAGACCTGTTCGCCCACCGTCATGCGAGCATGCATGATCTTGTTGCGCCAGTCGGGGGGCACTCTCTGCCCCTCCGTTCCCGGAGCGGCCTCGTAACGAAACAAGCCGTCAATTTTGCCGCCGAGGCATTTCTCGTAGAACTTAAAGGCTTCTTCGCATTGCCCGTTGAAGTGAAGATAAGAATTGAATTGCATAGTGTACTTCCCCCTAATCAGTTGGCTGAACTCATAGCTCCGGCCTTTACGCCTGTTTCGGGGCATTCGCCGTCAACGAACATCGGACGAATTTCGAGCTCCCCTTCGTAGGACGGTCCAAGGATGTTGCCGTGGATCTGCATAAAGTGAGTCCCCAT
>JABCYV010000242.1 GCA_013290025.1 Acidobacteriota bacterium
TCGAGCGGCAGGCCCGCAAACTCGGCCTCAATGAACGGACCTGCGTAGCCTCAAAAGTGTTGCGGCTCTGGTGCGAGGAAAACAAAGACCGTTATTACATTCCAGAGTGGTTGCTTGCAAGATGGGGAATGACCGTGAATCCAAGCTTAGCGCCGGAGCGCAACGACTCCGCCGCCTAGCACCCCGGCATATTCGTGGACGCGAGTGGGCAGAGTTCCTCTTTTGACAAAAAGTGAAATTTGGGTCGAATCAGATCCCGTTCCAAAAGCTATGGCAAGAATTGCGGGCGATCAATCTCTGGGACAAAAATTACGAAGCCAGGGAGTCCCACGATTTCATTGAACGGGCCTCCTGTGCGGCACGACATAGACGAATGCGCGAGATTGTTCTACTTCGGCCATCGCCTTGTCTTTGCACAGGTGCCCCAGCTCCTCCTCCACCGGCCTTGACGACTCGCGCGAACTTCTACACCCCTCCCTCGCTCCATTCAATTTGCATAAGTCCCGCGTCCGCCGCGCCAGCGGCTTCCTTCTGACGGCTTTTTCGAACGCGACGCCTCACACCTTCTTTCAGCCTTGAGCATTCATCCCGGCGTCGCGTCCGAAAAAGCACTAGCGAGACTCGGGCAGTTCAAGAGAGACCTCAAACGGCTCCGTGGCTCGAAGGGCTCCTCGACTCATTTGTGATTGGGTGGTCAGGAACTGCTAGCTGATCGTTATTGAATAACGCTATTCTTTGGGAAGATCGATCATCACGACCTCCGAGTTCTCACGCAAGCGGTCGAACACGATTTGTTTCCCGTCGCCTGTGACGTCGAAGGTCCGCATGGTGGCACGGCTTTGAAGCTGAGTGAGTGGGCGCGACTTCATGGAAGCGAGATCGAGCAGCCAGAAATCCTGTGATGCGAGCAGGCCCTGCATGTAGATCAGACTCTTGCCATCAGGCAAGAAGCGCACGCGCTCGCCCAAGCGCCGCAAGCTGATCTGGGGCAATTCGACGCTGGTACCGTCCGGATGTACGGCAAGGAGCGGAGCGAAGGTGCGCACATTCGTACCCGCAAATACGATCAAGCTTCCATCCGGCGACCAGACTGGATTGAGTGCCGGCCCAGCGACCAAGCGAACTGGCGATCCGCCCTCCGACGGAATCTTGAAAAGCCCGGGACCAGTGGCGCTGCTGCCGCCGGTGACGATCCATCTGCCATCCGGCGACCAGCAACTCGTACCTTGGACGTCAATTCCCTCCGCGATCGGCTGGAGTTCGGCGCCATCTGAAGAGAGGACATGCAGTTGCCGTTTCCCGCTCCGCCGTAGCACAATGGCCACGCGACCTCCATCCGGCGAAACAGCGGGCGTCTCCAGCAGCGCACCATCGGCGCCCTTCCAAATCTCAGTCGCCTGTCCGTCCCGAAGGCGCCACAGTCCGTCGCCCGTCCCGAGGGAAGATAAATAAAACAGCGACGATCCGCCAAAACGGGGCGCCACCGCCCGCACGGTCGGCACTGTAAACGGTTTCACGTCCTGTTCTTTGGCGATTCGATTAAGAATCGGGACACTCCAAAGGCCAGCTGCTGGGTTGCTGATGGTGGCCACCAGCTTACGGCCGTCCGCGCTGGCGTCCACCGACGTATATTGCTCGAGACCGACGCTCGCGCGCCTCGAGTCCTTCCGTTTCAGATCAAACGCCCATAGCCACGGTCCTGAACCGTCTCCGTCCCTCGCCACGTAGAACACTGTGCGGTTCCCGGCCGGGGAAGGATAAGCGACATCTGTATTGCGTTGCGTGAGGCGCTCTGGGGTCCCGCCGGCCGGGTCTATGCGCCATAAATCCATCTCCTTCGTCGCCGGCGTTCCATGAACGAAATAGATCCAACGGCCGTCAGGCGACCAAGTGGGAAAGTGGTTGTGAACTCCCGGCCGGTCCCCGAATATCCGCCGCGCATTGGCGCCAGTGCGATCCGCCACGAACATAGGGTCGCCATTACCGAATGTATGATAGACAATCCGCTCGCCGTCCGGTGACCAAGCCAAGTTGACGGCCTCCTCGCTGAGGAAATTACGTGGCGTACCTCCCGTCAAGGGCATCAGCCGCAGCCGCATACCTACATCACCTCCGCCGAGCCAAATCTCCGAGCCGTCTCGCGAAAAACCGACGCTTCGTAAGGGCCCGGGTAACGGGCCTGCTTTCCCTTGTGTCAGATTAATCAAGCGTCCGGTACCCACCTGGCTGAGCCATACATCGAAGGGGCCGTCATGATCGGAGATAAAAGCCACGAACCTGCCGTCCGGCGAGATCGCGGCCTCAACACTCTCGAAGTCGGTCACGCGTGTGAAATGTGCTTTTTCGAGCGGGTTGGCCGGTGCAGCCGCCGACCGAAACGTCTCCCAGACCGCAGTTCCCACCAGCAGACCGGCGGCTATGACCCATGGCATCCATACGCCCCTTGACTTCGGCTGCGGCACGCTCTTCGCGGTCGACGTTCCGCTTAGCGATTCAATGGCAAACGCCAGATCACTGGCCGACTGGAATCGTCGCTCGACATTCTTTTCCAGGCATCGCGCAAGAATCCGTTGCAGTGCCAGAGAACCTTGCCAGCCGGTGTCCTTCAGATCCAGTGGCTCCTCGCGCAAAATCGCGGTCATCGTTTCCGCGGACGTCTTGCGTTTGAAGGCGCGTTTGCCGGTGAGCATCTCGTACAACACTGCACCGAAACTGAAAATGTCCGATCGCGCGTCGCTCGGCTCGCCCCGCACCTGCTCCGGCGACATGTAGCCGACGGTACCCATCACCATACCCGGCAAAGTCGCTGGACTCGTTAGCGTCATTTCAGTTTCGGGGCTTTCCTCCGGCCTCATAAGCTTCGCTAGCCCGAAATCCAGCACTTTAACCCGTTCGTCACGAGTCACAAACACGTTCTCCGGTTTCAGATCCCGGTGCACGATTCCCTTCTCGTGTGCCGCCGCGAGTCCCTGCGCGATGCCGAGCGCGTATTCGATCGCGCGCCGCACCGGCAGCCGCCCTGATTCGAGCTTCTGCCGTAGTGTTTGTCCTTCAAGAAATTCGCTGACTAGAAACGGCACACCGTGATGTGCACCGACATCATGGATTCCCAGGATGTTCGGATGGTTCAGCGCCGCAATCGTCCGCGCTTCCTGTTCGAAACGCCGCAGTCGATCGGCATCATTAGCCAGCGCCTCTGGCAGCACTTTGATCGCGACATCACGCCCGAGCCGCATGTCTCGTGCGCGGTACACCTCGCCCATGCCGCCTGCGCCCAGCGGCGCGACGATCTCATAGGGCCCGAGCTTCGTGCCTGAGCTGACAGCCATTCGCGCGCGTAATTATAGCCCGCGCAGCCCGTTACTGATCGCCCGAGCCCACCCATGTGAGTCGGGCCGTTCCTTACAGACTATAATGACGCAGCACGGATGGCTCTCACTTCTGGCATGAAACTCGGCCCGTATGAGATCATCGCCCCGCTGGGCGCAGGCGGCATGGGTGAAGTCTACCGTGCCCGCGACACTCGCCTCGACCGCACCGTCGCCGTCAAGATACTGCCTTCTCATCTCTCCGATAATACTGAAGCCATACAGCGCTTCGAGCGCGAGGCACGCACGATCTCCTCGCTCAATCATCCGAACATCTGCACTCTGTACGACGTCGGGCACCAGGACGGAGTTGATTTCCTGGTGATGGAATATCTAGAAGGCGAAACCTTACAGCAGAGAGTGCTGCGTGGGTTCCTACCGCCGAAGCAGGCGTTAGAGCGTGGGATCGAGATCGCGGAGGCGCTCGATCGTGCACATCAGGCAGGGATTGTTCACCGTGACCTGAAGCCGGGGAACATCGTGCTCACCAAGACAGGGGCGAAGCTTCTGGACTTCGGCCTGGCCAAACCAGTAGCGGCGATCGCAGCTGGAGGGCTCGGCGTTGGTTCGTTGACGCCGTCCACGCCAACGTTGAGCGTGGCTTCATTGACGGCACACGCTACTCCCCTGACCGAACTCGGGATGGTGGTAGGCACGTTTCAATACGTCGCGCCGGAAGTGTTGCAGGGCAAGGAGGCGGACGCGCGCAGCGATGTGTTCGCGCTAGGCGCCATGATGTATGAGATGCTCACCGGGAAGCGCGCGTTTGAGGGGAAGAGTCAACTGAGCATCATGACGGCGATCCTTGAGAAGGACCCGGAGTGGAACGCGGCGGTGCCGGCAGCACTGGAGCACGTGGTGCGTACCTGCATGGCGAAAGAACCGGCAGAGCGTTGGCAAACCGCGCATGAGGTGGCGCGGGAGCTGCGGTGGGCAGCGCAGAACAGCAGCACAGCGTCCACGAGCGAGGTTCGTGCAGCGTCGCGACGTTGGCGTTCATGGGCAAGCGGGCTCGCTATCGTGCTGGGCGCTACGGCACTGATACTGGCGGCGAGGTACCACGGAGCGCGAGCTTTGCCTCGATCCCCCTTGATGGTTTCGGTGGTGCCTCCGGCGGGAGTTTTTCCGGACGTCGCCGGAAGGAATGGACCGCCGCAGATTTCTCCCGACGGGAGCAGGCTGGCGTTCGTTGGATGTAAGACTCCGACTGCCTCATCATCCATGGCCGGCGGCCGGCTCTGCTCGATCTGGACGCGGTCGCTGCACTCCACGGACGCGCATGAGGTTGCCGGGACCAGCGGCGGCTACTTTCCATTCTGGTCGCCTGACGGAGGCGACATCGCTTTTTTTGCGGATGGCAAGCTGAAACGCGTGGCAGCAGGCGGCGGTCCCGTCCAAATCGTTTGTGACGCAGCGGACGCGCGCGGGGGAAGTTGGAGCGGTTCGGGCACGATCATCTTTGCCCCGACGCGCAGCAGCCCGATCCTTCGCGTTCCCGCCAATGGCGGTTCGCCCGTCGCGGTCACGCACGCTGCGCCAGCCTCGATGCTGTCCGACGTCGGCAGCCATCGCTGGCCGTATTTTCTCCCCGACGGCGAGCACTTCCTCTATCTCCATTCACCGAATGGCGCATGCGGGGACCTGACCCAGTTACACTTCGCGTCCCTGGATGGCAAACAGGATGTGTCGCTGATGCATACCTGCAGCAGCGCAGCTTTTGCAGATGGACGTCTGATCTTCTGGCGTGACGGTAATCTGATGGCACAGCCGCTCGATCCGCGCCGCGGCGAGCTGAGCGGGACCACTGTCGCCGTCGCTGACCATGCGGCATTCGACTCTTTGTTTAGCTTTGGGGAGTTTTCCGCATCGACGGACGGCAAGCTGGTTTACGTGGCCGGCGAAGGGACGATGAGCGCCCAGTTGGTATGGTACGACCGCACTGGCAAATTGCTGGGCCCGGTCGGTGAGAACGACCAATACGTGAGCGTTGCGATCTCTCCGGATGGCTCACGTTTCGTTGCCAATACCAACCCCATTAACAAGCAACGCATCCTGGTTCTCGAGGCCCGGGGACCCAGAACCTTGGTAACGCTGCGCAGCAAAGTTGGCGGTTTTCCAGTGTGGTCCGCAGACGGCAAGAGAATTTACTTTACTTCCAACGCAAATGGGCCTTTCGACATTTTTGTGAAAGCCGCAGACGGTTCTGGCGGTGAAGAACCCTTGCTCACATTCGAAAAAGGCCAGTTCGGAGCCGTCTTCCTAGCGGCATCGCCCGACGGAAAATATCTTGCGTACGCAACACTAGATCCTACGACGAAACTGGACATTTACTTAATGGGGCTTGCCGGCGACCACAGACCGCAGCCTTTTCTGCAATCGCCCGCGAATGAATCCGCACCGTCATTCTCTCCGGATGGGAAGTGGCTGGCGTACGAGTCAGATCAGAACGGCAGAGGCGAAATTTTCGTTACCCCTTTTCCTGGGGGCGGCGCACAGTATCAGGTCTCCACGAATGGCGGGGAGAGGCCGGTTTGGAGTCGCGATGGCAATCAGATCTTCTACCGCGAGAGCTTGAAATTGATGGCGGTCGCGGTGAAAACTCAAGGTCGCGCCCTCGAACTCGGAACCCCAAGCGAACTGTTTGAGGTAGCGGTGCGCAACCTCAGCGGCCGCTGGTACGACGTCTCGCCGGATGGACGATTTCTGATGAACACGTCGCCCCCCTCCGCGCAAGTGAAGAGTTTCGAGCTGGTGGTCAACTGGCTAGCGGAGCCGAACAGGTGAGCACCGCGCGCCGCCCGCGAACCTCGCGAGCATTTACGCGACTGGTCGACAGACGTTCGTCATCAAGACCCGCGGCGACGGGCCCAACCAGCGTTTCTTTCTGTCATTGTGATTGGATCATCGCTCTCGGAATAGTTTCCGAGTCCGAGCAAACCGGAAGGAACCAAATTACTTCTCGTTTGCGGGAATTATCGCGTGGCGGCTTGAATTATCAGACGAAGAAACCTCACGCGATCTGATTCTCCTTCTTGTACTGATCGAAGCTTTCTAAGTATTGGTCGATCTGGCGGCGCTGGACGTAATAAGCCATGCACAGGCGTACCGTATTTGGAATACTCTCGCGGGCAAAGGTTGGGATGACCCTAAGCTGCGTGCTCAGCGCTTCCAGCAATTCGGCACGTCGAGCGTGGCGTATCTATGAGGCCTTCGAGCCGCGATTCAGTTCGCCAATCAAATTGGCATCGACCGCATTGAGCGCCGCCATCGTCAACTGGCTGACTACGTGCTGGGCGAAATAGATAAACGGGGCATTGAATCATGGATCTCGTGTAACCCTATCATGCGTTGCGCGATCGTCACAGTGAGCCCACGTTGCGTACGCCCTCGCGCTAATTGCGATGGCAGGATTTGAGGTCATCGAGATGAGAACCTGCTACCTTCCTGGACCGCACCCAAGGACCTTCACGTACCCGGGATTCGCTCGGCCGGTGGTAGGCTAGACATCAAATTTCTGGATCTCGCCAGACGAGCGGGCGGCTTCAAAGAGAGGATTCAGCGTGGTATGTCCAACGATATTTTGAGTCCCTTAACTTGGCTGAACCATAGAGCAGAGGAGTATCGCCGAGGCTAATGAAGACCACGAAACAAATTGCAACGATCACGCTGACCATACTGCTGGGCGTCATCGCCTATGGATTTTTTCGAACCAGCAAGCCGACGACATTGCAGACAATGGCCGCAAGCAAGACCTCCC
>JABCYV010000243.1 GCA_013290025.1 Acidobacteriota bacterium
ATACCAGTCCGGCAGCGAACGCAGGTCACGCAGGCTGAGCCCGCCGCCTTCCACCGTGTACCAGAACACGTGACCGACACCGGTCGCATCCGGGCCAAGCGTTGGCACGACGCCGGCCGGAAGTTGCTTACTGACAAGGTTAAGGCGCTCCAGGACGCGGGTCCGGGCAAAATAAAGGTCAACATCGTCATTGAAGATGGCGAAGATCATCGAAAAGCCGAAGGCCGACGAAGAGCGTACAACCTTGATTCCGGGCAAGCCTTGTAGGTTGACAGTGAGTGGATAGGTGACTTGGTCCTCGACTTCTTGAGGGCTCCGCCCGGACCAGTCGGTGAAAACAATGACCTGGTTGTCGCTCAAATCGGGAATGGCATCAATCGGAGCGCGGAGCATCGCCCACAGACCCCAGCCCGCAATTCCAATCCAAAGCATCACAACCAGAAACTTGTTTCGCAGCGAAAGCTCAATAATGCGGTCGATCATCGTTGCTTCTCCCAAGACTCACGCAAGAATCCGTGCGCGCCCGCAGACCGGGAAACGGCGAACGGTGTCAAATCTGTGGGTAGAAATCCCACAGCTCTCCTCCAATGAGGAGCACTTCAATCAGAGACAGCAATGCGTAGTTCCAAACAGGAATGGAGAGAAGCGCTAGATTCTCAGGGGAGTGAAAGCGTCGAGCGTAGCAAGCGGAGGCGAGAATACCAGCGACAGCCAGGGAGCGAATTGGCCGGACTGCTCGGCCAAAGACGGGATCGAAAGAAACTCTACTGCGCTGATTACCAAATAAGGAGCAGGGGGCGAAAAGGTTGAAGAAGGCCGGAAATCGTGAGGGGGTTGAACCGATGTTTTGCAGCAGGAGTGAGACATCGGCATGCCTGACGCATCCTGTTGGCAGTGCCCGCTCATGTCTTTGCAACACTGCTTCTCAGCAGCCGTGAGCTGTCCGTCCGGAATGGCGCACGCCATAATCGGCCCTCCCAACAGGAGGACAACGAGTAGCATTCGAAAATAAACGATGAGCTTCATAGACTAGAACTGACTACAGCTAGCGGAAGCATGCACTTCTTTCACCTGCGTCTGATGCTATCCGACCAGCCAAAGTTTCAGAAAAACTCGGTTTTCTTCATGAGCAAAAAAGGTTCTTGGCTATGTGTGATCATTTCCTAAGAAATTCAGCCGCATTTTCCATCATTTTCCAATTACCAGAAGTTTTGTCTTAGTTAAGTGCCGTCAGTTCAGCGTGTTAGGGTTAACTAGAGGAAGCTTGGGAAGCCTCAGACCGAGCGGGCACCGGCGGACCGAGTGCGAAAATTGGATTCTGGGCAGAGCTGACAAGCTGGTGTCGCTCACTGAACGAGACTTTCGGTGCAACTTTCTCGAATCTACGCTGCGACATGCAAATTCGGATGGTTGCAGGGTTGCGGAAGTGACTCAAGGCGGCCAACTTTGGTTGCGGCGGCCCAATACGTACCGAATAGATAATTTATCTCGATACCGTTTCGCAGCGAACTTCTCAATCTCGGGATGTAGGGACTGCGAGTCGGCGAAATGGAATTGCTAACCCTGCTGGACGAGTTTTTTGATCACGCTCCATGCTGCGCGACCGAGGGCTATGAGCAGTACATCCAGTTGAAGGATTGATCGAGCGATTGATGGCTTGATCGCCCCTAGCTCGATCAGGTGCCGACTACGGCAGAGTCGACTTATATAAGGCAACGAGTTTCCCCCAGGCACGCTCGGCCTCGGGCTTGTTATAGATCGGCACGCCGTCCGGGGCAGGCATATCCGGCACGCACCAGCCATGCCGGGCTGAATACACTTCAATTTCGGCCGAAACCTTAGCGGACGCAAAGGCTTCTTTCAGCTTGTCCTTGGCGTCTGGTTGTTTCGAGTCGTCGTTGGACGCGATTCCGAAATACATACCGGCCTTTATCTTCGGCGCGAGCAGATGCGGGCTGTCTGGTTTGTCGGTCACCAGGCCTCCGCCGTGGAACGATGCGCCCGCTCCAATCCGGTCGGGCAAGCGCGCGGCGGTTCTCACAACAAGTGCTCCGCCCATGCAGTAACCCTGGGTTCCGATCTTCTTTGCCTTGTTCACTTCTTTTTGCGCGTCGAGGAAGGCAACGTAGGCGTCGGCATCCTTCTCGGCATTGCCGGGCGCGTTCACCGACGCCATCAGCGGCCGCAGCTTGGCCATATCGTCTGCATTCTGAAAATTGAAGGTGGAGGCATCCGTGAAAGGAGCTTTGGACACACGGTAAAAAGGATTGGGCACAAGAACGGAGTATCCGTCACCTTCAGAGGCAATACGCCTCGCAATGGCGCGCATAGAGGGACGCAAGCCGAATGCGTCAGGCCAGATCAATACTCCCGGATGGGAGCCCGTTTTCGGATGAATGAATACGGCGTCGCAAGTTCCGTCCGGAGTCTTGATCTCGACATCGGTTTCGACCACTTCAAGGCCTACGGCTGCTGCCAACTTTACCGTAGCAGCGAGGCCCGCACCCACCAAGAGGGTTCCAAAGTCGCGTCGTGTGATGTCTCCAAGATGCGCGTCGTTCGTCGGTTGGTTTTTCGGGTCGTTTGTCATGGATTCTCCTGCAACGAGTTTATCGCTTTTGGTCATCCGACCGCATCTTCAAGACGTCTGCTTTTTTGAGCTCTTAAATGGGGGACTCCTCGCCTATCGCGACGCTATGCCTGCGCCGGAGGGTGGTTCCGGTACAAATCGGTCTTCTCAGTTGCAGCGGTTTGCTAATTCATCCTGCCCTGTTTGTACTCACACCCTTTCATTTGTATAGAACGACTTACGAAGCTCTCAGTTGCACCGAATTACCTCATTTGCAGACTAAAGTGCACCAAGTGCGGTCCGAGAGACTGCGTACATTAGAAAAACTGTACGCATCGGCATCTCGCATGAAGTTGGCCGACTGCTGCGTTTTTTCGAGGTCGGCAGTCCATTCGTTAGCGCCCCCTCAACGGCATAAGAACTCGTTAGGCTTGCCTCGAATCGATTCGGATTCACAATAGCTCGCTGGGGCCGGACTCGCCGGGATTTGCATTGAACCCGTCCTTCATGAACGGAATCAGTACACAGTACTCCTCTTCATCACTGTTGAAAAAAGCGCAGACGCGACGCGTATATCGAACTTGGTATCCATTTAATTTTTCGTATCGAAAAAGAACCCGTGAGTCGTGCCGTTTAATACGCCTCACGGGTTCGTGTTCCTGATCGTGCAGGTCGCGTCTGGGGAATCAAACCGAGCCAGAGATCAGGCACATACCCCGGTGGGGCGAATGCTATTGCTCGAATCGGCCGCGTCCGAGTTTCCTCAAGACCTGTCTGCCAACATTTGCGGGCAGTTTCGGTTGCGTGGTCGCGACGTCTGCAACCGACTTGTCCATTCTTTCGTCGACCGGAGTTGCCAGAAAGGCGTGGGTCTCGCCCGTATGCGGCCCGCTGAGCACCGTCGCCATTCCCACGATTTGTCCGCGCTCGTTGATCTGGTTAGCCATGGTTGGGTACAGGTTGGAACTGGCAGGAAACAGCGTTTTGAGGCTGGTCATCACGCCATCCTGCCAGATAAAGGCATTGGACCAGTTGAAGCTGGCGTCCAAGGTACTTCCCACCACCTGGCCCTTGTCGTTGATGCCGCTGGCTATGGCGGCAAAATCTTCCGGCAGAGTTTTGAGGTTCTTGAGTGCTCCGTTCTGCCAGAGAGCGGCATAGAAGGTTGTGCCGTCAGTACTAGCGACATCCCCAACAATCTGGCCCTGATTGTTAATGCCGAAGGCGAAACCACCAGTTCCGAGGTCAGGAAGGGGGAAGGCAGTGCCATTCTTTTCCCACAGCACGGGGTGAAGCGCGGTGGTGCAGGTTCCCGAGTAGCCTACGGTTTGGCCTTGATCGTTGATGGCGTTCGCTTCTCCGTCTGGATCGCTTCCCACCGTAGGAAGAGCTCGCGCTTTGCCGTCTTCCCACAACACCGGCAGTGCAATCCGATTATTGGTTGTGTTAGACGGGCAGGAGGAGTCCACGATACCGTTTTCCGCAAACCCTGTGATTTGTCCGCGGTTATTCATGGCACTGGCCTGGCCGTTATTTCCGCCCAGGGTCGGGAGAGCGCTCATCTGGCCGTTTCGCCAAAGAAACGCACTACACGTAAGATGTGTGCCGAAGCCGCAAACGTCTTCGCCGTCCGGATCTAGAACAGATGTTTCGGAGTAACCGACTGCCTCCCCACGATCGTTGATCTCACCGCCAAAGGGGTTGTCCCAATTGTTTGGTCCTCCGAGAGTGGGGAGGGGGAACGTGAATCCGTCGACGTTTATCGCCACGCGCCCTTTTTCAAGCTTCCCGGACGCGTCCAAGAGCCCGTACTGGGTCTCGGTCCACCCATGATTATTGACGCCCATCGTACATCCGAAAAACCCATCGTGCAGAGTACCCAAATCTTCAACGTGATACCTGACTTGGGCGACCGCATCGCTGAAGCAACCCAGAACAATCGTCGTAACGCAAGGTATCCAGAGATTCCGCAACCGTCTTAGTGTGTTCATATCTCCTCTTTTTTCTTGCGGTGAAAGCCGCCGTGCCGAGATGACTGGCGATGTCACGTACCACTTGGCGCGCTTGCACTTCAGATTAGAATTGGCTGACAACTCAAACACATTCCTGCTGAGTGACAACTGAGGAAGCATGTGGTGTTCCACGTTTATCGCGATTACGCGACACAACGGGCGCGGCGTTTCAGAGTGTGAAGGCGAGTGGCGGACTAACAATCTCCTGGGACGGCGCCCAAACCACCCGACCAGCCGTTTCTCCAACTTTCCATACACAAACAGGCGAGAGGTTATTAAATTCGAGAACGTCGAGTCGCCAGAAGTTGGGAATTTTCGATTGATTTTCAAATGGTCTAACATACATACTAGTCTGTATGTTAGTTGCTCACGAGAAGAAACGAAAGGCCCGTGATCCGGAGCGCACACGGGAACGCTTGCTGCAAGCCGCCTTTCGAGAGATCCACAGATCAGGCTTTCAGAGTGCGGGCATCGATACAATCCTCGCCACCACCAACGTCACCAAGGGAGCACTCTATTACCACTTCGAGAGCAAGGAGGCCTTGGGCTATGCCGTTGTCGAAGAGAAAATCGCAAAACTTACGCGCGACAGGTGGTTGCGTCCTATGCGGAGCGAGGGGGAAGCTATCGACATTTTGATCGGCGTTGTCCGGCGGATACCAGCTGGGCCCCAAGACGTTCGCGCCGGTTGTCCGCTGCTCCTTTTGGCACAGGAGATGTCTCCGCTGGACGAGCAATTCCGCAAGCGACTGGAAAGGATATTCCTGGACTGGCAGGAAGGTATTGGAACGCTTTTGCGGAAGGGGAAGTCCCAAGGAACAGTTCGCCGCGACGTGAATCCAGACGAGGCTGCCAGCTTTTTGATCGCGGCTGTCGAGGGCTACGCCACGTTAGCAAAGAATGCCCAAGATCCGAAGGTGTGGAAAGCGGGAATCAGAAATATCGTCGGATGGCTGAGGTCTCTTCGGCCGCCGGAAAAGTACAAGCGGGGCTGACCGCATCGCGATCGGGCTAAGCGTTTCAAACTACATCATGAAAAGGAGACCGAACAATGACAAGGATCACAATGCCGCGCAGGAATCTGCTCGCAACGGGAGCCTGCGCGCTGGTCGGTGCGGTGACCCTACCCGGACTGGCGAGGGCCAGCGCATTGGGAGGGCCTGGCTTAACGAACGAGGAGATCATCCGTAAGTGGTACGCGGCGTGGGAAAAGAAGGATTTGGGCACGTTCAATATGCTGCTCGCCGACAACTTCACATTTTCGAGCGCGGCCGGCGACGATCACATCAGCAAGAGCACATTCAAAACGCAATGCTGGGACACACAGATTAATTTCATTAAACATTTTGACCTGGAGCGGATCACCACTGGCCCGGACGATGCTTTTGTGAAATATCTTTGCCACACCACGAACGGTAGATCGTTCCGGAACGTGGAGTTTCTCCGAATCAAGAACGGACAGTTGGAATCCATTGAGTGTTATTTCGGCGCGCAATCCAGCTTTCCTTCAGCAGTGAGCACTGGGCAGAAGTAACCGCTGCTCCGTTTATGTAGGAGCATTTCTTTAGAAGCAGTGCACTCGTCAATCTCACTTCCGGTAGCAGGAAGTGGAAACGAGAGGACAAGGGGTTCCATCATGAGCACCCGCGAGATTCAGGATCAGAAGGCCATTGCACGTGAGATGTTCGTGCAACAAGTTGCTCATGCTAATTCGGACGTAGTGGCTGACCCACTGCGGGGAGCTACGATTTGCTCCAGACGCGATTACACTCTTGAGTCGATAACAGACGAATTCTGCGAAGCTGCAGATACATCATTGCTTCCGGTAATCGGAGTTGCTGCTGCCAACCTCATGCGAGTCTTGCGCCAGTTGGAGGTAACAGCAAAACGTCATGCACCACGAATCGCATTTAAGGCAAAGGGTAAAATCCTACTCTTGGATTTAGCCGACATCATGGCAGTGCAAGCCGAAGGTAATTACGTTTCGTTGCGACACCAACGTAATCCCTATTTGGTGCATGAGTCCCTCTCGTCCATCGCAGAGAAGCTCAAACCCTACGGTTTTATTCGCATCCACCGCTCGGTCATCGTGAATATTTCGGCCGTGGAGGAGATCCATCCTTTACCGACGGGGGAGTCCAGGCTGCGTGTAAAAGGCGGGAAGGAATACTTGGTAACTCGCACATACAAACGCAACCTCAGAGATCTGGCTCAACTGTGGGTAGGCTCAGAGTGGCTTTGCAGCTAACAGGCGGTAAGAGGTTTTACGTCGTTGTTCCTCGTAGCATTCCCGTCCCGTCGTATTAGTGCCGACAAACGCGCTCGCATTGAGTTATCTGTCCAATTTTCGGGTGACACCCCAAAGCGGAAATTCTCACAAACGCGGCGATGTCGGAGACAGATTGACCTCAAATCTGATGTACAGTAACCGAGGCGGTTTTCCAAACCGCCGCCGCGGGATGAACCTTATGGATGAACGAATTTCCAAGAAATGAAAATGTGGATTGCCACAGAATTCATGGACGTTTTCCAACCCACA
>JABCYV010000244.1 GCA_013290025.1 Acidobacteriota bacterium
CAGGTTCGGCAGGGTTGCTGGTTTGGCAGTTCTGGACTTGGCGCGACACAAAGAGGGCATCGTTTTCCGGAATTCTGGTTGGCTCGGTAGCGGGCCTTGCCACGATCACACCGGCGGCAGGATATGTTGAGCCGTGGGCCGCACTAATTATTGGTGCGATTGGTGCCAGCGCCTGCTATTTTGCAAAACGTATTCAAGATGATTTGAAAATCGATGATGCCTTGGAAGTATTCCGCGCCCACGGCGTTGGCGGTATTACCGGATCCCTGATGATAGGCATCTTTGGAGCGACCGCGATCGACCGTGTCTCGGGCAGTGCACGCGAATTTCTTGTGCAGCTGCTTGCAGTCGTCGTAGTCGGGGTCTATAGCGTTCTGGTGACTTGGTTGATTATGAAAACGCTCAGGGCTGTGGGCCCGGTTCGGGTCTCAGCAGAAGAGGAAGCGCGAGGCCTGGATGAGGAGGAGGCTTACCACCTCGTGCAGTGATACGGCGTGTTCTCAGAAACGGCACGACGCACCCACGGCGCTTTCGAGATTAACCTCATGCCGGGCAAATCGCCACCGTCGTGCCAGATGTCCTGTTGCTGGCCGGCTCCCTCGTCGAGGCACAAAGGCCCACACAGCTGCATCAGTCCTGGCTATTCGGTTGCCTAGGTGACTTGTCCTAATGCAGCGGGCGGCAGAGTCGCAATTTAGACAAGTGACGCCCCGACGCCTGTTCCCAACGCCGCTGCAGCAATTGAGAACCGATCAACCTGATGAGGCCCTTTCTTGTACTCGGCATTTGGCCCAACTCCGATTGTTCACCTAACACACATTTGGAATTCGAGTTGCTTCAGTCAGCGTGTCAAAGCTTGTTGAAGCCAAAACCGATGGAGATGTTATGAGAGTTCAATTTTGTTGCTCAGATCTGCGCTACGCGGTCATACAGGCATCGAGTAAAAAGGAGAGGCCTGAACGATTGGTTATTGCTTATCACGATGAGCAGAGCTTGCGCGATCTCATTGCTGCTCCAAGCATCATCGGACTAGGCTTCGCCTCGCGCGAAGAAGCGATCACGAACTGCGAACGCCACATGTCAGACGCCGCTCGTTCGAAACCAAAGCCTCGAATCACAGCAATGTTTTACCTGCCTCATGCGAAGGTCGAATTGGCGGGTAGGCACGGCCTGGTGAATCATCGCAGAATCCCGCAAAGCATTGTGGCATCCGCTCTTGCGGCGCTCGTTGCCCTCATCTACTCGAAGAATATCGTGTCCGCAATGATCCGCATGGCGCTAGGAGCTTCTTTCTAGTTCTGTTGATCTCCGATGCTGGGTTCCCATCAGGAGGACTAGTGGCAAGCGGGAGGTCAGAGCGCTTCCAAGAAGTTTGAATGACAAACCGGAACAAGAAATCTCGAATCAGTGTCGCAGGTAGCTTTCTTGGTATGGTCTGCACACACGAGCAAGCGAGCCATTTGCTGGAGAGCTTTCGGAAAGACTACCAGTTGCTTACACCGGAGGAGCGGAATCGAGTGAAGTGCATTTTGGGTTTGAATCCGAACGACACCCCCCGCCGTACAACCCCCAATGTGCTGAAATCGGAAGTGGAACATTGATTGAACAGTTTCAGAAGAGTCTTATGAACGATGAAAAGATTGATAAAGAAGAAGTGTGGTCGGCTATTCGCTATCTGGACCCTGACGAACGGGAGAAGGACAAGGAAGCCAATACAGCCGCCGTAATCGCGATATTGGCCATTCTGCTTATCATTGGCAGTGTTTGGGTTCTACTTTGGTTTCCATCAGGAAGGCGGTAGATGGTTGCGGTACCTGTAGTAGGTGCAATTACTCCATAGTAAGGTTCCCGACTCCATCATCTCCGTGGACGACGCGCCTTCTGCCGTTGGAAACCCTCATTTACACGACGATGGAAAACAAGGCGCTCCGGCCGAAATGCTACCAAGCAGAACAGCGCAAATGGCGAGGACGGGAAACTGCGACCTTCCACTTTTTCATTGTCATGTCTTCTCGAAGATCATGCTCGGTCAGTCACTACGGACGTGAAAGTTAACGGTGACTGTGGTTTCCACTTCTATCGGTTGCCCATTCACAAGCAATGGCTGGTAGCGCCATTGCTTGACCGCGTCGATCGCGGCGCGCACCAAAAGCGGGTGCCCGCTAACAACTTGCAGGCTTTGAACGTTCCCGCCTTTGTCAATAAGCGCCGCCAGCACGACAGTTCCTTGAATGTGTGCCTGCTGCGCCACGGGCGGATAAATGGGCTCAACCCGGTAGATGAGCCGGCCATTGGTCGCACCTGCTGAAACGCGCACACGCTGTACGGTGGGCACCGGTTTGGGCATGGGAGGAGGGACGGCTGCCGGGCTCGAACCGGAGCCGATGATTCCGCCTATTACTCCGTTCAACTGACCTCCCGGAATCCCTCCAGGCACGCCACCAACCACCCCACCTGTTGTCGGAACTGGTGGCTCGTCGTCTTCCTTGATCATCATCTGGACTTTCGCCGGAATTCTGCTTGGAGTACGCAACCGGCCGTTCGCGATGTTGCTGGTTACCTTCACCACTTTCACTGCGGGTGGGGTGGACGCCGCCGGCGGAGGAGGTGGCGGAGGAGGTGGGGCTTCAAGAAAAGTGAGCATTTGTTCTTTGGGCAGAACCTGGGTGAACCATAGCGGAAGCAAAACCACAACACCGAGCATGACAAATTGCAAAACAAACGAAAGAAGAGTCGGCCAAGCTCTTCTCTTGTGTTGCGCGACACCAGAGTCCAGCAGGCTGTCCTGGAACAGAACATTGACATCGGCTGCGGAAGCTACGGGCCCCAACGTCACGGGCTCGCGTCCGCTCCCTCTGCTGCTGCTGATGAACTCATCATTTTCAACTGTGGAGATAGTGCTTCTTGTCACTGTAAGCGCCTCCCACCGCATGTCGCTGCGTAGCACAAATCAGCAACTGATTTGCCAAACAAGTTTCGTAATATAAAACTCCATTCTCAATGTTCGGCCGCCCTGTCATCACTTTCCGTTCTTCTTCCCAAGTGCCAATGTCAAGAACTCTTCGCGGGCATCGGTGCTTCTGAAAAGACCGCGCATTACGCTCGTCGACATCAGTCCATCGCTTTTGATTCCGCGCATCTGCATGCAAAGATGCTCGCCGCGTGCAAGGACTGCCACGTCACGCGCGTCTGTGATGGCCGTAATCTCGTCAGCGATCTGATGAACCAGCCGTTCTTGTACTTGCAGGCGGTGTGAATATTTCTGTGCGATGCGAGCAAACTTCGAGAGCCCGAGGACGTGCTCGGTTGCGATGTAGGCCATGGAAATTTCGCACTTGAAAGGAAGCAGGTGATGCTCGCATAGACTGAAAACCGAGACTCCGGCGCAGACGACCATCTGATCGGTCCGAAATGATTCGAACGCAAACGTGGTTTCGATCGTGCCAGGGTCGTAGTCGATGAACTCTTTCCACCATCGCGCGAAGCGGTTCGGAGTCATCTTCAGCCCTTCACGGTTCGGGTCCTCGCCGATTGCCAACAGCAGATTGCGGCCGATCCGTTCGAGCCTCTTAACGCTAACTTTTAGCGCAGGGCGAGCGGCTTGTGAACTCGCACGCTCAGTCGCCATCCGCGTTCCTGAACCGTTTGTTCGCACAACTTTGTCGCCGCCCGGCTCATTGAAAGAGGTTGAAAGCATATTGTGGTCACTTGCTTCATGACGCCGAGCTTGATCAAGCGGAATGAGTTGCTCGATCACGATTGGGGTCCTCTTAACAACGGGCTGTCCTGGAACCAGACGTCATTACATGGGCCATGAGAATTCAAGACCGAACCACCCCCAGGTCTCCCGAGACGTTCATCCCACCGGATGAACGGGAGCACTAGCAGCCTGCGACTGCTCCTGCCGGACTTGCATCCTGCCGCACTGTGTTCTTGAGTCGGATGCCGCCGTCTTGAACAGCGAAGCCCTTATCACGTCCTGCCGCAGTAAATAGACAGACACAGCGAAAAGGACGACATCCTTCATCAGGAAAGCAACCTTCTCGGTCATCGCCGGGAATCCGCCGGCGGAAGCGGCCCAACCGTCCGGCATAAACGGAATGATCGTCGTGGTCGCGATGAATGCGAAACATGAGCCAAGAGCTCCGAGAATCCCACATCTTTTGTTCCAATATCCGGCGAACAAAAGCGCCCCAAACAGCCACTCTGCAACTCCGAGGAAATAGGTTGCCCCCCGAACGCCAAAGACTGCGTACAGCCAGAAGATGAAAGGGCCGTGACCGATGTAGGGGAGCAGAGCCTGCGCCTCATAATCGAACCATTTCTGATAACCGAAGAAGAGAAAAATGATGACCATCGATGCACGAAGCAAGTGGTAATCGAGATCATTCTTGAGAATACCGAGTTTGATCAAAGCTTTCACGACAACACTCATATGCACTCGATTGATCTGGGTGATTGCGTCGCCCCGTTTAGGGCCTACTAGACTCCGATCTCGTTTCACCTTCAGTCTTCCGTTCTGTGCTTCTTCCTCCTTGCACGCCCTTCACCATTCTGACAACCGAACGTTTCGCAAGCACCAATGGCAGTTGCAGTGATTTTTGATTGTTCTCCTCAGTCGCTAGATATCGTCGCTAAATTCGCGTGTCGCAATATCAACACACACAAGTCGCCGGACAGTCAGAAACAAATCAGGGTTTGGTGACACTTGAGGTTCCGTGCTTTCAAAACGTCAGCGCGCCAAATCACTGCAGAGTCAAAGAGCCAGCGGGAAAAAAGCCGATGAACATTGCTTCGGTATCAGTATGCAGTACTGTAGTACCCCGTCCTTGCCTGGACGTGTAGTGGGGGAAGACCATGCGGAACCGCCAATCTGACTTTGATCTTTCTCCACCTGCCATCGCGCCGCGAACCGTCGGGGCTATAGCCTAGGATGTACTGGTGGCGCAGTTCGGTCGCAATGTGCCCGGCGATCGCCGGAAGATAGTTGGGATTGTCGAGAGTGTATGCGCTGGCTCCGGTCAGACTACTGATTTCTGCCAGAAGCTCAGGACCGAGACGGGCTTCCTGACTCCGACACTCCCTATCGAAAACTCCAATCGAGTACACCAGTAGATCTTGCTCTTTGATTAATGACTTGACATCCTTCTCGGTGTAACGGCTTCGGTTATCGCCGCCGTCTGAGACGATGACCAGCGCCTTCCTCTGATACCGCGCCTTTCTCATATTGCTGACGGCCAAAACGATCGCGTCCATCAAACAGGTGCGTCCCTTCGGCGTTGTGAATAAGAGATGGCTCTGAATGTCGTCCACACTTGGGGTGAAGTCTTGGACAAGCGCCGGTTGATCAGCGAAGGTTATCAGGAAGAATTCATCCTGAGGATTGGATGCTTTCAGCATCGCACCGACTGCGTCGCGTGCCCGTTCGATTTTGGTGTTCATGCTGCCACTAACATCGAGTACTATGCCGACGGAAACAGGGACATCCTCCTTCCAGAAATGTCTGATCGGCTGCGGGTGCTTGTCCTCATATAACTGGAAATTCTGCTGCTCGAGCCCTGTAACGATTCGGTTGGATTCGTCCATGACCGTCACGGGTACGAGCACGAGTTCGACAGTTGTTCGAATGACTCCCTTGTCGGTCTTTATTGATGACTGGTAAGCATTGGGTTGTTTCACGTCCCCTCTGGGCGTGACGTGAACTGCATTGAGATCCGATTGAGCGTCCGCACGGAAACAAATGAACAACCACAGCAAGGCAACGAACCACGTGGGCTTGAGTAGTTGGCTCACGGCTTAACTCCTTTAACAATCCCGCTGCGATCTGGACCAAATGCAAATGCAAACGCCGTGCCATCGAGGCAAAGTCACAGATCACCAACAAGTGCGGCTAAACCGACGGAGTGTAGTCTCCGCGCACGAAGTGGCTTCACCAGGAGGCAATCGTCGAAATAAAGACATGAGAAAAGCTGGGTGCAACGCGGTGGAGATTGCAAAGCATGCTTCTCACTCCGAGGTCCAAGCTGTCGATGTTTTCGACCTTCGTCGCAATATCGCCGACGAACAAAGCCGCGGGAGGCGTTCAGCCCTGCCTCGTTGTGCCAATGGATTCAACATCGTGAGAACGTCGGTTCAGGAATTACAATGACGTTCTCAGTGAGTTCCTGCTGTGCTCGTTGAGATAGAGACGCCGTGACGCTATTTCGACTGCTCTCGTCTCGAGAGCATGCCGCAAGTGGGCAGTTCTTACATTCTGTGACGACATTGATTGGAAGCTCGATTGCTGGTTTTTACGACGGTTGGGAAGGCAGCATCAAACTACGTCAGTCGCTGATTAGGAGATCCGATGGCTATAATCTCGCGAGGTTTTGCCGGTCGACGCAGCGCAGCGGAAGCCAAACTCCCGCCTGGTCAATACCTCACTTCGGATTTTCCGGTGTTGTCTGCGGGACCGACGCCACACATATCCCTTGATCGGTGGGAATTTACCATCGACGACGGCAGTAACGTTTTGAAGCGGTGGGATTGGAAGTCGTTCCGCGAGTTGCCCACCGAGACCATCACGGTTGACATCCATTGCGTAACGCGATGGTCGAAACTGGGCACATCTTGGGAGGGTGTTTCGCTCGATGTTCTGCTGGCAGATGTAAAAACAGATTTGTCCTACGCGATGTTCCGTTCGTATGGCGACTACACAACAAACCTTCCTATGAAAGACGTTATCAACAAGCAGGCCTGGATCGCGTTCAAGTTTGATGGTGCAGATCTTGCCCCTGAACACGGCGGCCCCGCGCGCCTTCTCGTCCCTCACCTTTATTTCTGGAAGAGCGCCAAATGGGTGAAGGGCTTGACGCTGATGCCGCAGGACAAGCCGGGCTTTTGGGAAAACCTCGGCTATCACATCTATGGGGACCCATGGCTGGAACAGCGGTACTCCGACCAGTGACGTGGCGTAGCGCCAGGGTTGTCGGGCTGCGTGATGAA
>JABCYV010000245.1 GCA_013290025.1 Acidobacteriota bacterium
CGCTGACCAGCACCACACCTGCCCGGGTGTCATTAAGAAGATATTCGTACTCGTGCGGCTTCAAAAGAGTATTGGTGGGTACGGCCACCGCGCCAATCTTGATGGTGCCGAAGAACGAATACAAAAACTCGGGAGTGTCCTGGAGCAACAAGAGAACGCGCTCTCCCGGCCGCACGCCCAGCCGGCGAAGCGCGTTGCCCGCACGATTCGTTCGTTCCAGAAGTTGTTGATAGCTGATCCGCTCGTCGCCGCATTCAATTGCAGTCCGGCGCGCTCTTCCTTCGAGGACATTGCGATCCACGAAATAAGTTGCGACATTGAACGTTTCCGGCAGGGTGATCAAGGGTCTGCAATCTTTTTCAGAGAACGACTCGACTTACAGCACATGCTCAGGTAACGGAGGGGGAGTATAGCATGGCAAAATTTCTATCCTTTCGCGACTCCGACATCTCCCCGCGTTCCTCTTACTCAGCGATGTGAGGCTCGGCACTGCCGACGTGTCACCGAGTTGAGGCGCCACCAAGTCGCCCGCGCCAACAAGATACTGTGCCTTCTTCTAGTTGCCGGATCCAGGGATCTATGATCGTAGAACGCCGATCAGCACAATGATTCCTTTGTTATACCCATGGAGTATAAATAGCTGACCAAACATGTATTGGACAGTTTCCCGGTTCCAAACCATGCTCTCCGCAAAAGATGCAGACGTGGGTCGGTGTGTGCGAAAGAAGTGAGTGAAGGGAGAACGGGCATGAGACTGCGTTTAACCCTGACTCTGTGTGTCGCTTTGGTGATGGCTGCAAGTCTGACTCCGCATGCCTTCGGGCAGGCTCTCATCTTCGCCCAACTCAACGGCACCGTGCTCGACACCAGTGGAAGCGCAGTGGTGAAAGCCGAGGTAAACCTGCGTGCACAGGGCACGAATCTGACTTACTCAGCGTTTACCAACACTTCCGGATATTACGTTATACCGAACCTCCCTCCAGGAAGATACGAGCTGACGGTGACCGTACCAGCCTTCGCAAAATACACGCAGACTGGGCTCGAGCTGACGGTGGGCCAGACTGCCACGGTCGATGTCACTTTGAAAGTTGCGGCGACTGGAGAGGTCATAACAGTTAACACCGAGATACCCCCCATCGAACCCACGCGGACCGAAATCAGCCAGGTGATTGATACGCAGCAAATCCAGAACTTACCCATTAGCGGGCGGCTGTTTACCGACTTTGCTCTGTTGACTCCGGGCGTTGCCACCGGCCGGACCAGCCTCCAGTCCACCTTTACCGACCCGACCGTCACGCGGATTTCCTTTGGCGGTCAGCGTGACCTGAACAATGCCGTGACCGTGGATGGCGCAGACAACATCAACACAGCCACGGGATCTCAGCGGGCCACTCCTTCGCAAGAGGCGGTCAGCGAGTTTCGTGTGGTGAACAACGGTTTCGGGGCGGAATACGGGCGCGGGCTTGGTGGAATCGTGAACATCGTAACGAAATCAGGGACAAACGAGCTCCATGGGTCGATCTATGACTACTTGCAAAACAATGCCACCGATGCACGCTCGCTGCTACAGGTTGCGCCGCTCGCGGATACGCTACGGCAAAACCAGTTCGGTGTGACCCTGGGCGGTCCAATCAAGAAAAACAAGACATTTTTCTTTCTCAACTATGAAGGCCAGCGCCGAGCGCAATCGCCGACATATCCCACTCTGCTGTTCGCTCCCGCCTCAAGCCAGTTCTTATTCCCTGGGGCGGTCGATCCATTTCCCGCGAGCTTCACCACTCTGCAAGCAATCAACGCCGTGAAAGCGAGCTTTAATATCGCGCCGGAGAATCTCAGCCTGTTGAAGACCGCTGATGTCGATAACGGCTTCATCAAGATAGACCACCAACTCAACGACAAGAATCGGCTGTCGATTCGTTATTCCATCCAGGATGCGACCGACCTCAACATGCTGGTCGGAGAAACGCTCGACGGCGGCGGTCTGGGAATGCCGAGCAGTGGGCGCGATGGCCTCCTTCGCGACCAGGCATTGGTCGGCACCTGGACCTCGACCGTCAAGCCAAACCTGGTAAATTCGGTCCTCTTGCAATGGGCACGACGCAATTATGGTTTTCCCGGCGTCACCGGGCAGCCCAACCTCGACGTCCCGAATCTCATCCTGCTCGGTCACAACTTCGGCGCCTTCGATCGTTACAATGAATCTCGCGTGCAGTTGTCCGACACGGTAGCTTGGGTGAAGGGCAAGCACTATGCGAGATTCGGCTTCGACACCAACTACATTCGGAACTTTGTCATTTGGCCTGGTTTCACGCCTTCCCGAGACATTTTCCCCAGCTTGGCCGATTTGCTGACTTCGGGACAGAGTTACACGACTCCGGAGGGCGCGGGAGCCGGTTGGGGCGCTGGCCTGACTCCGCTTGCGTGTCCGCCTCCGCTTACCGGCCTCTCGGCCCCGTGCATCGCGGCATTTTTCTGGGGCGCTCCGGTTGGCAGAGGGCCAATTAATCCGAACCAGCCTTCACCCTCGGTGCCCACTACGTGGCAGAATGCCTTCCTTCCATCGGAAGCGTCCAACTTCTTTGTTCATCTCAACCACAGTTACCACGGATTTTTCGCGCAGGACCAGTGGCGAGTCACTCCGAAATTCACGCTGAACTATGGCTTGCGCTATGACTTCGAGACTGGACTGGGCGCTCTCGTCAATGCGGATCATCACAACTTTGCCCCGAGAGTCGGCCTCGCCTACTCCCCGGATTCGAAAACCGTGATCCGCGCCGGCTACGGAATGTTCTACGACAGATACACACTCACGTTCTTTTTCGTTTCGGATCCGCAGCGCGCCCCCGTGATACCTGGCCTGCCAACTTCGACGAATCAGACCACCGGGACCTGGCTCCTAAACAGCTTATTTCTGCCCACTCCCTGTTTTATTTGTAATCCCCCAAACTTTCACAACGCGCCGCCTCTGCCGGCGGGGACAGTGCCGCCACCATTGATAGTCACGGCGTTTGAGAACCTGATTACCTCTGGATCCTTCCCGAATAACTCCCCGTTTGCCCAGGGCGGCTCAGTTGTGGACAGAAGTCAGCGCAATCCTTATAGCGAGCAAGCCAGCCTCTCGATTGATCGCGAGATTGCAAAGGGACTTGCGGTGAGCGCTGGATATCTGTTTGTGGCAGGTCACCGTCTCGTCCGGCCCATCGACTTAAACGTCGCCCCCCACATTGCTGTCCAGGCTGGCACGAACAAGGACATCTACAACTTTGCCATACCGAATCCGAATGCGCCTCCCCTTCCGTGGGGGCCGTTTGGCACGAACGGGATCTTCTACTTCACCGATTCAACCGGGGCTTCCGTTTACCATGGCCTGACCCTTCAGGCGACGGAGAGGGCCGGCACGTATTTTCAGCTGCACGCGAACTATACGTTCTCGAAAGCTCTCGACGACGGCACTTACCTGGTATTCGTCGACACGCCGCAGTCCAACGACCAGAGATCCCTGGAGCGCGCCCTTTCGAACCAGAATGTCGCGCATCGGTTTGTGGCCGACTTCGTGGCCGAGGCACCCGAGCATTCGTTTCTGCGATACTTCCAGCTCAGCAGCATCGTTACCGTGCAGTCGCCGCGACCCTTCACTCTGTTTGTAGGCTTTGATGTCAACAATGATGGCAACCCGGTGACGGATCGTGTCGGCACTTCGGGACGCAATACCTACCTCGGTGATAACCTTCGGAGCTTGGATCTCCGACTTTCGCGCGTGATCCACCTCAGCGAGCGGTATCAGTTGCAGTTGATGGGTGACGTCTTTAATCTCCTCAACCGGCCGAACGTGGACGAGGTTTACTCCGTCTACGGAACTTACGACTTCTGTGGTGGGCAGGTTCCCCACCAATACAAGGATGCAGTCTCGCGTGGGGCCCAGAGTGGCGAGCAATTCGGCACCTGTCCCCCCTTTGGCCCTCCCGCGCCGAACGCTCTTTTCGGTACGCCGCGGACAACCCTCAATCCGCGGCAGTTCCAATTCGCGGCAAAGTTTTCGTTTTAAGCTGGAGCAGGCCGGGGTCAGGCAACCCCGGAACGTTGTCGGATGGCCGACGTGTCTTCTTGGGTTTCTCCGCAGAATCAAATCGCGACCAGGGGAGTCGAGTTTTCGAGCGCTTTACTTGGCACAGGAAGCGGCCGAGCCAGCCACTTCGAAGGGGTAATGCCGGGGTTTGTGTTGGACAGACACCCACTTCCAGGTCGTGAATTCTTCCAGAGCCCACTTGCCGTTGAGGCGGCCCACTCCGGAAGCTTTTTCACCTCCGAAAGCAACCAAGGGGTCATCATTGATAGTCCCGTCATTGACATGGATCGCACCGGAGTCGATCTGCTTTGCGAGTTCGGCCCCGTGCTCTACATCCCTGGTATGGATCGCACCGCTCAGCCCAAAAGCGCTCTCATTAGCAATCTGTACCGCTTCGTCGGAAGTGTCGAAGGGCATCACACAGACGGCTGGACCAAACATCTCATTCTGCGCTATCGACATCTCTGGGCGCACGTCGGCGAAGATTGTCGGAGAAACGAGATTCCCATCTGCCTTGCCGCGCAGGACAACTCTCGCTCCTTCATCGGCGCCTTTCTCGATCTGCTTGGTGAGAGTGTCTACTTGCGCCTTGTTGATGAGGGGACCCAGGTCGGTTTCAGGATGCCTTGGATCACCTACCTTAAGCTTGGCCACGCGGGCAACATATTTTTCAAGGAATTGCCCATAGAGACTTCGGTGCACGAGAATCCGATTCGCTGACATACAGATCTGGCCTTGATGTGTGAAGCGGCTGAAGACTGCTGCGTTAATGGCCAGATCGATATCGGCGTCCGGCATAACAATTAGAGCGCTGTTCCCGCCTAGTTCCAGGATCGCTCTCTTCAAGCATCGACCGGCCACACTGCCGATATGGCGTCCGACGCCCTCGGAACCTGTGAAGGAAATAATGCGAGGAATGGGATGATCCACGAAGGCATCGCCAATCTCTCGAATGTCGGCCACAATCACGTTCAGCAGCCCCTTTGGGAGACCGACCTCTTCGAACACTTTTGCCACCAGCGTTCCCCCGGTAATGACCGTGTCATCGTGCGGTTTCAGCACTACTCCGTTGCCTGCTCCTATGGCAGTCGCAACTGAACGCATACTGAGAAAAAAGGGGAAATTAAAAGGACTGATTACACCCACCACTCCCACCGGGACCCGGTAAAGCCGATTCTCCTTGCCGTCCACCGTGGAAGGAAGAATTTCTCCCTTCATTCGCAATGGGTAGGTCGAAGCTTCTTTGATTATGTTTTTTACGAGGCCAATTTCAAAAAAAGCTTTGAGCGCTGTACCGCCGAGTTCTTCGATAATAATGTCGGTGATGTCAGCTTCGTGCTGGTCAATCCAGGTAATTGCTTTTTCCAGAATCGCTCTCTTCTCGTAGGGATTCACATCCTCCCAGATCTTCTGGGCGGAAGCGGCCGACCGGTAGGCCTCATCTAGATCGGCGAGGTTGCCCAACCTGAACTCAGCGATCGTCTTGCCGTTATACGGATTTTGGTCGGTAAGGACTTTCTGACTCTTACCATCCCGCCACACTCCGCCGATGTATTGTTTGTTAAGCTGGGCAAACTGGCTCATATACGCTCCTCAGGAATCCAGTCCATTTGGATTTCACAAAAAACGCTTGCATGATTTCACGATCTGGAACTTGCCTCTAAGGTGGCTTCCATTTCTGCCACCAGTTCATCGCTCGAAACCACGCGTCCGAACAACAGGTCAATGTTCCTCAGAGTTGCCTGGTGCATGGCTTCGTCGAAGGTCGCATTCAGGTCGCTGGGGAAAACCACCTTATAGTCGCGCATGAACGCCGAGCGAGCCGTTGATTCGCGGCAGGCATTGGAGGCTGTCCCCGTGATGATTACCGTGTCCACCTGGTGATAGCGCAGGATGGCATCCAGATCGGTTTCGAAGAAGGCGTCGAACTTGTGTTTCACAATCTTGGATTCGAGCTTTCCCTCCCGCGGTTGAAGCATCTGCGGGTACATCTCATAGCTGGGCTCTCCTTGCCACAGAATGTGGCCTTGCGCGATCGGTGGGAATTTGCGCAGCATTAGTCCTCCGTAGGGAGGGCGATGATCTGATTGCGTCCAGACGATTGGAATTCCGGAAGTGCGAGCAAAATTGATCAGATGCTCCAGGCGGGGAATCATTGCGCGAGCTCCGGGTGTTTCGAAGACGGCACCCTCAGCCACGAAAGCGTTCTGCATGTCGATGACAATCAGAGCGGAGCGGCGAGGCTCGATAGTGAAAAAGTCTTTCCCGGAAGCGCTGGGGTTGGAAGACATGGCCTCCCCTTCTGAATATCTTACGGATCGCAGCTGGACGGCACCGCAACGCTCTAATTTGCGAGATTCAGCCTTGTTCTCATCTTGCCAGGCGTTCGATGGCGGTTTCCAGTTCTTGCCTGCTCAGTCCTTGACGCTCTGCTATAGCCTCGAGGTCATCCGGGGACTTCTTCTCCAGAGTTTCTACTGCGAGTTGCGCCATGCTCGGCTCCGCCGACTTCATATATTGCAGACGAACAATGTCCGGACGGGCGTAATGTCCCACCGTATCAATGATGGCCTTCCAGACTTTGATCATGTCAGCCTGGCACTCAGCGTAAAGGACCTTGTCGCCCGATGTCGGAGGAACCAGGGGAATGCCGAGTGGCGCAACGATTTGGCTGCCACCATGCGCGTAATCCAGGTTCACGGTCTCGCGCAGCGGAAAGTCTGGCGGCAGATCACCCGAGGTCATATAGCCGCAGGCTGAGAGCACAAAAGCTCCGGCTTCCATCGCATGCGCACGCGTCAGCGCGTGGCCCCAGAAAAACTTGCCCTCCAGATCAGGCTCTTCCAGCTTGGGACCGATATGAAGAGAGAACGCTCCGGGAAAGACTGAGATGTGAAAGTC
>JABCYV010000246.1 GCA_013290025.1 Acidobacteriota bacterium
GATGGCGGCGAGCACGGGCACGTTCAGACCTTCGCGGTCCGGCGCGCCACCGGAGCGGACGCTCTGAAGGGCGCCGCGGGCGAACTCATCATTTCCGGGAATACGGGACGCGTCGTGAAAGCGGATCAGGGCTGCCTGGCGTACGCAGGCCTCGCGCCCGATCTGTTCGCCTCCGATGGCGCCGGTTTCGGTGCCTTCAGAAAAGCTCTGTGGTCCGAAAACCGGTTTGCCCCGGAGGCGTTCAAGAATCGCCAGAACTTCTTCGGCGGCAGCAATGTCACCGCCATCGTCCTCGAGGTCCCCAGCAGCCTGATCGGCCGAGGTGTGGTGCATGCCTGGGCCACCGCATCGCTCTACGGGCACGCGCCGGAGGTGCAGGTATCGCGTTGGGGCCTGCCGATGATCACCCACATCCTGTTCTCCGATCCTTCGCTGCACGACGCATCGGAAAACTACAACCGCGCGGTCCCGGCGGACGAAGTGGCGCTGTTCTCCAACCCGATCCGCGAGTTCGTGGAAAAAGTCACCGCGCTCGCCCACTCAGCGGCTGACCCATCCGCCTACGCTACGCAACTCCTTGCGCGCCTCTGCCCATCGGTCCTGCCGTATGAGCTGGACACGCCCGCCTCATTCAGCTTTGCCGCCTTCAACGGCCGCGGCCTCTGCGACGACGTGATGGACGTGATTCTCACGCTGGTCACGAACACGGCCCTCGGCGATGGGGTGGCACCCGATATGCGGCTGATGCGCCCGGATTTTCCCTATTTCGGCGAGCCGCACGCTACGGCGGCGAGTTCCGCTAAGCAGTGAGGGCGAAGGAGTGAGCGCGAGGACGACACAGCGGCGATCTGCGATTGGATGGATTTGCTCGCCGGCAGCGCGGGGCGAATCTCCGCCGTCTCCCGTCGCCAGCGCGAAGGCTTCGCGCCGGATCTGTGTGTCAGGGAGCTTGTACAGGATCGTTAGAGGTCAAGACTTTCGCGGACGGTTCAAATCAAGCCTCAGCAACGAGATTGTCTTCGATGGCTTCTGGTTTGTCCGTTATCCACTTCACTGCGGATCTCCTTGCGCGTGAGCCTTTGCCAACTTTGCCTCGCTACCGAGCGGCCTAGATTCGCCCTGAAAAATGGGAGCTCCAAGTGGGGCACCCGTGAATCCGCCATCCACCACCAAGTTCACTTGCCCTGTCAACCGTGATCATCAGGCCAAATGGACGTGCCTGATTAACGCCGGACAAGTGAAAATCTCGCTTACTTTCCAGAAGTCGGCATCTGGGAAGTCACCTCAGAAGTCTGCCCCTCTCCGACTGACCGACAGTCAGTCGAGTTAATTCGGCGGAGAGGTGCTCTCTTTATGACAGCACAAATTAATCAGCTTGGAGAGTGGGATTCGAACCCGCCTGAAAACGTAAACTGAAGGACTTGCAGCGCACAGGTAGCGCCTTAAAGCAACGTAAGTCCATGCGAAACCACGGAGTGGGTTTCAGGGGGGTCACTCCGGCGCAAACGGCGCCCTCTTTGCTTTTCAAACGATTCGAGTCATTCCTGACACACCACGTAGGGATAGGCCCCCACTTCAGCGCACGCCGAGAAAAACGACATGAGGAGCCAGTAAAGCTGCACGAAATGCGGCCTCGGCGCTTCGCCAGCACGAATGGCGACGAACCGTTCTTCAACCCGCAGGCGACTGAGCGAAGACGTGACGATGAACACCCGGCGAATGGTGTCGGGGGAAGAGAGAGCTGTGCCTATCGTCTCGCGAATTGTTCCGACGTTGCCCCTGATAACGCGCTGAATTCGGGTCTCCACATTGTCGTTAACGTATGCGGTTCTCCACCCTGGAAACTTCGCATCTACCGCGTCAGCTGCAAGATTTATTCGGCCCAGGTTCTTGATCGCCTGGCTTACAGCGACATGCAAAGCTGATGCCCCTAGGGTAAGGCCATCGTGCTTGGCATGGTAAAAACTGATCGTCTTCGGCTGGCTGCTCGCATTGATACCGATGAAGTCAGCCCACTCATCGCCGAGATCGTCGCAAATGAGTATTTCATCTTGGACGGCGATGCGGTCGGCGACAATGCCGAATACCGAGTCCGGATCGAATGCTGTATGCAGAGCCGTAAAACCTCCCTTCTCGCTTGTCGCAGCATTCAATCGCTGGTCGGTTCTTAGATACGAGAGGAAGTGCGTTCCATCGCCAAGTGATGGGTCTCTATAGGGAGCGCCATCCAAATACACGATTGCAAGATCGCTGAATAAGATCGTGAAAAGATCATTTTGGTCGATATAACGCCTGATCGGGACGCCTAGATCGTCCTCACCCTCGGGCTGATTCACGGGCTCGACATAAATGTTCTCGATCTCAGGTATTTCGAAGCTACGGAGAGAAATACGCGTCTTCCCAATATTAAGAATCCCTATCGGGTGGTCCTGGGGATCGGTGATTCTTAGCTCGCCCCTTACCTTGCGCACGGTCAACGTCCTGTCGAGTAGCGCCAAGATTGTATCGATCTCATTTTTTTCCAGAATCGCAGTATCGTCGCCAATGCGTCGAACGATACGTATCCCTTCGGGTTCGTCAAAGAGTTGTTCCATCAGTGTTGGTACATCGACTGCAATATACGTGGGCAGCACATCCGCAGGCATGGAGTCCAGGTCAACGGGTCGAGCGAAGGCCCTGATGAATGGGGAGGACTCGATGTTCTGATCGACGAGCATGTCAACGACGGCCACGCCCCAGTCAACCAATTCCTGGTACTCTGCCCGATCCGAGCGTAATGAAATTCGCCCCGTGTTAGGTGTAGCGGAATAGTGGTCAATTCCCCGGCGAACGCGATAGCCGCGAGGCACATATCGGCTGGCTCCCGATGGGCCAACGACGGTCCGTAGATCATTCGCTTCGAGTGTCTTGGACCGCAGAGCATATTTGGAGGTGGCCATATTTCGAAGACGAATTTGCTCGAATGTCGCGTCGGCGCGCGCGATAGCCCCCTCCACTCTGTCATCACCTGCACGCCGGAGGTAGTCGGTTTTGAATGTTGATGGCAGATCGAGGCCCGACTTGAAGATCACGACATGTTCGCGATATTCCACGAGCATCAGAAAGCCGCATACGCGCTCTCTTGCGTGCTCCTCAGGCAGTTCGAGGAAGCTCGGGGCTCGCTCATAGAAGAACGCGATGGCCGACCATGAGGCATGGCCGAGCGGCTGCTTGACATGGTGAAAGACGTTCTGTGACGGTGTGTCTGAATTTTGCCGAATGGTACGAAATAACTCGGTGATCGCGGCCTTTGGCAGCCTTCTCCGTTTTTTGTAAAAGTTGGCAGACCTTGCAGATCGCAGCCAATCAATCATTTGGTCCTCCGATGCCGGTCTTTTCGGAGGAGCTTGGTAGGTCAATGTCCGTGTCGGAGATTCTCCGGTGCTGAGCACAGAGTAACGGGTCAGCAACGGAGCTTTGCCATTCACAAGAGTATGTGAGTGACCGCGAGGGGTGGCATTGTAACATTGTTGTCTCTCGTGGAGTCGTGTGCGGCTTGCTCCCCCTCGAAGCAAATCGCACCATTCCTGTCGATATGTCCCGACAACTATACCGCAGGAGACTGTTTTCGCGCACCTGGCCAAAAACCGAACGCGGTATGAGCACTTCTCCCGGTTCATTGAATGTTGCTGGCTCCGTTTGGAGAGGCTTCTGTTTTTTTCCGCTGCTGGCCCATGTGTTAAATGAAGTTAGAGTCTGTGTTACGAGACTCGATTTCAGGATAAGCCGTTGTGGCGGCGCGCGTTTTTTTGGTCGCCCGCTGTGTGATAACACGAAAAACTGCTGGCAAACGCACGAATTTTCATGTGCAAATGCACGATGCGCCTCGCACTGTGTAAAAGCACGAAACACCCGAGTCCATGTGTGAAAACACGAATCTTGACATTCCTGTGTGAAAGCACGAAAGTAGCGCGCCCATGTGTAATAGCACGATTCGCGCATGTCCGAGAAAAACACCGCCCTGACCCGCTCTCCCCTGCTCCCGGATCGCGAGATCGTCAATCGCTTGCTGAACGGATTCGAAGGCAAGCTGACTACATCTAAATGGGCCAAGCTCGCGAAATGCTCGCAGGACACGGCCCTGCGCGACATCGAGGACCTGATCCGAAAGAAAGTCCTGATCAAGGATGCTGCCGGGGGGCGCAGCACGTCATATTCATTGGCCAAACTGAGATGATGTTGGCTGGAACACGGCAATGGTTCAAGCCATTATTCCTAGAAGAAGATGGATTCATGCGCATTGAACTATTCCATACCATAAGTTCGCAGTGTACTAAGGTCTTCGGCTGACTGCGGCTCAGCGGATATAAAGAGTTGACGTACGTAAGTAAGTAGGATGGCCATGCTCAATCGAGGATCGGAATGGCGGCGCTGGGAGCCTCACATTCATGCACCCGGAACTGTCCTCAATAACCAATTCGGTGGTGGCGATCCGTGGGGAAACTACCTCGCAACGGTTGAAGGACTCACACCCAAGGTCGAGGCTATCGGTGTTACGGACTATTACGTCACGGACACATACGAGGAGGTTTTACGGCGGAAAGATACTGGGCGTTTGCCAGACGTTAAGCTTATTTTCCCTAACATCGAGCTTAGGCTCGATATAGCGGCAAAGTCAGGCTTTGTTAACCTACATCTTCTTGTTAGTCCCGAGGATGCGAACCATCTCGCAGAGCTCCGGCGCATCCTGACACGGCTTCAATTTCTAGCGCATGGCGATCGCTTTGATTGCACGCGCGATGATTTGGTCCGCCTTGGAAAGCGATCTGATCCCTCAATTACGGATGAACGAGCAGCGATGGCACACGGCGCTACGCAGTTTTGGGAGAGCCTCAAAGCCGCAATCCTTCCGGCTCTCTTTTTGTTGGTCTCTTTGGTAGAACTTCGATATCGCTTGCCGCGCCATTTGAAGTCGTACCAGTAAAATCTGGAATCCCTCTTCTTATATAGCTCCACGAGTTTCCTCCATTGCAGCCCGCACGGAAGGCGCTCGTGTGTTCCCCTGACGAACTCCACAAGAACAAGAAAATCCTAGCGCACCCAGCCCTCGATTTCCAACTAACAATCAAAACTCGGAGTCGAATTCGACTGTTCTGCTCGTTCCTGTTGGTACAATCCGTTGCAATGACTCGACGCGGCAGTAAAGCCTCACTGGTTAGCACATTGCGGCTCGTCTAACCGTCGATGAAGGAACACCGGAATGGACGTCAATCCTAATCGGGAACTCGGATGGAAACCACCGACCAACAACCAACCTGATCTTGGGTCTCTCCTTGGTGCAGCTTTTCGTTTCTCCTCATTCCGCCCGAACCAGGAAGCTGTCTGCCGGGCTGCCATCCAAGGCAGAGACGTGCTGCTGGTGATGCCGACCGGATCTGGAAAATCTCTCTGCTACCAACTGCCCGGGGTGGTGCGAGGGGGAACAACACTCGTAATCAGTCCTTTGATTGCGCTCATGGATGATCAGGTATTCAAGCTAAGAGAGCGCGGCTTTGCGGTTGCAGCGATTCATTCTGGCCGTGAACGCGCCGCCTCCCGTCAGGCCTGTATTGACTATCTCAGCGGCAAATTGCAGTTTCTGTTCATCGCCCCCGAGCGGTTGCGCGTGCCGGGGTTTCCAGAGATGCTTGCCAAACGAAAACCGTCACTCATCGCAATTGACGAAGCCCATTGCATATCGCAATGGGGGCATGATTTTCGACCCGACTACCGCATGCTTGGCCAATACGTACCTCGATTGCGACCCGCGCCCGTCGTTGCACTGACCGCGACTGCCACCCCGATCGTGCAAGAGGATATCTGCAAGCAACTGGGATTGATTCGGCCGGCGTCCTTCGTACACGGATTTCGACGCACCAATATCGCTGTAGAGGTAGTTGAGGTTGCTCCCTCCCAGCGAGCCGCGCTCGCCCGAGAGCTGCTGTCAGTTACGGACCGAAGGCCTGCGATCGTGTACACGCCCACCAGAAAACAGGCTGAGTCATTGGCCGCCGAGATCTCAAGCACGTTCCCGGCGGCAGCTTACCACGCGGGCCTGAACGCAGAACATCGCAAGAGAGTGCAAGAGGCGTTTCTCGCGGGCAAGATTGAGGTCATGACCGCCACCATCGCGTTTGGCATGGGAATTGACAAGCCGGACATCAGGATGGTGATTCACACCGCCTTGCCTGGAAGTGTTGAGGCCTATTACCAGGAGATGGGGCGAGCCGGACGGGACGGAGAACCTAGCCGTGCGATCCTGATGCACTCCTATGCAGACCGACATACCCATGACTTCTTCCTGGCGCAAGACTATCCAACGGTGGAAATACTGGACGAAATCTTTGTCCGCCTCGGTCCCCAAGAGCAAGCAAAATCAGAGCTGCAGAAACGGCTGCACCTGGATCCGGATTTATTCGAGAAAGCCCTCGAGAAGCTGTGGATCCACGGCGGGGCTGTTTTCGAGTTTGGCGAGGCGGTCCGTCGCGGACAGTCGCAGTGGCGTGAGCCCTATGTCGCACAGGCGGAACGAAAGCGGGCACAGATCGAGCAAGTGCTTCGTTATGCGGAGAGCAGTCGATGCCGAATGTCTAGCTTGGTGCGTCATTTTGGCGACCTCAGCGATGCGGAGCAAGCCTGTGGCATCTGTGACTTTTGCGCTCCCGCCCGATGTCTGGCCCAGCGCTTCCGGACTGCGACCGAGACGGAACGCGAGACCGTATTCCGTGTTGTAGCGATGTTGCGTTCTGGCAAAGGGACCTCAACCGGCAGGCTGCACAGAGAGTTGTATCCCAGAGGAGATATGGATCGTCACGCCTTCGAAGAAGTGCTGGGAGGAATGGCCAGGGCAGGCCTGGTGCAACTCTCGGAAGCCACTTTCGAAAAAGACGGCAAACAGATTTCGTATTGCAGAGTAGTCCTGACGAGAG
>JABCYV010000247.1 GCA_013290025.1 Acidobacteriota bacterium
ACGATTCCAACGATACCCAATAACAGGCTCACAGCGAAAGCCAGCAAGGTCAGCAGGAAAGTGACCAATAGCACGCGCACCGGAATCATGAACCAACGCGGTTTGCGAGCGGGCGTTATAGCGGATGACATCAACGCTTAAGCTACAACATTGAGCGGGTTCGGCGCAGCCACTTTGCGCGTGGGTTAGAATACAGTTCATGTCACAAGCTGCTGCGCCCATCACGCGGCCCCCCGCGGAGGTGGTCCGCCATACTCCGGTTTCGCAGGCGCCGAATGGCATCTGTTACGCCGTCTCCGGGGAGATCACGGTTCCGGAGTCCGATCTGGAGCGCATGGTGGCCGCTGTTCCGGATGCTGCTGCTGCAGCCTTGAAGCGTAAAGCCTATTACTTTGTGCCGCTCACGGTGAACCAGGGCGACGAAACCGTGATCGCCGACCGCTATGATGTCGCCCTGAGCGACAACGCCGTATGTCACCGCAACCTTGATTTGGGCGACTCCCAATGCGTCTTCATCTCCACCCGGCTGATGGACGACAAGTTCTCGGTCGCTTTTGAGTTTTATATCAATGTAGGGCACGCGGTCGTGGAAAAGGCGGGAGTGTCACAGGCTTTCGCCGATCTCGCCTGGAAACAGGTTGAAGCGGGTGTCCGCGGAGAAACGTCGCTTGATGCCTGGGAATCGCGCAAGCTGGCTCTTGCTCTTGGTCCGGACTCGGAAAAGTATAAGAACGAATACTTCGCGGCCGCTTTTGCCGACGCTATTTCCATCTATTTGCTGTCGTTGTTTATTGACGTGGATTATTACGATCTGCGGGAGCGCGACTATCCTCTGCTGGCGCCAGCGCAGATGGCCGAACGCTTGAGAAAAGTTGCTGAGCTGTTCCCGGCAAATCCGGGATTTGAGTTCGCGGTGTACTACAAGCGGCGGAGCTGAACGCACAAATTTTGCTCGCTCCATCTTTCCTTCCAGCGCCATCTCGGCGAGGCTCTTAAATTTCCGTTTGACCGCGGCAAGTCTTGGGTATATGAATGTCTCGCCACCATGTCTAAGCGCGTTCTCTGGCTGATACCGCTGCTGGCAGTCGTGACTGCTTCAGGTCGAGACAAGGCAGAAAACTGGTTGGAAGTCGGCAGCCAGCACTTCATCGTCATAACCAACGGCAACGAAAAGCAGGGCCGGCACATAGCGGACCAATTCGAGCGCATGCGCGCAGTTTTTCATGTGGCGTTTCCGAAGATGCAGGTAGATCCGGGCTCTCCAATTGTTGTGATCGCGCTCAAGAATGAAAAGGATTTCCGGGCACTTGAACCAGAAGCGTATCTAGGAAAAGGACAGCTCCAACTAGCTGGACTTTTTTTGCGCGCTCCCGACAAAAACTATATTCTGTTACGCCTGGACGCACCTGGAGAGCATCCCTACGCCACGATTTACCACGAATACACTCACCTCCTAACCAGCAAAGCGGAGGAATGGCTTCCCCTATGGCTCAATGAGGGATTGGCCGAGTTCTATGAAAACACCGACATCGGGACAAGGACGCAATCCTGGGGCAGGCCAGCCCGGGGATGATTATGCTTCTGAGACAGAACCGTCTCATTCCCCTCGCCACCCTCTTCAGCGTCGACCGCACTTCTCCCTACTACCACGAGGAGAACAAGGGCTCCATCTTTTATGCTGAATCCTGGGCACTCACGCACTACATGAAAATCAAAGACTGGAAGGAAAACACGAACGAACTCGGCGAGTATGCCGCTTTGCTCAGTCAGAAAACCGATCCGACTGCCGCCGCGAGTCGCACTTTCGGTGACCTGAAGCAATTACAGACAGCTCTGGAAAGGTACATCGGCCAGTCCAGTTTTAACGCTTTCAAAATGTCGAGTTCCACTATCGTGGACGACACCGCTTTCAAGGTCCAACCGCTGAACCCGGCGCAAGCGGATGCGGTGCGCGCGGACTTCCTGGCCTACAATCAGCGATCAAAGGATGCGCGTTCTTTGCTGGATGAGGTGCTGCGGGAGGATCCAATCAACGTCCAGGCGCACGAAACTATGGGATATCTGGAATTCCGCGAAGGTCATCTCGACGAAGCGCTGAAATGGTATGACCAGGCTGTGAAACTGGATTCGCAGAGCTTTCTTGCGCATTATTATTTTGCCGCCATCTCCATGAACCGCGGCCCGAACGGAGAGGATGGGGTAGAGAGCAGCCTGCGCACCTCCATTAAGCTCAATCCATCGTTCGCCCCCTCCTACGACCGGTTGGCCGTGCTCTATGCAATGCGTAACAGAAATCTTGACGAAGCTCATATGTTGACCGTGCAAGCAGTGGCACTAGACCCTGCCAATATCAGCTACCGAGTGAATGCCGCAAATGTGCTGCTTGCGGCTCAGCAAGAGAAGAATGCGATTGGGGTACTCCAGCAAGCGCTGAAGGTGGCTAAGTCTCCACAAGAGGTTGCGGTGGTTCAAAATGCCATAGAGGCAGTGCAAAGGTCTCAGGCAGCCCGACAAGAGGTGGAAGAGGCAAATCGCCGATTCCAGCAGGAGATGGAATCGGCTTCCTCTGAAACACAGACTTCTGCCGACGCGTCGGACAGCAAGTCGAAGCCGACGCAGGGCGCCATCCAGTCGAGCGATGAAAGCCTGAAAGGACCCCACCCCACCATTCAGTTAGTGGAACAATCAAAAATGTGCGTTGTACACCCCCGGCGATCATGGATTTGGAGGTTGACACCGGCGGGCGAACCGTTGCTCTCCGCGCCCGCAACTATTACAAAATTCAGTTCACAGCAACCAACTTTGTCCCAACCGGAGATCTGCATCCCTGCTCTGATCTGGAAGGTGTGCACGCGCGGGTCGAGTACGTGGAGCCGTCTTCCAGGGAACCCAAGCCGGGCGGTATCGTCTCGGTTCAGATGACCAAGTAAAGACCGGCGAAGATCGATCCCTGGTCCAATTCAAAATCGTCCTCCATGCCTCTCACCCTCCGATCGTTCGCCAAGATCAACCTCGGTCTGCAGATTGGCGCGCTGCGCCCTGACGGATTTCACGAACTGCGCACGGTCTATCAGACCATCGCGCTGCACGACATGATTCGTGTGCGCGTCGAGCGTGGGACGGGTACCGAGATTCGTTGCGAAGATCCCCGTGTTCCAAAAGACAAATCGAACACTTGTTATCGCGTTGTCGAGAGAGCGATTGCGGCGCTCGGCGCGCGCTGCCGGGTAGTGATCGAAATCGAGAAGCGTCTTCCGGTGCAGGGAGGGCTGGGAGGGGCGTCAGGCAACGCCGTCGCATCGCTTCTGGCGCTGGAACGGACGCTGAAGAAGAGGTTGCCGGGGCCTGAGAGACTGCGAATCGCGTCGGAAGTCGGATCGGATGTGCCGCTTTTCCTTGTGGGTGGGACGGTTCTCGGGATTGGACGCGGCGAGGAAGTCTATCCCCTCCCGGATCTGCCATCGACTGCGTGCGTGGTCGCGATACCTGAGATTGGAGTTTCCACGCCACAGGCTTTTGCCGATTGGGGTGGGATGACGGGGTCCCCTCAGGGGCTAAAGCCCTCTTCTCATAGCGACCTTTTCGGCACGGCTGAAGCCGTGCCCTTCCACGAAAGGGCACGGGACCGGGCAGGGCACGAAGCTTTTGCTGATTGGGATGCGATGACGGGGCGCCCTCAGGGGCTAAAGCCCAGCTCTTTTGGGGCGGCAAGCGGCGCGGCTGAAGCCGTGCCCTTCCACGGTGAGGTAGGCATTTCGGCTGGGGCCAGCACTTCACGTGAGGCAAACATTTCAGGCAGCACCTGGGACACCGAAAAAGAGCTAGCCGAGCGGGGCTCGGCCCGGACGGGCGAGGGCGCCCGTCCCCACATGCTCTCTGCAGATTCACGACATCCCAAATTGACGGTCCCATCTTCCTCCGATAGAATGAATGAGTTCAGCCGCATCGTTTCTGCGTGGCTGAGCGGCACTGTATCCGGTGTCCCTGTGAGTAAAGGCAGGGGCCGGGCCGAGACTCCGCTTCTCGACCTCGTCCGTACCGGGATAGAAAACGACTTTGAACGAGTCGTCTTTCCTAAGTATCCCGAATTGCGTGAGGTCAAGCGTGTGCTGGAACGTGCGGGTGCGTTTTATGCCTCGCTCTCCGGCTCCGGATCAGCCATTTACGGACTGTTTGTGTCCAGGACATCGGCTGAAAAGGCGGCGGCCAAAATACGCAAGCAAGGCATTCGGGCGATCACTACGAGTACGCTGACGCGTCGGCAGTACTGGAAGAAAATTTTCGATTGACGGTCTCGGATTTCAGATTGCTAGTGCCGAAGACGATGTTTTCAATCTACAATCTGACATCGGGCAATCTGAGATCGAGGAAACTGGGCCGTCGACTAATGGTAGGTCAAGTGCCTTTGGAGCACTTTGTCTAGGTTCGAATCCTAGCGGCCCAGCCAGAAAAGCAGCTGTCAGCTCTTGGCTCTTAGCGCAAACGCGGAGTTCAAGAGTTCCCAGCTAGAAGCTAAAGGCTAAAAGCGAAGAGCTGAACTTATGGCAACTCTTGCGACAGCGACGGAAAAGAAGGCCCAGATGAGCGCCGACGAGAAGCCGGAGCGCAAGCCTCAACGCGGACGCGTGGATGATAAGTTCAAGATCTTTTGTGGGTCGGCTAACGAACCGCTGTGCGAAGAGGTGTGCGCATTCCTGGGGCTGCCGCGCGGCCAGGCGATGGTCACGCGTTTCAGCGATGGCGAGGCCTACGTCCAGGTACAGGAGAACGTGCGCGGGGCTGACGTCTTCGTGATGCAACCGACTTGCCGTCCAGTGGACGAGCATCTGATGGAACTGCTGTTGATGATTGACGCGCTCAAACGCGCCTCGGCGCGGCGCATCACGTCAGTAATTCCGTACTTTGGATATGCGCGGCAAGACCGCAAGGACAAGCCGCGGGTCCCAATTTCCGCCAAGCTGGTGGCTGACCTGCTCACTACGGCGGGCGCGGACCGGGCGCTGATCGTGGATTTGCATGCTCCCCAATTGCAGGGATTTTTCAATATTCCGGTGGACCACCTGTTCGCGTCGCCGGTGCTGGTGGATCACTTTAAGCGGCTGAACTTGCCTAACCTTACGGTCGTTTCCCCGGATGCCGGGGGCGTGGAGCGCGCCCGTTTTTTTGCCAAAAAGATGGACGCGGCCCTAGCCATCATGGACAAGCGCCGGGTCGAAATGAATGTCGCTGAGGTCATGCACGTGATCGGCGAGGTCAATGGTCGCACCTGTCTGGTCATCGACGACTTGATCGATACCGCCGGTACGCTGGTTAAGACTGCCAGCGCGCTCTTGGAAAATGGCGCCATCGCGGTTCACGCCTGCTGCTCGCATCCCGTGCTGTCCGGTCCGGCAGTTGAGAACATTGCCGAGTCCGCCATTGTGGAGGTTGTAGTTACCAATACCATTCCGCTGACTGATGCGGCCGTGAAAGAACCCAAGATCAAGGTTCTTTCTATCGCGGGTTTGATCGGACGCGCGATTCAGTCGATTCACGAAGAGACGTCCGTCAGCAAATTGTTCTTATAGGAAAGAAATTATGGCAACCGCAAGCAAAAATAACATTACCGAAAATAATCTTTTGGAAGCACAGCCGCGTACGTCAGGTAACAAAAACGACGCACGCCGGGTGCGCCGAGACGGAAAGCTTCCTGCTGTACTCTATGGCGCCGGCAAAGGTGCGCTGTCAGTCAGTCTGGATCCGCGCCAAGTGACACGTATCCTGCATTCCCAGACCGGTCACAACACCATCTTTGACCTCGCGCTGAATGGCGGAGAGCGCACCAAGGCCATGATCGTGGACTGGCAGTACGAGCCCATCAAAGGGGCCTTGTTGCATATCGACCTGAAACGCATCGCCATGGATCAGAGACTGAAGGTTGCAGTCCCAATCGTGTTGAAGGGCGAAGCGGCAGGGGTAAAGCAGCAGGGCGGCATTCTAGAGCAGATCTTTCGGGAAGTAGAAGTTGAGTGTTTACCCAGCGACATCCCGTCTTCGATCGAGGTCGACGTGAGTGAGTTAGTCTTCGGCACGGTGTTGCGTGTGTCGGATCTTCCGCATGACCCGAAGCTGAAGTTCCTCAGCGACCCTAACCAGCCGGTGGCGCACATCATCACAGTGAAGGAAGAAGTGGCGCCCACTCCGGAAGCAGTTGCCGCCGAAGCGACTGCCGTTCCGACCGAACCCGAGGTCATCAAGAAGGGCAAGCAGGAGGTCGAGGGCGAAGAAGGCGCCGCCCCCGCTGCCGAGAAGCCCGAAAAGGCGGAAAAGGCCGAGAAGAAAGAAAAGAAAGACAAGTAGAGGTGCGGTTGTGTGGCGACGGGCGCCCTCGCCCGTCAGGTCGAGCGAAGCTCGAGGTTACGGCGTCGGGGGAGATTGAGAGCGCGTGAAGCTGATTGTGGGCCTGGGCAACCCGGGTATCGAATATCAGTTCACTCCGCACAATCTGGGCTTCCTGACCATCGACCGCATCGCGAGCGAATGCGGGGTGGAAGTAAGAAACCGCCACTGCCGGGCACTGACGGCACGCGCGGTGATCGGTTCAGAACCGGTTCTCCTGGCTAAGCCTGAGACCTTTATGAACCTGAGCGGTATGTCAGTGCGCGAGTTAGTCGCCGAGCACGAGATCAGACCCGAAGCTGATCTGATTGTGATTTACGACGAACTGGACTTGCCCTGGGGCGCGATCCGTATCCGCCAGCGCGGAAGTTCAGCGGGACACAACGGTATGGAGTCAGTGATTGGTGCGCTGGGCACGCAGGAATTCTTGCGAATCCGGCTGGGCGTGGCGCCAGACCGGAAGGTCGCGGATGCGATGACTTATTTGCTGGCGCCGTTCCGGAAGGTGCAGCTCAAGCAGGTGGATGAAGTAATCGACAAG
>JABCYV010000248.1 GCA_013290025.1 Acidobacteriota bacterium
AGCGCGTCTTGACGGAAATATCAATTGGCGTGATCGTCATTTTCCTCCAGGGAGCACGCAGGACGATTCGCGCCGCTTCGGGATCAAACCACCAATTGAATTCTCGGCGTCCGTCGAGATGGCCGGGATCAATCGCGCCTTTGTCAGCGTACAGTCCACCGCCCATCATGACGAACTCTTTCGCGAGTGTCGCGACGGAGGGATCGAGCTTCAGCGCCAGAGCGTAATTTGTCAGAGGGCCGCCCGCCCAAAGGACCACCTCTCCGGGATACTTGTGCACCATCTGCACGATGAATTCCGCGGCGGTACCAGGGAGCGCGTGAATGTGAGGTTCACCCTCGGGCATGGGCGGCACCACATCCGGCGCGTGATACGGTTCTTCGTAAATCGTGGAGCGGTTGGCATGAAACTTATCTGTCCAGCAGCCCTTATATTCAAATTTGCCGTACAGAGCTTCCCAGCGCTCGGTCTCTTCTTTGGAATTGAGCAAGGGGAATTCGGCCCCTTGGATGACGGGGATATCAGTCCGGTTTGCAATTTCCAGTAAACGCAGGACGTGCTGGGTCTCTTCTTTCACCCACTGGTCGCCGCTGACGGTGGTAATGCCGAGGACTTCAAACTTGTCCGACTGAAGAAAAACCAGAATGGCCTGCTGGTCGCTGGTGCCAGGGCCGCGGGCGTCCTGATCGACGATGACCTTGATTTTTTGGGCTGCGGCGGTAATTGAGAAACCAGCAGCCAGCAGGGATGCTAATGCGAGCTTCCACACACAACGACCCATCATTCCTCCGGCGCAGTTTGTGGTTACAAATTTGAGGGCAGACTGAGCGAAGCTTGTTGCGAGCTTGCCCAATCTGCCCGAGAAGTCATCCAGCCTAGTCCGCTCTAGAAATTCAGTTTAAGAGCAAACTGAATCACGCGCTGGCCGCCCGACGAGCCGCCCGCCGTCGCGTTGACTACTCCGAAACTGGAAGGCGCGGAGATGTCTTGCATGAAGCCGGCCCCGCCGTTTCCCGTCAGGAAGAACTGCGGATGGTTGAAAAGGTCGAAGAACTCAGCCCGGAATTGAAGGCTCATGCCCTCGCGGAAAGGCAGAAGGAAGTTCTTGATGGCGGAGAAATCCGTGTTCACAAACCTCGGCCCGGAGACAGGTGCCCGAGGGGCATTTCCCAGCTCCCCCGGAGCTGCTTCGGCAAAGGCGCACGGGTTGAACCAGTGCTGCAGGGTGTGGACCCGAGTAGGACAACCGGGTCCTCCTCCTGGCTTGTTGGGGTCGCCCACTTCGTTGGGGCGATTGAAGCCGGCGCCATTGTTAAATTCGAAGGCTGATCCGGATTGGTTGTTGGTATCGATTAGGAAAAGTGGAAAGCCGGAAAGCGCCTTCTGAATAACATTCACCTGCCAATTTCCCAGGATGGCATTAGTGGCTCCGTTCCAGTTACTGCCGAAGCGCTTGCCCTTTCCAAAAGGCAGGTCGTAGATGACGCTCGCCGTGAACTGGTCATTGACATTGAGCTGAGAGAGGCCCCAGTCCGCTTTATTCACGCCGGGTAAGGGCCAGTACATGGCGCCAGGTAAGCTACCGAGGCCATCCGAATACCCGGAGTCGAAGGTGCGAGCCCAGGTGTACCCGAATAGGGCGTAAAGTCCGTGCCTTGCGCTCTTGGTTTCTGCCTTGATTTGGAGCGAGTCGTAACGCGCCCGGCCAGCGTCGTTAAAGTTTATGATGAACCCAAAGAACGGAGAATTGGGAGTAATGTAGCCGCAACCAAGAGTGTACCCGGGGACCGGAGAACTGCCGCCCGGGCAGGCGTTTGGGGAATGCATGTTCAAGTTCAGCCCGGATACCAGAATGCGCGAGCTGCGTGAGCCTGCGTATCCTGTCGTCAGCACCACATTGCCAGGGAGTTGGTGCTCAACATTCAGGTTGAACTGCTGGACCATGCCTTGCTTGAAATTGAGATTTTGCGCCTGAACTGAACCTGGGAAGTTGGACGGGTTTGGCGGTGCAGTAAAGACCGGCAGGAAAGTGCGGGTGAGGCCGCAGTTTAGAGGACTTGCCGATGTGGCGTTGCCAAACGGGCAGACCGCATTGGTGAATCCGTTGTCTCCTTCAGCAAAGTAGGGCGGGTTCTCAAACAAGCCTTGCGCACCCTGGTTCCAGGAAGAGTCGTGAAAGATGGCATAACCGGCCCGGATGGCGGTGTTCTGACTCCCCATCGGCTTCCAGGCAATTCCAATACGCGGCTCGAGGGCGGTCTTGTCCAGCTGGACACCAGCTGCCGCGTCGCTGCGGACGCAGATGGTGCAGCCGGCGATCGAAGCCGATCCCGCCACCAGAAGTTTCCCAGTGGCGACGTCGAAGTTCGCCTGCCGGCCTTGGGCTTCCTTGATCGGCGTGGTCAGCGCCCAGGCCAGTCCAATGTTCACCGTCAGGTTGTTGGTGACCCGCCAGTCGTCCTGAACGTAGGGACGAAATAATTTCCAGCGGCGGCCGGTGGTAGCGCCAAGAAAGGTCTGGTCGTGAACGCTGCCGAACAGCTGGCCGAGAAGCAGATCCGCAGCACCATCCCCAGAATGGTTGGAGGGAATGAAAAAGCCATCCTGAAAAGCATTGGTTTCAACATTCATCTGCATGGCGCGAACCGAACCGCCGATGCGGATGTTGTGCTTGCCGCGAATCATATCAAAAGAATCGGAGACAGAGAAAACGTTAGTTCCGCCCTGGAAGGGCGCAAACCCCCGATCGCCTAATCCCCAGTAACTGCCCGAAAGGGTCAGGGCGGTTAGTCCGCAACTCATGCAGTCCTTGCTGGACTGCGAGAATCCCGGAATCCCATTCGGACATGCGGTGTTTATATCGGCGCCCAGAATTCCCAGCTTGGCAGCTTCGCAGCTGCGATCGCCGAACGAGAGAATATGGTTAAAAATCCGGTTGAAGCCAAAGCTGGCCTGGTTGATGTTGGTGGACGAAAAAATGTGGGTCTCGGAGATCGCCACGTTGCGGCCGTGGTTCGTGATGTTCTGACTGCTGGCGAAGGGGCTGGGCGCGGCAAATCCAGGAGAACCGCCGGGGATGAACGTGACTGCTTGATCGTAGCTGAAGCGGGCAAAGACGGTGTCGTTCGCGGAAAAATTGTGATCCAGCCGGGCGTCAAATTCGCCTTCGTTCAGTTTCCTGGCCGGCACGTTGGCGAAGTTGGTCAGCGTCGAGGTGTTGATCGCATTGGTTTGCGGGTAAAGCTTCATTAGTCCCTGACCAACGGGGTCGATCAGGCCACCCGGGCCACCTGGAATCTTGTTGCAATTCTGGGTACCACCGGTCTGGCTTCCGTCGGGATTAGGCGCGATAGGGTTGCCCGAGGCATCACAACGGAAGGGGTTGCCCGAATAGGGGTTCGCTAAATTGGGGAATAGAATCCGCCCTCCGTATGTCGTTACGCCTCGTGTTCCACCCAGCGGATCCTGTGTAAAGTCACCATTCACCATGGCTTGGGTTGGAATTAGGCCCACGAAGGTCTCGCCCTGGCGCTGCCTCTTGCCCTGGTAATCCAGGAAGATGAATGTCTTGTCCTTCTGGATGGGACCGCCGACCGCACCTCCGAATTGATTCAAGTTGAATTGTCCGCGCGAGGGAGCGAAAAAGTTACGGGCGTTAAGCTTGGTGTTGCGGAAGAACTCAAACAACGATCCGTGGAACTGGTTGGTTCCGGATTTCGTGGTTATCAGTACCGTCGGACCCGCACGCGTGCCATATTCCGCCGAGTAGTTGTAGGTGAGAACCTTGAATTCCTGGAGGGCGTCAATGGAAGGCAAAATACCAATTCCGCCAGAGGTCAATTCGTTGTTGTCGACGCCATCGAATAACCAATCGGTGCTATTGGCTCGCGATCCACCAACCGAGAGCGAAAAAGTTCCCCGAGTTGCCACTTCGCTGCTGGGCGAACCGTTGGCGAAGCTATTGGGATTGGTCTCCTGAGTAGTGCCTGGTGTGAGAGTGGCTAATTGCACAAAGTCGCGGCCATTCAAAGGGAGATCGGCCACCTGCTGGGAAGTGATGACTTGTCCCAGGGTAGGATTCGTAGTCTCCACGGCGACTTCGGTCGCGCTTACTTCAATCGCCTGGGTGACCGTACCGGGCGCAAGCGTGAAATCCACTTCGCGATGCTCATCCACTTGCAACCTAAGGTCCTTCTGCTCGGCGGTCTGGAAACCCTGCGACTCTACTCGAATCGTGTAATTAGCCACCGGGAGCAAAGGAACAAGATAGTGTCCCGAATCGTCGGTCCTCGACTGGCGAGAAACACCGGTGCCTTGCGAGGTCACCGTTACCTGCGCCCCCGAAATCACCGATCCCGTTTTGTCGGTGACGGTGCCGTTGAAACTGGCTGTTGCCTGGCCATATAAGAGTGGACAGATAGAAAATGCAAGCGAGCAGAAAAACACGAGCAGTGTTCTCTTGGTCAGCATTCAATACCCCCTTGGCGGTCCCATCATCGAGTGGCGGATGGGAGTCGCTCGTTCCCCACTGGGTATTTCCAATTTCAAGTTGATCTTGGCGCGAAACTATATTCCCAGTCACCGTAAAGTGTCAACCAAAACACGCGATGACTTAACCCGCCACTGCGGCTAATCGAGCCAACACTTCGTCGGTGGCGACAAGTTTCGCACTTGACGTCTTTAGTTCCGAAAGGGTCCGTTCTCCAGCTTCGCGATTGAGAGTTTCAATTGCGTCAAGGACTACGGCGACTCTTCTGCCTCGTTTCAGCAGTCCTCTCGCTGCGAGCCCGACGCAATATTCCGTAACCACGCCAAAGACAACGAATTCTGCATTGCGGTTCAGGCGTTCGAGCAAGGCATTGGCATGCCGGCTTTCGAAGATATCGAGCGTTTGCTTTTCGAGTATGACCTGCTGGTTTTGCAAAAAGTCTTCGGGAAGGGATGACTCGGAATCGTTGGGAACGCGCACATACTGCGTAGCCAGCACTTCAGGGACGAAGTCAGCGCCGGGAGTCCCTTTTATGCAATGGGGCGGAAATGTCTTGAACTCGGGATCATCGACGCTATGGAAGCAGCCGTGGGAGACGAGGAAGGTGCGACCCTCGCGCGCCGCATCGACGAGCCGTCGCATGTTAGGGAGCAGCTTCTCCGCGCCCGGTACATACAGGTTGCCGCCGGGCAGTATGAAATCTTTTTGCGCGTCCACACACCACAGGATAGTGTTCTCGGATCGCATGAGTCGCTCCAAGTGTGCCTCAATCAGTATGGCGATTCTAATTCCAAAATTCGATTCGTCCTATGCAATTAGCGGTTGAAGGTGTATTTGCCGGACCCACAACGATCTGTATACTGGCGCGGCTTTTAATTCGAGCGACTTGCTTCGGATGGTAGCGAAATGGCGCATGAGCAGACAGGCCAGGCTCCGGCTCCGAGCCGGCTGGTGATTCATAACATCGGGCTGCTGTTGAGCGGCGATATCGGAAATCCCATTCTCGATGCGGACACTCTGGTCGCCGTCAACGGCAAGATTGCCGCCGTGGGTAAGGCGAAAGACGTCGATACGGAAAACGCGACTCTCAGGATCGATGCTAACGGCACCGCCTTAACGCCAGGGTTGATCGACAGCCACGTGCATCCGGTAGCTGGAGACTGGACGCCGCGGCAAAATCAGCTTGGTTGGATCGACAGTTGCCTGCATGGTGGAGTGACTACGATGGTCTCCGCTGGCGAGGTTCATGCGCCCGGTAGGCCGAAAGACATTGTCGGTCTCAAGGCAATGGCAATCTTTGCGCAGCGGGCATTCACCGCATTTCGTCCCGGCGGAGTGAGGGTCCTGGCGGGCGCTCCAGTGATTGAGCATGGCATGGTCGAAGAAGACTTCAAGGAGCTGGCTTCCGCCGGCGTCAACATTCTGGGCGAGATCGGGCTGGGCAGCGTGAAGGATGGCGCGACCGCGCAACAGATGGTTTCGTGGGCGCGAAAGTACGGAATTCAGAGCACGATTCACACCGGCGGGCCTTCGATTCCGGGCTCCGGCTTGATCGACAAAGATGTTGTCCTCGCCGCCGATCCCGATGTGATTGGTCACATCAATGGAGGACACACGGCGCTTCCCGACGATCAGATCGTTACCCTATGTGAGCGCAGCCCGCGCGCGCTCGAAATAGTTCACAACGGCAACGAACGAGCTGCTCTGCTGACGGTGCGCACCGCGAGCCAGCTTAATCGCCTGCCGAGCGTGATCCTCGGTACGGATTGTCCCGCCGGGTCGGGCGTGCAACCGCTGGGCATCGTGCGGATGATCTCCGTGCTCTCTTCGCTGGGCGAAATTCCTGCAGAGATCGCCTTGTGCTTTGCCACCGGCAATACGGCGCGCCAGCGAAAGCTTGACTGTGGCTTGATTGAAGTAGGACGGGCGGCCAATCTCGTCTTCATGGATAAGGCCCAGCACTCGGCTGGCAAAAACCTGCTCGATAGCATCCAAAAAGGCGATCTTCCGGGAATAGGAATGGTGGTGATCGACGGAGTTGTAAGCATCCAGCGCAGCCGCAACACGCCGCCAGCAACTAGAGTGCCGGAAGTCGTAAAAGACTGAGCTGCCTTGGCTGATCTCGTGTTAGGGCAGACCCAACGATGCCGCGATTGCTTTCCTGTACTCGCACGCTTTCGCCGTGGCCTCCCCTTCATTCACGGTGAGTAATTTTCGATCGCGCATCACCACGCGGCCGCCGATGATTACGGTTTCCACATCGCTGGCCTTCAGGGCATAGGCCAGCTGAGCATAGATGTCATACATGGGAACAGCGTTGGGTTCGTCGAGACCAATCAGGATCAGGTCGGCTTTCTTTCCAGGCTCTAGTGAGCCGATTTCTTTTCCCATGTGGAGC
>JABCYV010000249.1 GCA_013290025.1 Acidobacteriota bacterium
CAGCGCACTCCAAAGTGACGAATTGGGTCTGAGACGGCATCTTCATAAGGTCGCGCAAACTAAGGCTCAAAGGGCGTTCGACCAGGCCAACTACATTCAGGCGCCAGCTTGAGGGATCAAGCCTGGGAACCTGAAAGTGGTTACGAACGTAGAACCTCGCATTCGGCATTACCACGCCGCCGATCAATGCGGGAATGGCGGTCTCGCAATTGAGCGGATCGGCACGGTGAACGACCATCCCCGCATCGATTGCTTGCTGACAAGCCTCTTCTCGGTCCAGCGCAGTGAGAGCGCCCTCGATACCCAGCGGCGTCGACGGGGAGCCGCCTGCCGCCACGATCCTGCCACGCTTGAAGACAGTGTCCAGCTTCGTTATCTCCACAAGTTTCTCGACTCGCGGATTCAGGTTTGCGATTTCGAGGTCGCAGCCCTTGTCTCGTGCTGCGGTCCATGCTCCCAAGAGCGCGCCCAGACCAGAGCTGTCGACGTGCGAAACATTGCTCAAATCAAGCACGATCCTGTAGGCAATCGCAGCGATTGGATCGCGCGATTCAGGCATCAGATCGCGAATCTTCCTTTGAAACACCTCCAAATTTTCCGCGGTAATCTTACCCTTACAGTGGATGATGGTTTCATTAGGCTTCTCTTCCAGTTGCAATTTCAATCCACCAGGGCTAAGCGGCTGGGTTGCCATGACTAACCTCCAAACGCGGCAAGGAGACATACTTGCGAACTGAAAGGAAGCCGCCCCTCAACGTTCGCACAGTGCAAAGACTTTACCACTCGCGACAAGGAGACTACCTCGCCACGGAGACGTTTCAATCTCCAAACAAGTAGAGGTGGTCTCCCGGTTCAACCGACAATCAGACTCGTGCCGCAACGATAAGGTGAGAGTTGCCCGTTATTCAGGAGTAGCAAAGCGTCAGCGCGATTTGCGCTTTCTTACCTCTGCTGGGCGTCGATCAGCCCACTTCAGTATGGCGTCAAGCGTAGGACAAAGGGATTGGCCCCATGATGTCAGACGGTACTCAACCTTCGGCGGCACCTGGGGATAGGCCGTCCGCACAACGATTCCGGCCGCTGCCAAGCTGTGAAGTTGTTGCCCCAGCATTTTCTGAGTGATGTTGGGTATCGCCCGTTCCAGATCGGAAAAGCGCATCACCTTGCCTCCGAATAGATGGAACAGAATGACGAGCTTCCATCTTCCTTCCAAGAGGCGGAGCGCTGTTTCTACGTCTGCCGCAGCGGACGTGGGTGTGTAGCGTTTCGGCATACATATCTCTCCTAACGCACTTTTTCGTGCGTACTTCCTATTTCGCCAGTATCCTGCGAAACTTCTGGCTGTGCAACTGCACGGAGGGGAACAGCATGACTCTTGATGTGCCCGAACCAGTCGCTGAATACCTGGCCACCGAAGAGGCGAAGAACGCTGATGCGCTTTCCCGTTGCTTCGCTGAAGATGGCACTGTCCACGACAAGGGGCAGGATTATCACGGCCGTGACTCAATCCGCCAATGGAAGCAAGCGGCGGACGCAAAATACCGATACGTCCTGCGGACGGTTAACGTTCAAACGGTCGGAGACTTGGTGACCGTGCGTGCCCGACTCACCGGTAAGTTTCCGGGGAGCCCTGTTGAACTAGACCACATCTTCAAACTTTCCAACAACAAGATTGTTTCATTGGAGATTCGATCATGACGATGGCGTACCCTTTTCCAGTTTCGGGAGATGAATTCAAGGGCAAGCGGGTTCTGGTAACCGGCGGCACAAAGGGTATGGGACAGGCGATGGTGCACCGTTTTACTCTGAGCGGTGCTTCCGTCGCAACGACTGCACGCTCGCCGCTGCCGGAAGGACAGGCAGTTGCTCTATTCGTGCAAACGGATATCGGTACGGCTGCAGGCGTGCAAGAAGTAATCGGCCGTATTCAGCGGGAGTGGGGCGGAATCGACATCTTAGTGAACAATGTGGGGGGATCAGATGCTCCGAACGGAGGATATCAAGCCCTCTCAGACGACGACTGGCTGAAGGCGCTCAACGTCAACCTCTTGGCATCCGTTCGTCTCGACCGAGCATTCCTGCCCGGCATGATCGAACGGAAATCAGGTGTCATTCTTCATATCTCGTCCATCCAGCACCGTCTTCCACTCTATGATGCGACACTTGCCTACGCTGCAGCGAAAGGTGCTCTCAATACCTACAATAAGGGGCTTGCCAACGAAGTTGGGCCGAAGGGCGTCCGCGTCAACATGATCTCCCCTGGATTCATTGAAACTTCGGGCGCACACGGCATGATTGTGCAACTCAGCCAGAGCAGCGGTATCAGCGAGGACGCTGCTCGACAGCAAATCATGAACATGATTGGAGGCATTCCCATTGGTCGACCGGGCCAGCCGGAGGAAGTCGCCGAACTGGTGGCGTTCCTAGCATCCGATCGTGCGGCTTCGATTCACGGTGCAGACTACATCATTGATGGCGGCACGATGCCTACCGTCTGATCGAGAAGAGCGGGCGGATCGTCGCTAGCCTTGATCGGAAACGCCTCGGGCAGATTTTGGGGGCGAGCGGGATCACGATCCGAGGCGTTTTTCGATGAGGAAGACTAGGAGGAAGCCGCTGGCGTTTGCAGCGGACGCGGCGCGCTATGGGATTTGAACGGCAGTGTGGAGCTGAGCTCTCGGCTCACCACGCGGTAGCGTCCGCCGCACCCTTGGGCATACAAAGACAGTGGCGCTGATCTTCAAATCGCTTCAATAAACTAGCCCAGGCAACGCCAGGTCTCAACCGCTCGGCCCAGTCGGGGGTGCGTGTTCCTCCTTGCTCCGATGCGCTGTGGAAATCAACTCGAAGGTGCAGGAAATATCGACCTGTAGTTGCGGTGCAAAATCAATTATATATAGTATTATCAATAGCTTATAAAGATAATGAATACTCTAGTGTATTATGTTAAGACACTAATAAAATCTGCTATTAAACGACTAAGATATTGCAACCTTTTCCGCTGTCCGTGCGTCTATTCGAATCGAAAAAACCAGGCAGGGTCCCCTGCAGGGTCCCCTGCCTGGAAACTCAAGAAGAGGAATTTCTTAGCCTGGAGGTATGAATATGAAGACCCTGAACCGATTTCTCTGGTTCTTCCTACTCGCGCTCTTGCTGGGGATTTCTATCTCTGCGCTGGGGAGCGATGCAGGAACGACAACTGCGGCGAGTAGGGACGCCGTTCTTACTCAGCAACTACAGCAAGATTTCAGCAACCGCCTGGAGTTCCGCAACGTCACCGTCGCGGTTGACGATCGAGTCGCACTGCTGCAAGGCTCGGTTGAGACCTATCGCGAGAAAATGGACGCCGAGCGTCGAGCGCGCAAGCACCATGGAATTGAGGGGGTACGCGATTTCATTGCCGTGCAACCGGTTGTCCCAGTTTCCGACCAGGAACTGCGTGAAACCATTGCCAATCGGCTTCGCTATGACCGCATTGGCTACGGGATCACATTCAACAATTTCGAAGTAGACGTGAGAGATGGCGTCGTAACCATCTCCGGCGAGGCCCGGAGCTACCCGGACAAAGCTTCAGCCCTCAGCATAGTCGAGGACACTCCTGGCGTGCGTGACGTGAAGGACGAAATTAACGTCCTGCCACTCTCTGAATTTGACGATGAGTTGCGCGTACGCACGGCAATGGCGATCTACCATGATCCCGCGCTCCAGAAATATTCGCTGGATCCACAGGCTCCCATCCGCATTGTGGTTGAAAACGGAAGTGTAAAGCTGTACGGGGTTGTGGATAGCGCGATGGACAAGCAGATTGCCGAGACGCGAGCGCGCGAGGTAACCGGGGTGTTCTCGGTCGAGAATCACCTACTGGTAGCCAATCAATGAATCGAAGTTCGTCTTCTAATTTTTCGTCAGAGTGTTTGACTTGATTTTAGGAGGATTGTATGCAGACTAGAAAACTAATTCTCATCCTTGCAGTTCTGGTTGTTTTAGCAGTTGCTCCCGTTCTCAGTTTTGCACAGGACACGCTTGCTCCGTCGTTCACGCCGGAGCAACTCGACAAGCTGGTAGCGCGCATTGCACTGTATCCGGATGCGCTCCTGGCGCAGGTGCTTGCGGCCGCGACGTATTCCGACCAGATTCCGGATGCAGCGCGCTGGGCTGATCAGCACCACTACCTTACCGGGCAAGCCCTGGCCGATGCGATCCAGGCAGATCATCTTCCCTGGGATCCCAGTGTGCAGGCGCTCCTGCCATTCCCCTCGGTACTGGAGATGATGGCCAACGACATGAGCTGGACCACCGACCTTGGCAACGCGTTCCTGTCGCAGCGGCAGGACGTGATGGATGCGGTGCAGAGAGAGCGCAGGAAGGCCAAGGACTACGGATATCTGAGCAGCAACGCCCAGATCATCGTCAGCGATGGGCCGTACATCACGATTGTTCCCGTGCATCCGGCATTCATCCCGGTGCCGTACTACGACCCGGCGATTGTCTTCTTCCCGCCCGAGCCCGGAATCGTCATCGGCGGCGCAATCCGCTTTGACTTCTTCGTGACCATCGGGGATTTCTTCCGCCCGTGGGGCTGGGGATATTGCCGCTTTGATTGGGACTCGCACGTGGTGATTATCAACAACGCCCCCTGGCGGCGAACCTGGATCAACCGGCACGAGTATGTTCATCCCTACGAGGTCCGGCAATACAGAGCGGGAGAGCGGCTTCCCGAACGGCATGTGCTACACGAGCGCACTGAGCGTGAGCGCACGGCGGCGCGGGAAGGACGCCCCCGCGTGGAAGAGCACCGCGAGCACCGCTCGCGCTAACTTGCTTTCAGGGCAGAGAGTGCTGGAGGACGCGCTGAAACAGGCTACCGAGAGGGCCAAGCAGGGAAAAGAAAGGGTTGGGAGCGCGGACACTTATGTCCACGCTCCCCTTTCCACAGCGATACCAATTCATCTTTCGATTTAAACTTGAGTCTGATATGGTCGAAGACAGATTACGCCGCCACTTTGACTACTATCTGGGCAAGACCGAGATAGTCATCTACTCCGTTCTCGCAGTGTTGCTGGCTGTCACGGCCTTTGTGACCATCGCAACTGCGGGCCAAATACTGTGCATCGGTCTCAGTCATTGGACGGTTGCAGCCCAGACTCTGAGGGTATTGAACCAACTCCTCATTGTGCTGATGCTGGTGGAGATTCTGCATACAGTACGTATCTCCATTCGCTCCCATGTTCTGGTTACAGAACCCTTTCTGATCGTCGGACTGATTGCCTCAATTCGCCGCGTTTTGGTGATTACCCTGGAAGCAGCCACGCTCACGAAAGAAGGTGCATGGGCGACCGAAGGCTCAAGCGCCATTTTCCACTCTTCGATGATTGAACTTGGTTTGTTGGGTCTGCTGATCCTTGTACTGGTAGTTTCCATTACACTTCTGCGTCGCTGCGATCCCGCATCGAAAGACTTGTCGGAACTCTGAAGTCCGACTCTTCTTCCCCCAAGGATGCGTAAGGATGCCCCTATTTACAGCCAAGTGCGACGATTCTGTCCGGATCGTCGGCAAACCGGAAGTTACCGCGCAGACTGGAGGATCAACCTCTTGCCCGACCTGCTTAAGTTAGCGCTTATCGTGCTGGACTACCGCTGTGAACTTGACTCCAGTCTCTACGCCAGAGCATTACTTCACTTTTGGCGAATCCGCGTCGGCCGCCTTTTCCTCATCAGCGTGGATCACGCCATCCTCCTCAGCATAAAAAGAGCGATGCTGGGCATCAAGCTGTTTGGGCGTCATGGTAAGTTGAAAACCGTCTTTGTGGGACCGGAAACCGGCGGTGTAGTCTCCCCTTTCTGGATTCACCATACGCCGGGTAAAGGAACCAGTGTGCACCAGGTCGGCCAGCGTGGCGGCATATTTGCCATTCTTTTTCTGATATTCCTTCTGCGCCCGCAGCACCGTCCGCATGTAACCGAGGGCAGCGGCTTCTGGCTCCGAGCGTGCCGGGTCTCCGTGAAACTTTGGCTGGTAGGTAGTTTGCGCCGTGGCCACCGATGCCCCGGCCAAGGCCACAGCAGCAATCCAGATGACTATCGTGCCATACCCTAATCTCATGAGTTGTTCCCTAAGCTAGACCGAACTTTTAGCATGTTACCGCCGTAATTTCCAATCCCTTACTGAGCTTTTCATTGGCTCAGGAATGCGTCTATGCTAACGGCAGCTACTTAAGTAGGCAAACCTATGAAGGCTGCGACCGCAATGAAAGCTGCACCGGCCAAGAAGCCGCCCATCCGTATTGCCGTAGTGGAAAGCGATCCACTGCGGTTTGTGGGATTTCGAGCTCTGTTCGATTCCGAACCTGATTTCGAACTGATCTCTGCCTCCCTTCCCGACATTAGCACCCTGCCGGACATTGATCTGATCCTGCTCGGCAACCGAAGCGGGCATAACCTGTTCGATCTGATGGCTAGCTTTAAAGCCACCCGGCCAGACCTGCGCATCATCGTGACCGGCTCCGGCGTGGACGAAGAGACCATACTCAAGGCCATTGCTTCGGGCGCCAAGGGCTATGTGGACGAGGCCGCCTCGCCTGCCGAGTTCGTACAGGCCATCCGAGTGGTCAATCAGGGATCAGTGTGGGCGCCTCGACACGTTCTATCCATGTTCATTGAGCGAGTCAGTTCGGCGCCGGGACGAGTCTTTCCCGCGGGCCGCGTTACCTTTACCGACCGGGAGAAGGAAGTGCTGGAGATGCTGGTCGCGGGCCGCTCCAACAAGGAAATCGGCTCCGCGCTGGGCATTGAGGAGCGCACGGTAAAGGCCCACGTGGCGAAGTTGATGCGTAAAGTCGGCGTCCAGAACCGGATCGCGCTTTCCGTGCATGCCA
>JABCYV010000250.1 GCA_013290025.1 Acidobacteriota bacterium
TGGCTCAGAAAGGAACTCGCGTGCTATTGATCGACGCGGATCTGCGCCGACCGACTATTCACAAGACTCTTGGCATGGGCCCGAAGACTGGACTGAGCAATGTATTGACGGGGAACGCGACCCTGCAACAGACGATGGTTCGTTCCACGATTCTGCCGTCTCTCTGGGTTCTGCCGGCAGGAACTCCGCCGCCCAATCCGGCGGAACTGCTGGCATCGACCAACATGCGGGACGTGCTGGCGAAATTGCGGGAACAGTACGACCACATCGTGGTGGACACGCCGCCAACGCTTTCGGTTACGGATGCAGTGGTCATGTCGACCCGTGCGGATGCCGTGGTGCTGGTCATCCGCTGCGGACAGACCACCAAGCAGGCGTTGCGGCGCGCACGCGATATCCTCGCGCAAGTAAACGCGCGGGTGTCAGGGGTGTTGCTCAACGCGGTCGATCTGGCCTCGCCCGACTACTATTACTATTACGAATATCAGGGTAAGTATGGTCACGGCTACTACCAGGAAGACGAACTGACCAGCGGCAATGAGTCAGAACCGAAGGTTACTTCGAGTAGTGCGTAAGGCAGCCGTAGTCGGTCTCTACTCGCTGGTGAAGTAATCCACCGTGACTGGATTCTCAAACAGCGAGTAATCGCGCGTCACCACCGTAATTCCACTTTCAGTGACAAAGTAGCGCTGGCGATCAGCCTCAGCGTCATAGCCGATGCTGGTGCCCTCAGGGATGTGTACGTCGCGGTCGATGATGGCCTTGCGGATGCGGCAGTGACGCCCGACATTTACGTGCGAGAAAAGGATACTGGAATCCACTTCACTGTAGGAGTTCACGCGCACGTCTGGAGAGACCACGCTATTTTTCACGAAGCTACCGGAGATGATGCAGCCTGCGGAAACGATCGAATCCAGCGCAGTGCCGGTGCGCCCGGCTTCGGCGAATACGAACTTCGCTGGCGGATATTGCCGCTGATGGGTGCGGATCGGCCAATCCGAGTCATACAGATTGAACACCGGCGAAACTGACACGATGTCCATATTGGCTTCGTAATAAGCTTCGAGCGTTCCCACATCACGCCAATAGAGCGCTTCTTTTTTGTTCTCATCCACGAAGTCATAGGCGTAGACGCGGTAGTCGTCGATCATTTTTGGCAGAACATCCTTGCCGAAATCGTGGCTGGAATTGGGGTCTTCCGCGTTCTTCAGCAACACTGGTATGAGTACGTCAGTGTTGAACAAATAAATCCCCATGGACGCGCAGACTTTTTCCGGATTGTAAGGCGAGCGCAGGTCGGTTTTCGACGGCTTCTCTTGAAAGCCGATCACGCGGCTGTCACGGTCCACATCAACCACGCCAAAGCGGTAGACCTCTTCCGGGCCAATCTGGATGGTCGCCAGTGTCACATCGGCGCCGGATTCATTGTGTTGGCGCAGCATCAGCCGGTAATTCATCTTGTAGATGTGGTCGCCGGAGAGAATCAGAACATGCTTGGGCTGCTCGGAGCCGATGGAATAGATGTTCTGATAGACCGCATCCGCGGTCCCCTGGTACCACTGTTCGCTTACCCGCTTCATGGGCGGCAACACTTCGATGAACTCGCCCATCTCGCTGCCCATTATGTTCCAACCTTCGCGGATGTGCCGGTTCAGGGACAGGGCTTTGTATTGAGTGAGGATGTAGACCTTGCGCAGATCAGAGTTGACGCAGTTGGAAAGTGTGACGTCAATGATGCGGTAAATGCCGCCGAAGGTGACGGCGGGCTTGGCGCGATCGCGAGTGAGAGGATAAAGCCGTTCGCCGGCCCCCCCCGCTAACAAGACTCCCAGCGTGTCTTTCATTTCGCGTCCGGTTTGATGCTAATAACGCGCCTGGGGAAACTCCGGGGCGCTTCATTCCTCAACCACTTCTGGACAGGGCCTCTTCAGGTAAAAAACAGTCGATAGTAGCACTAGGGTAGAGCTTCCGCCAGCGGGAGCCAGATTTGAAAGCGAGTGTCCCCGGGTTTCGAAGTGACTTGAACGCTGCCCCGGTGTTTTTTCACAATTCTCTGAACCGTGTCCAAACCCAGCCCGGTCCCCTCTCCGACTCCCTTAGTGGTGAAAAAAGGCTCAAAAATATGCGGCTTTACCTCAGGTGAAATTCCTGGACCGTTATCCCCAATCTCAACCACAACGCAATTGTCTTCGCGGTAAGTTCGCACTCGAAGCTCGCCCTTTCCGCCCATGGCGTCGATCGCATTGTCGATGATATTGGTCCAGACCTGATTGAGTTCGCTCCCGAAGGAATTCACCAGGAGAGGAACAGGCTCGTAGTCGCGCTCTACGGTAACCCCGCGCTTGAGTTTGTGATGCAAGATGGTGAGGGTAGTTTCCAAGCCCTTTGCGATATCGACGTTTTGCACCGGCGCCTGGTCCATGTAGGTGTATTCCTTGATCGCACGCACCAGGTCAGAGATTCGCGCCGTACTGCTCTCGATTTCGTTCAGCAAGTTCGCAATCTCCACCGAGGCCGCAATTCTCACCAGCGCGGCTCGGGCGACACTCGGATCAAGGTTGGCAAATAACGATTCCAGTCCTTCCGGCTTCACATTCCTACGCGCAAGGTCAGCTGCCAACTGCCACAGGTCGTTTTGCCCGTGACTGCGCAGCAAGGAATCAATCTGGTCCTCCAGGTCGCTGACCGCCAGTGTGTCGAGGGGAGGCGTGTCCTGCTGCATGAAGGAGGCTTCCAGCTTCTCTATTTCTGATTTCTGGGCAGCGGTAAGGTCGCGTCTTCCCAACTCGTGACTCGCGTCCTTGATTCGTTTCAGCGCGTCGCGTAGCAGGCTGGTGGCACGTTTCGCCGCGGAGGCTGGATTATTGAGCTCATGAGCCAGACCGGCGGAAAGCTTTCCCAAACCCGCCAACCGATCTCGCTGCTGCTCCATGCGAGTGGTTTCGCGGATCCGGTCAGACATCAGGTTTACGAGACGCTGGGTCAACTCCGGCATCTTCTGAACTAGGTCGGGAAACAGAGCCGCTGGGAATCTCAGGATGCGCCCATCCGTGATTGCCCGGCCAGTCACCACAACTTGCTTCATCCGTGAGAACGGCAGCACGCCAGTGACGTCGCCCGGCTTTATCGAAATTACAATGGTTTCGCCACCCAGCTCGCCGCGCAGCTGGAGTTGCCCTTCAAGGACCACAATCATTGCGTCCGCCGGATCGCCCTGACGCAAGTACGTTTCACCGGCGCTGAGATGGATCTCTTGCGACTGGCTGAGAAACCACTCGATCTGATCGTCAGGAAGTCCGGCGAATGCCGGCACACTCACTAATTCTGACTTTTCGATCATTACACCTTGCTCAAGTACTGATGGATGAACTGTACAGCGACGGATCCTTCACCGACTCCAGACGCTACCCGTTTCACGGAACCATGCCGCACGTCACCCACCGCAAAAAGACCGGGAATATTGGTCTCGAGCAGGAATGGATCCCGGTCGAGGGTCCAACCCTTGGGATGTTGCCCATCGCGTATGAGATCTGGCCCGGTCAGGATGAAACCACGTTCATCTCGCTCGACGATATCGGCCAACCAATCGGTGCGTGGCAATGCCCCAATAAAGATGAACATTGCGCTGGCCGGGACGCGCTCGATCTTGCCGGTATCAGAGCACAAAACAGAAACTTCTTCCAGGTGCGTCGTACCGTGCGCTTCAGCCACGCTGGCATGCGCCCAGATCTGAATGTTGGGCGTCTCCTTGATCTGGTCAATTAAATATTGCGACATGGTACTGGCGAGAGAAGCTCCGCGCACCAGGATAACCACTCGCTCCGCGTACTTGGCAAAATTCATGGCTGCCTGACCAGCTGAATTCGCGCCGCCCACGACATAGACGACTTCGCCCTTGCAGGACAGGGCTTCCGTGGCGCCACCACCGTAGTAGAGGCCCGCTCCCTGCAACTGATCGATTCCTGGAGCCTCCAGGCGCCGCCACTGTACTCCGGTTGCAACCATCAACGCGTGACAGGAGATCTCGTTGCCGTCCGCCAGCTTGATGATGCGATAAGAACCTTCCGTGCGAACACCTACAGCCTCGACTGGCGACAAAATCTCCACTCCGAAACGCTGGGCCTGCACTACAGCGCGCCGCGCCAGATCATTGCCGCTGAGTCCAGCAGGAAATCCAAGGTAGTTCTCAATACGCGAGCTCATGCCCGCCTGACCGCCCGGCGCTTCGCGCTCGACCATGACTGTGTGCAGTCCTTCCGACGCGCCATAGACCGCGGCTGCCAGACCGGCCGGTCCTCCTCCTACGATTGCGAGATCGTAGAAGTCAGTCTGTGCACGCGTTCGTAAGCCTATTTTCTTCGCGACTTCCGCCGGAACGCTCTCCAGAAGTTTGGTTCCGTCCTGGAACAGTACGACCGGGAGATCGGCGCCCTCCGGGCCCAGCGCCTCTAGAAGACGTTTGGTTTCTGGGTCATTGGCGGAAAGCTCAACATCAATCCATTGATAAGGAACGTGGTTGCGCGCCAGGAAGTCGCGCAACTCATAGGACCGAGGAGACCAGCGCGTTCCTAGCACCCGGATGCCTTCAAAGCTCGGACGATACGACGCACGCCAATCATCGAGCAGGTCATCTAATTGCGGATACAGGTGCTCCGCGGGAGGATCCCAAGGCTTGAGAAAAAAATAGTTGATATTAACCTGATTGATAGCACTGATGGCGGCGTTCATGTCGGCGTAAGCAGTGAGCAATGCCCGCTTCGCATCGGGAAATATCCGCATTCCTTCCTGCAGAAATCCGATGCCATCCATGCGGGGCATGCGCTGGTCCGCAAGTAACAGGGCCACGCTGTCATTCCGCACCTTCAATTGCCTCAAAAGATCAAGTGCCCCCTCGGGAGAGTCACTTCCCAGCACCCGGTAGTCAGCCCCGTAGCGCGATCGCAAATCGCGCTCAATCGACCGCAAAACATCAGTGTCGTCATCGACGCTCAGCAAAATGGGTTTCGCCATGATTCAGTCTCAGATAGATACAACAGTTAAGTTAATGGATAATTCTAGACTTGTGCCGCTTGAATAGACCTATTGGATGCAGAAATCGGTGTTTGGTCGCGCCATTTACGTTCCGCATCCCACACATAGGCCGTCGGGCGGCAAAAGTCGCGTTGGAGCGCATTGACACATAAAGGCATCCATAGTCTGCATGAAGACGCCATGCGATGACGTTGTAGTCCAATCGCGGAGTGCTGATGATCCCTGCAGTGCCAAGGCCGGACCTTGGGTCCTGGCGGCCACCATTGTCGGCTCCAGCATGGCTTTCATCGATGGCACGGTCGTCAATGTCGCGCTGCCTGCGCTGCAAACGAGCTTCCATGCGACCGTCGTCGGTGTGCAATGGGTTGTCGAATCGTATGGACTGTTCCTTGCTGCTCTGATTCTCGTCGGCGGCGCGCTGGGCGATCGCTACGGCCGACGTTTGATCTTCCTGGTCGGCGTGGGAATTTTTGCGGTCGCCTCGGCGGCTTGCGGCTTCTCCTCAAGCATCGAACAGTTAATCATCGCCCGCAGCATACAGGGTATCGGAGCCGCCTTTCTGGTCCCTGGGAGCCTCGCGATTATCAGTGCCAGCTTTGATGAGAAATCGCGAGGTCAAGCGATCGGGACCTGGTCCGGCTTTACCGCGATTACCACAGCGATGGGTCCGGTCCTTGGCGGATGGCTTGTCCAGAATGCGTCCTGGCACTGGGTTTTCTTCCTTAATCTTCCCCTCGCTACCGCGGTGATCGCAATTTCACTGTGGCGCATTCCGGAAACCCGAAACCGCGCTGCCGGACGCCTGGATTGGACGGGAGCTTTGCTCGCCACAATTGGATTGGGCGGCTTAGTCAATGGATTCCTCGAGTCGTCAACTTTCGGTTGGAGCCATCCCCTGGTTTTTGGGAGCCTGGGCGCCGGAGTCGCCGCTCTCGTGGTCTTTGTGTTCGTCGAGACCCGGACACATTCCCCGATGGTTCCGCTGACGCTCTTCAAATCCCACGCTTTCAGCGGTGCGAATCTCCTGACCTTGCTTCTTTATTCCGCACTGGGGATTTTCTTTTTCCTGTTTTCAATGAATTTGATCCAGGTACAAAAATACTCGGCGACGGCAACCGGTGCAGCTGCCTTGCCACTCATTCTGCTCATATTCGTTCTGTCGCGCTGGTCCGGCGGGTTGGTGGCGCGTTACGGCCCCAGAAATCCCCTGATAGTCGGCCCTCTCATAGCGGCCGCCGGCTTCGCTCTCTTCGCCGCGCCCGGAATCGGTGGCGGTTACTGGGCAACATTTTTTCCTGCGTTTGTTGTTCTCGGATTCGGTTTGGCGGTCAGCGTCGCTCCTTTGACTACGGTCGTGATGAATTCAGTAGATCAGGATCATGCCGGTACTGCCTCTGGCATCAATAATGCGGTAGCTCGGGTCGCGGGCGTCCTGGCCATTGCAATTCTTGGAATCGTCATGGTAAGTGCGTTTAGTTTCAGCCTGCAACACGCGCTGACCGGGGTTGGCCTCTCAGCCGACGTTCTCCACGAGATTCGCTCGAACGCGATCAGGCTCGGCGCCCTTGAACCGCCTTCCAACCTCGATGCCAGCACCTCAGCTATGATTCGAGCGGCGATTTCCAAGGCATTTCTGTTTGGATTCCGCCTAGTGATGTTGATTTGTGCCGGACTGTCTGCGGCCAGCTCGGGGGTATCGTGGCTGATGATTCCTCGCGGGTGGGGAACCGCGAACTGACAAATGAGCAGCGGACGAAAAATACGAAAAAAGTCCTGAGAAACAGGTGTTTTTGAGGCGATCTAGGCCGCGTCGCTGTCGATCTT
>JABCYV010000251.1 GCA_013290025.1 Acidobacteriota bacterium
ATTTCGCCCGGTCTAACCTGACGGCAGAGACCCTGAATCACGGCACCGCTACTGCTGATATTTCGAACCGTGGCTGCTTGCATGAAAGGCAATGCGTGCGCGTCCATGCCCCAGACACAAACCGGCAACAAAGCAGTGACCCGAGGATTGCGACGACGATCCATGCCGCCTCCGAGAAGACTGCCGTGATAGTACGGGGATTGCGATCAGAGCGAAACTTACCGCGGTCACAGGGACTCGGTTACAACCGGGTAGTCGTTTCTTGACATGGATTTGGGGATCTTCCTAGGGGCAGATGGGAAAGCTGTCTCAGTCAGTCAGGAAGCGAGCACGCGCCAGGGCCTCGCGGATCGCCGCACGAACCGCATGATCCCGCCGTGCTTGCGGATGTCGAGGAACCCTTCCCAGCCACGGCAAAGACCGACAACTGAGGGCTCAATCTCTTGCCATGGCACTTCGGACACTCTGGCTTATCGCTGCCATACACGAGGGCTTCGAATTCGTGATCGCAAGCTTGACAGACGTACTCAAAAATCGGCATATTCAGGCTCCTTCGCTTTGGTCCGCACCTGGCGCTGACTCCATTTAAAATCAAAGTGTGGGGACTTCGCAAACTTTAGTCCAGTCTTTTCTGCCGCGCCCTGGCCTGCGCGGCGGACATCGTCAGACTCTCGCCAATTTTTTCTTACCTCGACGAATTGTTCTGCCCCCAGCCGAGCAGCGCCTGGTTGAGGTTGAGCCGGGGGTGAAAGTCCTGTGTCACTGCCACTGGCAGGCCGATCGTCGGAACGCGTTGACGATCGTGGTGGTGCACGGTCTGGAAGGTTCCAGCGAATCGCAATATATGCTGGGAGTCACTTCAAAAGGCCTGGCTGCAGGAATGAATGTCGTACGCATGAATCAACGCAATTGCGGCGGCACGGAGGGCATTGCTCCTACTCTTTATCACTCGGGACTATCTCGGGACGTGGCCGCCGTCGCCCAAAACGTGATTGAGCAGGACAAAATTTCTCGTTTTGCACTTGCCGGATTCTCCATGGGTGGGAATCTCGTATTGAAGCTGGCCGGCGAGTGGGGAAAAGAGGGACCGCCCCAGTTTCGCGCCGTCGCCGCCGTATGTCCGGCAATGGATCTGGCGGCCTCAGCCGATGCCTTGCATCTGAGCAGCAACCGTCTGTACGAATACTATTTCATGTGGAAACTGCGCCGCCGGCTGCGGGCTAAGGCAAGGCTGTTTCCTGATGCCTTCGACCCTGTGCGTCTGCGGGGTGTCTCCACCTTGCGCGAGTTCGACGACAAAATCACCGCCTACTATTGCGGATTCGAGGGGGCGGCCGATTATTACGCTCGTGCTGCCGCCGCCAATGTTGTGGGCCACATTGCCGTTCCGACCTTCATTCTGCACGCGGCCAATGATCCCTTCATCCGAATCCTTCCGGAAACGCGAACGCAGATCCTTGCCAATCCCAATATCACCTTCACCGAAACCGCGGATGGTGGCCACTGCTCATTTCTTGCGAAGCCAGACGGAAATGACGGCCACTGGGCTGAGCACCAGGTGGTGGAATTCTTGCGGAAGTTCTAGTTTGAAATCCGGACTGGCAAGCTCCGCTTGCCTGGACAGCCGAGGGCGGCTGTCCCCACGCGACTCGGATCAATGTAGGCGCGGGCGCCTCGCCCGTGCGGTCGCGCGAGGCGCGACTTGCTTTCCGATACAATCATCCGGCAAATGAAGTCGTGGATAAAAGTTGCGTTTCTCTCGTTTTTGATAGTGGGGCTGGCACTTGCCCTGGGTGCGGAGCCAGTGTCGCAGCTAAAACCCACCGGCTACGTCAACGATTTCGCCCACGTCCTCGAGCCGAACACAATTGCGCAACTTACCAACATCTGCCAGCAGATCGATCAGAAAGCCCACGCTCAGATTGCGGTAGTTACCATCAATTCGCTCGACGGCTCAGATATTGATAGTTATGCCGTCGATCTTTTCAAGAAATGGGGCATCGGAAGTAAATCCACCGATCACGGCGTGCTGATTCTGCTGGCGGTAAAGGACCGCAAGTACCGGATCGAAGTCGGCTACGGCCTGGAACCGATCCTGCCGGACGGCAAGGTCGGTGGCTTCGGACGCGAGGCGGTACCCTATCTGCGGCAGAGCGACTACAACAGCGCTCTAACACTGATGACGAGCCGCGTGGCGGATGTGATCGCGAAGGACGCGGGCGTTACGGTAACCGGAGCTCGTGCTCAAGCTCCAGCAGAGCCACAAGTGCAGCCCCGCAGAGGCATGTCGCCAGGCGGGCTGGTAGTTCTCGCCATCATTATTTTGCTTGTGCTTTTTACTCCGCTGCGCAACGTACTTTTCTGGTTCCTTCTTTTTGGCGGCGGTGGTCGTGGCGGGTACGGCGGAGGTGGTGGGTTCGGCGGCGGCGGTGGAGGCTTCGGAGGATTTGGCGGCGGCAGCTCAGGCGGTGGCGGCGCCAGCGGTAGCTGGTAGTTCTGTCAAGCGAGGTATGCAATGGTTCCCGAAAAACAGATCGACGAGTTCGTCAGCAGGTTGCGGCAAGCGGCGGGCGAGAATCTCCAGAGCGTGGTGGTCTATGGTTCCGCCGCAACGGGAGAATTTCATGACGATTTCTCCAACGTAAACCTGCTTTGCATCCTGCGCGAGACTTCATTTACCAAGCTGGCCGCCTTGGGTCCGGCGGTGGAATGGTGGAGCCGGAAGCAGCGTCATGCCCCGCTCGTCCTGACTCGCGAAGAATTGGAGCGTTCGACGGACGTATTTTCCATCGAGCTCCTCGATATGCAACAACGCCATCGCGTGCTCTTCGGTGACGATCCACTAACTGGCCTGAGTATCCCCATGCATCTACACAGGGCGCAGTTGGAATATGAATTGCGCGAAAAGCTGATCCTCTTGCGCCAGCGTCTGCTGCTGCATGCAGGCAACGAGCGCCGGCTTTGGGAATTGCTGCTGGGCTCATTATCAGCGTTCGCCACTCTGTTTCGGCATGCGCTCATCGCGCTCGGAGAAGTTGCTCCACACTCAAAACGTGAGGTACTGCAGGCGCTAACCGCTCGTATTCAATTTGATCCGTCCGCATTCCTGCAGTTGCTCGATATTCGGGAACACAAGGCGGATCGCAAACAATTCAATGTGAAAGATGTTTTTGCGCGCTATTTGGAAGCGGTTCAGCGCATAACGACGGCAGTAGATACAATTCTGGATTCGGCCGAACCCAGCAGTTCGTAAGTGTAAGATTCCTGTTCTCAGGAGAAGACCATGAGCAAAGGCTTGATCGTAATTATTGTCCTGGTGGTGATTGCGCTATTCGCCTTCATGCAATATGTAGGCGTCCGCAACACGCTCGTGACCAAGAACGAGGCTGTAAAGGCAGCGTGGTCGCAGGTTGACATTGTGTTGCAACGGCGAGCCGACCTCATTCCCAACCTGGTCGAGACAGTAAAAGGCTACGCCCAGCAGGAACAGACAGTCTTCGGCGACATCGCCAAAGCGCGCTCCGCACTGCTTTCCGCCGGAACGCCTTCCGACAAGATTGCGGCCAACCAGGCTCTGGACGGCGCGTTGGGCCGCCTCTTGGCGATCTCGGAGAACTATCCTCAGCTGAAATCAAACGAGAATTTCATGCGTTTGCAGGATGAGTTGGCGGGAACCGAAAACCGCATCGCGGTCGAGCGCAAGCGGTATAACGACGCCTTGCAAGACTACAACACTTATATTCAGCACTTTCCTAACAACATCTTTGCCCGTTGGGCTGGTTTCAAGCCCAACGAAGCTTACTTCACGGCGACCGAGGGGTCTCGCGTAGTGCCCAAGGTGAATTTCGCGCCCCCCGGCACGACGCCGCAGCCCGCGCCAGCTCACTAGTTTGATCGCTTGGATGCTGACGTGGAAGTCGACTTCGCCGTCGAACTAGGCGCACAAGACGAGATACTGGAATTGCCGTGGGCTGCCAGCGATGGCGGCCCGCAGTATTACGACCTGAAAGGTCACCCGGAACTGCTGCTCAAAGTTGACGAAGCACAGCGCATTCCGGAACTCGGCGAATTTCTGTCGGCCATCAACTCGTCCGCGAGCATTCTCGAGACTGCGAAATGCGATGCCTGGTGCAGCACGGAGCTGAACCCTGAGGAAGAGATTTTCGGGGCGGCATGGAAGTTTGCTTCCTACATCGATCTTGTCTTTTCGCAGGAACAGCCGCGCTTTTCCTTTCCCCAACATGAGCAACTGGCAAAGAGACTAACTCAGCTATTGCAGCGAGTCCCTGAGATTCCCGCCGCCGCCGAATTCCTGATCCGCCGCTGCTATTACCAGGAAGCGGCGGAAGTGAGGGACGGCTTCTACATCACCTGTTATTTATTCGGCTATGGGGATGACGAGCCCCAGGCCCGCCAACGTTGGGCGATCAGCCTGAAGCTAGTGGAGAATGCGATCCGCCAGATTTCATCGGCGGATTGAAAAATCAGTTTGCTCTCAACGGTTCGCGGAACCACCTCCACACTCCCTCACCGCGCCCTTTCAGATTCGTCCGCAATAGTGAGAGGAGCAACATTGAGAGAAAAATCGTCAGCAGTCCCAGCGAAGCAGTACGAATATCAACTACGCGTTTGGGCAGGATGGAGAAACGTCCGTACACAAACTCAATATGCACCCAATAGACCAGCAATGAAGTCTGCCCCATCTGCACTAGCGGACTGAATCCCCATTGTCCCGCTCCCCAGCGACACCAGGCGTAAGCTGCCGATAGAATCATCAGCAGCAGGCCGACGCGGATCAGGAAAAAATTCGGGCTGGTGTGCCAGAAGTCGTACACCGGGTAAATTTGAGGTCCTCGCAAATCCAACCAGTGCGCCACGTAAGTCAGACCAATCCCGCCCACGCCCGCGAGAACAAACGTAACGGCTTCGCGCTCGCGGCCCCAATCGCTCAGCAGAAAAAAGCCGACGGCCAAGCCCGCGAACGCAAAAGCAGCCCAGGGAAAAATCGGAAACAGCCAGGGCTGTGGCTGGCCCAGATTGTGGACCCCATTGATGTAGGATTCCAATGGCCAGGGCAGCCATCCAGGTCGCCAGGTCGTCCACAGCACAGGCGTCAGGAGAGAAACCCCCAGCGCAACACCGAGTGCGGTTACTCCTAGCGATGACCGAGCACGAAACCGTTGGCCGAGAGATGAGACGAGCGATAGGACAAGCCCGCATACCGCTCCCATCAGCATCATCGAAACGCCAATGGTATTCAGGATGTCGACTCGAAACAGATCGCTCCACGGAGCCCAACCCCAGGCAATCAGATATTCCTGGAGTCGGAATAGCAGTCCCAATGCAAAAATTTCGGCGCCGCGACGGATCGTCGTGCGAGCGATTTGAGCGGCCGGAAAACCCTTGCGATGCAGCTTGTCGGTCACGAGCGCAAATGAGATGCCTGCCAAGAACAGGAAGAGTGGAGCCGGCAGCGTCCCGCCCAACTGTGACCACATAAAAAATGTGGTCTTCCGCGAATCGCCGCCCAGCCATGCGTCGTAGCAATGGGTCTGGAACATCAAAATGCAAGCCAGCCCACGCATCCAATCGATGTACGCCAGACGAGATGAAGCGGAAGCTGGCATTCGCGTGTACGGCGCAGTATAAGGCAGATCAAGGCAGGAGCGAGCGAGATGAGAGCAAACTGTAGCTGCGATAGTCAGCGGTCAACGACTCAGGGCTTCCCTAAGCGGCTCGTGATTCATCGCATAGATGCTGATAGTGTTCACGGCCGCGCTCGTATCCACGGCTAAACGGTTCTGCAACTTCCGCATCAGGATATTGGCGTTGCAGTTCCTCGATGTCACTGGTCATCTCAGCCAAGGCCTGATCATATTCCAGGCACCGCGTTCGGGAATGCAGAGCGGCCTCAAAGCCAAGTCGATAGAACTTCTCGTCGTCGCTGAAGTTTCTACTGAACTTCGAATAGTGCTCCTGCTCGGCACTACGCAAACCGATCCACCACTGTTGTTTTGCAGCATCGATCCCTTCAGCGCCTTCTGCTTTTAACAGCTCACGGAGACGCGCGGCATCGCTTCGCTGCTCGGTAAGCGCAATCACTACGCTGCGTCCCTTGCGCAGCGCGTCTTCGTAAACGAACAATTCGTCCTCCGGGAGTCCCTCGGTCATTGAATTTTCCAGCTTCCCGCCCGCGATCGCTCCCACGCTTGCTCCCGCCGCCGCGAGAACTGCCGCGCCCAACAATCCAACCGCGATGATTGGTCCAACGCCTGGTAGAAAGGCGGCAAGCAATGGACCTCCCGACAACCCGGCAGCCGCACCCACTACGCCTCCGATTGCCTTTCCCATGCCAGATTGTTCCGCCGCCACCAGGGGGACCGACTCCAACTCCTTGTCGATTTTGTCTGTCTTTCCAGGAGTCAATAATGTGACTTTATCTGGCTTCAGGCCGGCAGCACGCAACTTCTCGACGGCGTCCTCCGCGTCGGATCGCGAATAAAATACCCCAGTGACAGCTTCCATAAATTCACCTCGTTAATTGTTTGACTCGTGCTCCGGGAGACGATGTGTTCTTTCTTCAACTATCCGCTAAACACCTTTTCCGCGTAGGGACGCTAGTCTCGTTCGATGCTAAGTAGGCTCGTGGGGTTTTGGGGTGTTTGCGGCTTGGCTGGTCTCCCCGAAGGCAGCAACGGCATCGTCGTCAGTCTCGTATGATTTGAAAACCATGTCCAGCCTGGTCCGCCGGAGCAAATCCGCCACTCGTTTGGTGGGACGAACCAGTTTGATCTCACCGTGCTGGTTTCGGGTTGAGG
>JABCYV010000252.1 GCA_013290025.1 Acidobacteriota bacterium
CCCAACCGCAGACTTGTGAGTGGAAGTGCCATGAAAGATTGTCTGTTCTGTCGCATCATTAGCGGTGAAATTCCAGCCAAAAAGATTTATGAAGATGAACATACCTTCGCGTTTGAGGACATCAATCCGCAGGGCCCGACCCATGTGCTCGTAGTACCCAAGAAACATATTCGCGGTCTAAAAGAAGCTACGCCCGAGGATGCTGCTGTGATCGGATACTGCCATCTCACGGCCGCGCACATTGCCCGTCAACGTGGCATCGAAGAAAGCTATCGTACTGTGCTCAACGTGGGACCGGGGGCAGGACAGTCGGTTTTTCACCTGCACGTGCACCTGATCGGTGGCCGCACTCTTCGCTGGCCACCGGGGTAGAAACAAGCGCCGACCTTCCTAGTTGGCATTTGAACATCGCGAGAGAGGGGAGTGCAGAATTTCTGGGAGACAGGCGGTACGCCTTCAATTTCGAGAAGGATTCAAGCGGGAGGGCACGGCTTCAGCCGTGCCATTAAGCTGTTTTTGTCGTTTTCGGGCTTCAGCCCCTGAGGGCCAGGATCAAGCTCGAATCCCCAACTTGCTGAGGAGTAAAGATACTCTTCTGCGGCAGCCACCAGGTGAGCGCAGACCGGATTCCGCCTGATGTACTCAGCGTGACGCATGTAATCGCTGACGTCCCGGATTCGATGATCCACGTAGCCGCGCTCCCAGACTTCGACCCCTGAACCCAGCTCCTTTCGCACGCGGTAGGAAAATCCACCCTTTATGAACTGCACGGCCCGTTCCAGCGCGACACCGGAGGCCGGGCTTAGCAACAGATGAAAGTGGTCGGGCATGACTACGAACTCGTGCAGCGAGAACTTTCCTTCCTTGCGGTAATGAAGGATTGTGTCCACGAAGAGTCTCGCCATGCGGTCGGTTTGAAAGAGTGAACGATGTCCCCAGGTGCTTGCGGTGACAAAGTAGACATTCCACCCGTCGACGGTGCGATCGCGCGGAGGTTTTGCCATGGTTCCCTTAACGGCTAAAGCCGACTCGCAAGGCAGACGTAACGGCACGACTAAAGTCGTGCCCTCCCAACTTTCATACGTGAGAATTTGAAAGCTGTCTGTGACGTGTGAACTTCTGCGAAGTGAAAAAGAGCGTGCGGAGACGGGGAGGGCACGGGCGTCAGCCGTGGCGCTAAGGTGTTTGTGCGGTTTCGGGCTTCAGCCCCTGGCGAAGAATCTTACCCTGCAGTTTCCTCTTCCGGAGCGCCGTGGCGACGCAACAGCTGCGGCAGGTTTTGCGAGAAGGCAGAGCGCGGCAACACCATGTCGCATCCGACTTCGTGCGCCTTCTGCTTTAGATCGCCCTGCACGTGGGAAAGAAATCCGATGATTGATGTCCCCTTCTTCAACTTAGTCTTGAGCTTGGGAATCAGGGTGAGCGGCTTGGCGTTGGCGTTATTCATGTCGAAAATGATCAGCGATGGTTTTTCTTCGCCATTCTGCTTCATGTGGTCAAGCAGGTCTTTTTCGCTTTTGCAGAATTCGACTTTGACGTTGAGCTTGCGCGCCGTCTCCTGAATTTTTGCCTGAAAAAACAGATCATCGACGAAAGCAAAGATGCGGGAATTCGCATCCTCTCGCTGGGGCAGCGGCTCGGGATCAGCCGGGGCATATGACGGGGCGAAACCAGGACGGCCCCGGCCCGGCCGGCCTCCGTTGTTGCCGCCCAGCGTGGAGCGGTAGTTGTGATCCATGGGGGCGGTGTAAATGCCACTCGATTGCTGACGATCGCGGCCGCCGGGCTGTCCGCCACGGTTAGGCGGACGACGCCCTCGCCGTCGTCTGTTTCTCCCTCCGCCTCCAGAGGGACGTCCGGGTCCTACATTCATATTTTTCTCGTTTTGTCGTTCTGCATTCAGCCCGCCCGAAGGGGGACTCGATTGTTTTGCCCTTTACTACCGCTGGGTGTTGCCTGCGCGTCGCACACCTAACATGCGTAGAAACCCATTGCGGCTGGAAGTCACTCGTGAATTATCTTTTTTGTCCGTCAGGCGCCTGGAGCCAGTTGGGCGCGGAGGGCCAGCTAGGGAGCGTGGCCGTTGGGAACAATCTGAATGGTACCCCCGCGAGGCGGCGAACGCAAGGCCTAACTCGGATAGTTTTGCACAGAAGTAATGGTCACTGCTTTGGGTCGCGTGATGTAACCAACTGTTCGAGACCGACCTGTCCTTCAGCCAGCACTCACTTGCCGCGCCCACTGCATAGCCGACCAGTAGGCTTCGGCGACCTCACCGTCGCTCAGGTGAAGACTTTTTGATAATTCGGCGGCGTTCTGCCAGTCTCCGGATTCACGCGCCAGCATGAGCTGATAGAGCGGCCGGAGGCGGCCGGTTCCACCCAGCAGGAGGGCCTTGGTTTCCTGGTCGATCGGGACTCGATCTAGCACTTCGGGCATCGGGATTTCAAGAATGGCATCCATCATCGAAAGCAGGCCGAGTAGAAACAAGTCGGACTCGCCATGTTGGATTTTTGGCGAAAGCAGTTCACAGAAGCGGGCGCGCACCAGGGCTGACAGCACCAGTTCGCTCGATTTGCCTTGTCCGGCGGCGAGTGTGACGACCAGGCGGACCCAGCGCCTCACCTCGCGCTCTCCCAGCATGGCGAGAGCGTGCCGCACCGAGTGGATTTCGTTGGCAAAACCAAAGACAGCGGAATTCAAGTAGCGCAGCAGGCGGTAGCACAGCGAAGCTTCACTCTTGATGGCATCTTCAATCTCGCGTGGATCCAGCTCCGGTTTGGACACGGTCTGTAACATGCGCACATAGTTGATCCGGTTGGCCGGGACTTCGTGGGTCGCAAGAACTTCCGGCCGGCGGAAGAAATAACCCTGAAAGTAGACAAAGCCTGCCTTCGAGGCGGCGACAAACTCTTCGCGTGTTTCCACTTTTTCCGCCAGCATGCGGCAGCGCCAAGGACCGTAGCGCTTGATCATGGCGGCGCATTCGGCGGGAGTAGTACGCTTCAAATCCACTTTGATGATGTCGGCCACCTCGGTGAGCGGCGCGCGCGGGTCGTCGATGGCAAAATCATCGAGCGCGATCATGTACCCCGCTTCCTTCAGGCGCTGGCAAGCGGCCATCACCAGATCGTCAGGCGGTACGGTCTCCAGAATCTCAACCACGGTCTGATTGGAGGGCACAAGGGTCACGTAATCCTTCAGCAACATCTCGCGAGTACAGTTGATAAAGGCGCGACGCCCATCACAGAGGAGATCGAGCCCCATGAGCATGGAGGTATCCAAGGTGCTACGCGAGGCGGCTTCAGGGTCGGAGCTACAGAAGAAATTCTCGACTCCATCGCGGAAGAGGAGCTCATAGCCAAAGACCTTTTCGTCTTTGGTGAGGATGGGCTGGCGGGCGACAAAGCGGGTCGCGGAATTGGGCTTGGCTTCTCCGGGAGCGGGAGCAGGGGTAGGAGCAGTCACCCTTAAGCTATCGGCAGAATGAGGGGAAGCGTTACTGGAAGTGCCCTGGGCGACCGATGCTTTTGCGCTTCCGTAACTCCGTCCTATTGCACCGTGATCGCGACGTTGGTCGTGTGGGTTAGACTGCCACTTGTGGCCGTTACGGCAATGGTGTAAGTGCCCGCCGGCGTACCCGGTTTCGAAGTGTGGGAACTGCTGCCTCCGCCACAACTGATTCCCGCGGCCACGAGGGTCAGAAACAAGATCCCAAACAAACCACTCCAGCGCCGGCGGCGAGATGGCGCACCCATTACGAAAAAACCTGCCAGCAAGGCTCCGCCGCCAGACGCGAACCAGCCCAGGCCGGGACTGACCTGCGGGGAAGCCTTGGCAAGCGCGCTCGGAGCGATGGTGGAGACACTCAGAGTTGCCGTCGTGCTCGAATTGTTCACGGACACTGAGGACGCGCTGAGCGAGCAAGTGATCTCGGCGGTCGTAGAACAGGGAGTGAAGGAAAGGTTTACCGTCCCACTAAAGCCGCTCATCGCAGTTACGGTTACGGTCGACGCACCGGACTGTCCCGGCGCCGAGAGATTAACCGCGCTACCGCCCACCGCAAAGTCGGGAGCACTCGAGAAATTGGGCCAGTTTCGAATCAGGATATTGGCATCGATCGAGCCCAGACCGCTGGCCTCATCGTACCCGATGGTGGCGTTGCAGCAGGGAAGTTGCGGGTTTGCCCCGGAAGGGCAATTGGGCGTGCCCGCCGTGCAGGGCACGCTATTGCTGCCTGCGGTGATGTCGTGGAAAGCCTTTGGCAGGTTCGCGGCCAACGAGTAGAGTTCGGGATTCACATTGCCCTCGCCGCTGGGCTTGGCCGCCCTCGTCGCCTGATTGATGATCGCCAGAATTCCAGCAAAAGTAGGCGCTCCCACGGACGTGCCGCCGGCGGCCGCCAAGCTGTTGTCGCTGGCCCTGAAGCCGCTAGTACAACTTGTGGCAGTGGAGTTGTTGCTGGTGAAAAAGGCTTGTGAGCAGATCAGGTATGGGTCGTGGAAGTTCGAGGCATTTAGCGAGATGTCCGGCACCTGACGCTGGCCCGTGCCGGTTTGCCACGCGGGCCTAGGAAAGATCGTGCTGGCGCCACCGCCGCCGGCATCAATTCCGTGCCCCAGCGCGACGGACGCTGCCGTGTCATTCCACACCACCTCTGGGATGTAGCTCAAAGCCGATGGCCCGCTGGTCGGGCTGCACGAACCGCTCCAAAACGCGGTGGCCAAATAACATGCGCTGTTGTTTGGGTCTTGGGTCGCCTTTGGGTCTAGCATGGGATTGAACTCGCTTCCACCCACTCCGGTTACCTCAGGGATGCTCGCAGGTACGTCTACCGCGAGACCCAGGGTGGCGACCGCCGGCGTGGTCGGAAGGTCGCCGTCGCAATCCGCCGCACCCGCATCTCCGGCTGGAGAAGTAATCGTCTGACCCTGCGCGATCGCCTGCCGCACTGATACCTGTGTCGCCTGAGTATTCGCCGTGCCCATGTCCGCCTCGCAGAGTCCGAAGCTGTTGCTGATGACTGGCGCGACCTTGTTGTCGATGGCAAATGTTAACGCGTCAAATGCGCCTCCGTTAGCGTTAGGACCTACGAGAACGTAAATAATGTTTGCGCCTTTCGCGACCGCCCCAGTCCACTCCAGGTCAAGATCAGCTTCGACTTCATCACCATTGTGGGTCGGAGTTCCAGTGCCCGACACGACTATGGTTTGAGGTTCATTCTTGGGCAGGTTGGACGCGCTGCGAAAAGCGTCGATATCGCTCAAGTTGATAGCGCTGTCACCGACCACGGCGATCGTCTCTCCCGTGCCGTCAAGACCGGCTGCGTAGAGTGGCCCCAAGTCATAGATCGTGGCGAAGTCACCGGGCGCGACCAAGTGATTTCCCGAAATGTTGGAAGTGAAATCAGGCTTCGCGACACGCAACCTGGGCTTGGGGCGGAAATCGTTCAGATTTCCAAAACTTAATACCGTATCAGCCAAAGCTGCTGGGACGGAGAGTTCCGTCGCGTTGGCGAAATGGGGCTCGCCATCGAGCGCATAGCGGTGGATTTCGGTGCGGAAAGTGTCCTCGATCTGCGCCACGGTTCCGGTAAAAAAGACTCGATTGCGGCCGCGCGCGGTCTCGTTGACAGTCAGGCCTTTGGACCGCAGCCAGGCGGCAACCTTGGCCAGATCGTTGCGAGTCATGCCGAAGCGGTCAGCATACTGCTCCGGAGTCAGCCATTTGTGATAGTTCGAGGAAGTGCGGTCCTGTTGCGATGCGAGCAGCGCCTCGAGGGCACTCTGCTGGGCCGGCGATGGCTTGAATACAATTGCAGCGCGATTGATCTTCATGTTGCCGTCCGCGCGGCCCTGATCGAATTCGGGCTTGGCAAAGGCGTGCACGTTCCCCGCAACAATGGACATCTGGCTCTCGTCGACCGGACCGCGGACGCGATCCCGGGCAAAGGTTTGAGCAAAAGACACCGCCGCGCTCAGCAACAAAACGATCGCGACACACTTGGGGAAACAGACCATTGAGGTCCTTGCCATCACCCTCTCCTGTATTTTGGCCACACGTGCCTGCTGGAATCCCGCACCCGTAATCTGTTTGAAGTATGGATTCAGACTATGAGTTTAAGGATGCACGCGCGGCATCCACTTGTCGTAAAGAATGTGTGTTAAAGAATGCCATTAGGCACTTTGTTTGGTCACCACACGAAAGGCCATCAGCCCAGAGATTGCGAGGTGATCATCTCGGTCGGCATCGAAGGCAGAAAGTTGGCTGCTTTCGTAAAGAGATTTGCTGCTTAGGTAAAAGTACGTCGAGTGCGGTCTCCGAACGTGCGGGATCGCGTCGACGCGACGGTCGGTTACTTCTGTCACGACCAGATGGGTCTGGATCAGAGTGGTGGGCGCTATAGGATTCGAACCTATGACTTCCACCGTGTGAAGATGGCACTCTACCGCTGAGTTAAGCGCCCACTCGTTTTGTTACGGGAAACAGCCGCTATATTGTAGCAAACGAAAGCATTTTCACCTGCCCCGGAGCGTGATAGCCTGATCTTCCGCCGCGCTCCCATGTGTCCCGGCGCCGGCGGGCTGAGGCGTTCGGATGCCGACCGACCCAAGACCCAGCAAAGCGCCCGTACTTCCCTCAGACAAAGGGACTTCCGAACCTGCGCCGGAGTCATCGGAGGCGCAACTTTCGCCCCCGGAAGGGGTTCAATCAGATGTGAGCAGCATAGCCATTGATCGCAGGTTGCTCGCGATGGGGGGCGTGTCCCCGGGGCGACAACTCGGGACCGAGTCC
>JABCYV010000253.1 GCA_013290025.1 Acidobacteriota bacterium
TGCGCGTGGATCGCTGCTGGGTATCGAACATCTCGATGCGGGAGAAATCCTGGGAGTATTCAAGCTTGCCCGGCGGATGAATCCGCTCAAGCCGCGTCCCTTGCTGCGCGGAAAGCGCGTGCTGCTTTTGTTTTACGAACCCTCCACGCGCACCCGCAGCTCGTTCGAAGTCGCGGCGAAATCCATGGGTGCGATGACCACGCTGGTGCTCGCCAGTGGATCCAGCATCGAGAAGGGCGAGTCGCTGCTTGATACGGCCTACACGCTGCGGGCCGTGGGTGCGGATGTCATCGTGGTGCGCCATCCTCTGGCCGGCGCTCCCCTGCTCATGGCCAAGCATTTGGATATTCCGGTGGTAAATGCCGGCGATGGCATGCATGAGCATCCATCCCAGGCATTGCTCGATGCCTATACCATCCTCCGTCACAAGAAAAATCTTAAAGGCCTCCAGGTCGCGATCGTCGGCGACATTTATCACAGCCGCGTGGCCCGTTCCGCGATTCATCTGCTGGGTAAGTTTGGCGCCCACGTTACCCTCTGCGGTCCGCCGGAATTTTTGCCGGAAGTGGCGGTTAGTCTCGCCCCCGGCTTGCACATCACCCGCACTGTGGAAGACGCTGTGCGCGCCGCTGACGTGATCATGGTGTTGCGGGTGCAAAGAGAACGGCTCGCTGGAGTGAAGATCAGCCTGCAGACTTACATTGAGCGCTACCAGATCACTATGGCTCGAGTGAAGCTGGCGAAGCGTGACGCCATGGTGATGCATCCGGGGCCGATCATCCGCGGGCTGGAACTGACCTGGGAAGTGGCTGACTGTTCGCAGTCGGCGATCGTCGAGGAAGTGCGTAACGGTGTGCCTGTGAGGATGGCAATCCTGGCAAAGGTGCTTGGCAGAGCGAGGTAATGTAGGCGCGAACGTCCACGCTCGTGCGGTTTCGGCTGCACATTTTGGGAATCCTGTGAATCGAAGAGAAAATCACAGCTTGCTAATCAAGGGCGGGCATCTAGTTGATCCCGCCGCAAGGGTTGACGCTCCCATGGACGTCCTCTTGCGCGAGGGACGTGTCGCCGAGGTTGCGCTGCCCAACAAAATCCGCGCCAGCGCCGATGAAAAGTTTGACGCGCGCGGTCTGATTGTGGCCCCCGGCTTCATCGATCTGCACGTCCACCTGCGCCAGCCTGGCCAGAGCTACAAGGAGACCATCGCGTCAGGGACCGCCGCCGCAGCTGCCGGGGGATTTACCTCGATCTGCTGCATGCCCAATACCCATCCCATTGTCGATTCACCAGAATGGGTCACCTGGATTCAGCAGGCCGAGCGCGGCGCAGTAGTCAACGTTTTTCCAGTTGCTGCCGCGACCAAGGCCAGCAAGGGCGCGGTGCTCACCGATTTCCGTGGATTGCAGCGGGCTGGCGCGATTGCAGTCACGGACGACGGCAAGCCGATTCTGGGCAACGACATCATGCGGGAGACGTTGCGATTAGCATCCGAGCTTAATCTTCCAGTGATTCAGCACGCGGAAGATACGCGCATGACCGAACACTGCTCGATGAACGAGGGGCCTACCTCATTTCGCCTGGGGCTGCGCGGGATGAAGACGGTGGCAGAGGCGTCTGTTGTCGAGCGCGACGTTCAACTTGCCCAGCAGTTCACAGGCGCACGACTGCACGTGGCGCATCTCTCGACAGCGGAAGCGCTCAAGGCTGTGCGCCGTGGCAAGCGCAGTAAGGCCCGCATCACCTGCGAAGTCACGCCGCATCACTTCAGCTTGATCGACGCCGACGTCGCCGAATACGACACCAATTTAAAAATGAATCCGCCCCTGCGCTCTGCTTCTGATCGAGAGGCCATCCTGGTGGCGCTGGCGGACGGCACTGTGGACGCCATCGCTACTGATCACGCGCCGCATGCACCTCATGAAAAGATCATCGAATTTGAGCGCGCTCTGTTCGGGGTCACGGGCCTGGAGACCGGACTCGGCGTCGCCATCACGCGGCTGCACCGCGAGCAAAGGATCCCATTGGCAAGAATTGTGGAACTCTTCACCGCAGGTCCGGCGCGAGTGGTCGATATCAAAGGACGCGGAAGCCTGGTACGCGGTAATTATGCCGACGTCACCATCTTCGATCCCAAGAAGCGGTGGACGTTTGAAGCTGCGAAGTCTCGGTCCAAGTCGCGGAACACGCCGTTTGACGGCTGGTCGCTTACGGGAAAAGTGGTGGCTACGATTGTGGGTGGGCGGGTCGTGTACCGGGCAGATTAGCGGAAGGCGTTCCACATGGAACGCCACAGCCTGGCTAAGTAGTTTATTTGTACTTACTTGCCTATTGGCTGGGAGCCCGTAGAATACCTGGCGGCTTTTTTGAACCAAAGCGATTTATACATTTAGTTGTATATTATGGGATCAATTCCTGTTACACTTTCCTGGTGGCGAAGGGATGCCCGAATTCCCTAAGGACGCCCTGATTGCTTGGGAAGGCGATTCGAAAGAAGTCATTAGTTCGTTCCCGGATGCGGCCAAGCAAAACCTGGGATTTCAGTTGCGTCTTTTGCAACAGGGGCAGCAACCCACGGACTACCGGGCAATGAGAGCAGTCGGTCCAGGAGTTTTCGAGCTCCGAGATCAGGATGAGCGGGCGTGGTATCGCGTGATTTATCTGTCGAGAATCCATGATGTGGTCCATGTGCTGCACTGCTTTGAAAAGAGGAGCCGGGAGACCCCGGCAAAGGAAATCAACACTGCGAGACAGCGGCTGAAGGCAGTCAGGGCGCGCATAACGCGGGAGAAGAAACATGACGAGCGAAAACACTAAACCAACTCACATCACGCGGGAAAATGTGCTCGATGACCTGGGATTCGCACCGGAGCTAGCCGCGGCCCTGAAGTTCAAGGCCGATTTGTATCAGGCAATTTTGAAGTACGCTCGCAGGTATTCGCAAAAGCAGTTGCAAGCAATTCTGGGAGAACCGCAGCCGCGTGTGAGCGAGTTGCTCAACGGAAAAATCGCGAACAAGAGCGTCGACAAGTTGCTCTACTACGCTGGACGGCTTGGAATTGAAGCTAAAGCGAGATTTCCCCAGACCAATAAACAGGTCGTGCGGCGAGAGTTGTCTGTTGCCGCGCGTTGAGGAAAAGGACTCAGAAATGGCTAACGGGACAAACAATGATTGGCCGATCCCCCTCGTACATAGAACGGGCGCGTTTAGTTACCTGGCAAAAGGCTCGGTTCGTCCCTCTCGATGCCGAGCAGTATCGCCGCTCCCCATCGGGCGAACTAATCACCGAAATGCCTGAGGTTATTCCGGCTGGGTGGGACCATGAGCACTGCATGCTCTGCATGACGAAAATCGCACAACTTCCAGGCTGTCAGCGTGAGGGCTACAGCAACGATGGGGGGAGTCTATGGCTCTGTGTTGCTTGCTACGAACGGTACGTCTCTCCGTCGCAGAAAACTGAATAGGCCGTATCCTGGCTATGACTTGATAGCACATTCCGATCGCTACACAATCCCCATTTTCTTTCCCACTCTCTTAAGCACATTCAACGCCTGTTCCAACCCTTCCTTTGTGTGCGTCGCCGTCATGATGGTACGAATGCGGGCTTTGCCTTCCGGTACGGTTGGAAAAGCGATGCCAGTGCCCATGACGCCTTCTTTGAACAGTTCGCGGGAGAAGTCCATGGTGAGTTTGCCGTCGCCGATGATGATGGGAGTGATCGGGGTTTCGCTGGCGGGCGTGGTTTTGCCGCCGATGTCGAAGCCGAGCAGGCCCAGCTCTTTTTTCCAGAAGCGAGTGTTCTGCCAGAGCTTCTCGATGCGGTCCGGCTCGTTTTCCAATACATCGAAGGCGGCAATGCAAGTCGCCGCCACCGACGGCGGATGCGAGGTCGAGAACAGGAACGGTCGAGCGCGATGGTACAGAAAATCAATCAGGTCGCGCGTGCCGCAGACATATCCTCCCAAGGCGCCAATCGCTTTCGACAGCGTTCCCACCTGGATGTCGACCCGGCCGTGGACCTTGAAATGGTCAATCGTCCCGCGGCCATTGCGACCCAGCACGCCGGAGGCATGAGCGTCATCCACCATCATGATGGCGCCATATTTCTCCGCGAGATCACACAGGGCGGGCAGCGGGCCGATATCGCCGTCCATGGAGAAGACGCCGTCCGAGATCAACAGCTTTTTCCCGGGCTCGTTCTTTACTCTGGCAAGCCTCTCCTCAGCTTGCGCGATGCTCTTGTGCTCGAAGACCAGAATCTTTGCTCGCGACAAGCGCGCACCGTCAATGATCGAGGCATGATTTAGTTGGTCCGAAATGATGAAATCGTCTTTGCCCAGCACCGCCGAGACTGTGCCCGCATTGGCGGCAAACCCCGATTGGAATACGACACAGGCTTCGACATTCTTGAAGCGCGCAATCTTCTCCTCCAGCTCCATGTGAATCTTCAGGGTTCCGGCGATGGTGCGCACCGCGCCCGACCCGACGCCATACTTGCGCGTGGCTTCCAACGCAGCCTCGCGCAGCTTGGGATGGGTGGTAAGGCCGAGATAATTGTTCGAAGCCAGGTTGATAACTTTCCTGCCGTCGAACGTGCAGACCGGTGCTTGCTCGTCCTCGAGCACGCGCAGGCGGAAGTGGGTGCCTTTGGCTTTTAGATCAATCAACTGATCGGTGAGATAAGAAAGCGGATCGATCCGAGTGGTGGTTGGCATTTTTGCCTCCAAAATTAGGAACCGCAGACCATAAGAATTGCAGGGAACTAGCGACTCATCAGTTTAATACCCGGAGAATGAGGAGGAAACTGCGGTCTAGAAGATAGCGTGGTTGTAACGGATCTCAAAAGCAGATCTCAGTCAGTTGTTCCCAGTTCTCAGCTTTTGGCCGGGAGCGCCAGATCCGCCAGCGCTTTGAGACTGGACACTTCCAAATCGGGCTGGGCAGACGCCGCTTTGGCCGCGCCCGCTCCCGGACGAGGCGACGGACGATTCACCCAGACCGTGGCGATGCCCAGGGATTTGGCTGGAACCACGTCATGATAGACGCTCTGTGCGACATGGAGCCACTGGTCCGGCTTCACCCCGATTCGTTCCTGTGCCAGCTCGAAGACCCGGAGCGAAGGTTTGTAGGCGCGGGCCTGTTGCGCCGTGATTACGTGGTCGAACTGCACTTCAAGACGTGGCGCGGTGGCCGCGAACAAGTCGTCGTCTACATTCGACGTGATGGCGAGCTGGTAGCGGCTTTTGAGCTTGCGCAGGGCTACGACAGTATCTGGGAATGGCAGCCAATTGGCCAGAGATTCCGGCAGCGATCGCACCTCCGACTCGGAAGGCACAAAACCCAGGCGCTCGCCGAAGCCACGCACTACCGATTGCAGAACTTCACGATAGGGACGAAACTCTCCTTGCTCCGCCTGCGACTCTAGCTCGGAGTAGAGCTCCAAAAGCTCTGCACCGGTGACAGTCCGGCGGTGGGCTGTCAGAATGGGACGCAAGGCACCAAATATTCCCGTTTCCCAGTCGATTAGCGTGCCATAACAGTCAAAGGTCAGCACTTGAAAGCGAGTGAAGTCGAGCATTGTTCCTATTGAAGGCGACTTATCTCAATTCCAACGGCTGCTCCAACTTAAAGCTCAGAGCCGATTCCGCGGGGATGACGATGTCCTTGTTCCCAGTGAAGGCTGCACCTCCAGTGCCGGCGCCGCCTCCGGCCAATGCGCCTATGGCAGCCCCTTTACCCCCACCCGCCAGTCCGCCGATCAGCGCGCCAACGGCGGCTCCGCCGCCCGCCAATACTGCGGTGCGTTTGCCTTTGCCCTTTTCGGTGCGCTCGATCGAAGAAGTCTGTATGCCCTTATCAGTGCCCTTGACGTTGATCGACGTCAGCTTCAGTTGCAGACGAGCGCCACCCTTAAAGCGACCGAGCGGAACGGCGTTCACCACGACTCCGGAAGCAGTCGCCCCGGCACGAATCAGTTCTCTTCCATCAACCTGAACAGGCTCAGCCAAGGTCGCCGAAAAAGCCTGGCCAGGTTGGCTGATCTTAGATCCCACGGCTTCGCGCAGGCGCACGGTCAGCACGGTGCCCTCCGGTAGAATTACAGATTGGGGAACTTCCGCCTTGGGCTTCATGGCCGAACCGCTAGATGGGGCCGAAGAGTCCGGAGCCGGCGAGGCTGGCGCGTTTGCGGAGTTCGAGGAATTTGCGTCGCTTGTTGACGAATCGGAACTTTTGTTGCTCTTGCAACCCAACAAAGCGATGGACAGACAAAGGCCCAGTGTGATTGTTGCCAAAGGTGAACGCATAAAGACCTCCGTTCAGAAATTGTTAACCAGAAAGCAATGGTGGCGCGACATGCGAGGCTAAAACCTTGGGTACTTCCGGGAAACGTGACAGGATCCGGAAGTAATTGGCGTAATACTACCGTGACCTGATGCGAATGTCACGCTAGCGGAGTTTGTTTCTTTTCAGCGAACTCCAGATCAGCTGGTGTCGGGGCATCTTCGGCGGCGGCTGCTGTCTCGGGAACCGCCGACGTCAGCTCAGATGTCTTCTCATTATTTTCGAGATGGTTGTTCTCGAGATCTCTTTTTCCGGTACCTTTCTTTTCCAGAAACTTCATGCTATTCAGCAGCGGTCGCCCGAGAGAAGGGTTGAAACCGGTCCAGAAGCCCTCCGAATCGCCACCGCGCTCGAAATGAGCGCGCATGCTTTCCATCTTGGAGTCGAGATCGTCAAGATAATGCAGCATGAGCGCTTCCGGAAACA
>JABCYV010000254.1 GCA_013290025.1 Acidobacteriota bacterium
GCTCAACATGCTCCATGATTCCCCAATTGATCGGCGCGCTAGCTGCGCGAATAGCCATCCCTTATGACCCTCTTATCCAAAGAGGGCACCCACGTCCCCTTGGAGAATTTCCCTCTCGCGCCAATCCAGCTATCAACGAGCCCAGCACCGCAACTCGACTAGATCTGACAGCCTAAAACTGAAGCTTGAGACCGAACTGGATCTGCCTCCAACTTTCGGGCAGCACCTGAGTGATAGCCGCACCTCCGGGACCATTAACAATTCCTCCTCCGCTGCTTCCGCCGCCTGACCCCAGGTTCGGAATCTGAAAGTTTGGGTGGTTGAAGAGGTTAAAGAACTCGGCTCGGAAAACCAGTCCAAACCTCTCGCCGAGCCGGAATGTCTTGTAGGCCGAAAAATCAAAGTTCACGTCGTCGGGGCCGCGCAATATGGCGCGTGTCGAGTCCCCAAAAACCCGCGCCGACTGCACCGCCCCCGTTGTCGGGTCAATGGCATTTGGGGGAAGTGTGAAAGCAGCCTGATTGAACCAGCAATCGCGAGTCTGATGGCCAGGACGGCTGCAGCCAAACCCTCCCTGGTTCGTGGGCAGTGCCTGCAAAGGGATGTTAAAGGAAAAATCTTGAGGGTTGTGAATGATGTCCGGACGCGCAGGGAACGCTCCGGTATTGGTGACATCGCCGCTGAGCACAGCATCGAAGGCCTCCCCGCTGCGCGCCGTGGTTACTCCAGCCACCTGCCAGCCTCCGAGGACGGCCTGTGTGACGCTGCTCGCGTCACTTCCAAAATGTTTCCCTTTGCCATAAGGCAACTCGTAGATGTAGCTCACGCTCAGCCGATGACGGAAGTCTGGGGTAACTGGACCCCTTTCCGCAGCAATGTTGTGGGCGTTTTGAATGCTGCATTGGTTCACATTGCCGTCTGCCGTCCCCAGTGCTTTCGCGAAGGTGTAGGCGGCCAGAACATTGAAGCCACCCGAGAACCGATGCTCAATCGACGTCTGCAGTGCGTGGTAGGTCATGCTCAGCCGTGCGACGTCGAGTGGGAAAATCGTAGTCAAGCAGGGTCGAATATTGTAGTAGGGCCGCCCGAAGTTGCCCGGGCACGCAGTGCCCGAGGGCCCATTAAAGTTCGAGTCCAGGGGCTGCAGAGGCTGATTGAAGTTCGAGGATTCGTGATCAAACAGATTTGAGCTGCGGGTGCCTACGTATCCGACCCGGAACGCCCAGTTTTGAGCGAACTGCTGCTCAACCGTCAAATTCCACTCGTAAATCCGGGGAATCCTGCGTATCGACCCGCTACTGAAGTTGTTGAAGTTTTGAGCACTACCAGTGCTTCGTACTGTCCCAGTGGGGTTATTGGGATCGATCGGGGTGAAAGACGCCGGGAAACCCAAATTGCTTGCCTGAGGGATACCTGTACTGCTGAAGTTCTGGGAGACAGAGGCCAAGGCGGGCGGATTCAAACCCAGGTCGTCAAAAATGTTCCCTTCGGGAGCGTAAAAGATCCCACCTCCGCTGCGGATGACGGTCTTGGGACGCACCGTCCAGGCGAAGCCCAAGCGCGGCGCCCAATCCGTCTTGTCGAATCCGACTCCGCCATGAGATGAGGTGTTAACGGTGGCGGTTTTCAAATCAAAGTTGCCGACCGTGGGTCCGCCGGCCGGCGAGCTGATCTCATATCTCAAGCCAACATTCAGGGTTAGATTGGGGGTCACGCGGATGTCGTCTTGCACGAACTCCGACAAATCCCAGTAGCGCGTGGGGTCGACGGTTCCGAAAAGGTGATCCTGCAGCGCAAAGCTCGGAAAACCGAGCAAGGCGTCGGCGAGTGGATTAGTGAGTGTTGTAGAATCGGCGGGATTGTTGGTGTACTGGCCATTGAACTGGAGCCAACCCGAGGGTGCCGTCTGCTGGAAAAAGTTCCGCTGCTGGCGCCGGAAGTCGGCGCCGAACTTCAGGGAATGTTTCCCGTGCGTCCAGCTCAGAGTGTCGGCCAGTTGGTACACGTTCTCGACAATAGTTTCTGGCACCCACAGCGAATCCCCTAGAGCCTGGAAATTCGAAATCGCGATCTTGGTTAAGCCGGAAGAATTGGCACTCTCGGGATGATTGGCGTTGGGGATGCCTACCTTGTTCCCGGCATTCGAGCCGAAGTCGATGGGCAGAGTGTTGTCGCGGTAACGTATGAATCCAGCCCGCAGGTCATTAAGCAATCCAGGATTGAAGATATGATTCCAGTCCCCAGCCACACTTTGCACTCTGTCATCCAGCGTGCTCGATGTGCCGGAACCAAGCCCTCCGGTCACGTTGGGGAAGTTCGAGGGGTTGGTTGCGACGGGGGTGGCAATGGCATAGTGGGCAAAGAAACGATCTTTGGGCGTGATGTTGTAATCAAACCTGGTTTCGAAAGCCGTCTCATCGAACTTGTACTTTCCATTGAAAATGAAATTGTTGGTGAGCCCCGCCCCGGCAATATTTGGAAGAGGATAGAGGTTGACGATATTCTGGCCCACGGTGCTGATTCGACCGCCAGGAATGACATCGGGATTTGCGGGATTGATGAGCTTACGCGCGTTCTTATTATTCGGGTCTGTCGTGAGCGGGTCATAAATGGGGATGCCGAGCTCGGACAAATCTCCAGTCCGCATCAGCTTGGTCGGAACGGTGCTGATGAAAGGCTGCTCTTCTCGAATGTCGGACCGTTGGATCGAACCGAAGATGAACATTTTGTCTTTCACGATCGGCCCGCCTAACTGGCCACCATACTGGTTTCTTTGGAAGCCCAACTGACTGGTTGCGAAAAAGTTGCGCGCGTCCAGTTTGTTGTTACGGAGAAATTCCCAGGCTGAGCCGTGCAGCTGGTTGGTGCCTGAACGAAGTACGATGTTGACCATGGCGCCACCGCGGCCGAATTCGGCGTTCATGGAGTTCTCTTCTACTCGGAACTCCTGGATGGCATCAGGCGGCGGCTGGATGACAACGGTGCCGTTGCCGAATTCGTTGTTGTCCAATCCGTCGAGAAGGAAGTTGTTGTCGAATACGCGAAGGCCATTGACCGACAAGGCAATTCCCACCCGGTTATTGTCGGTGGATCCGGCTCCTGCGCTGGTTCCCGTGGCTCCCTCGTTCGCTCCCGGGCCAAGGAAGGCGAGCTTGAAGAAGTTCCTGCCGTTCAAAGGCAGGTCAACGATGCGTTTTTCGGTTTCAATTGTTCCCAAGGCGGAGGTTTCCGTCTGCAGCAAGGGAGGGGCACCGGTCACTTCCACGGTCTGCGTTACGACTCCGACCTTTAGACCAGCGTCCACCTTGACGACTTGCCCGATGCCAACATCAACGTTGGATTGAACGGAGCGCTGAAATCCTTGTTTCTGAAAGCTGACGGTGTATGTGCCGATCTTCAAATTTGTGGCAACGTATTCTCCGGCAGCGTCGGTGTTGACGGTGGTCGAGGTTGCTGTGTCAACCTGGGTGACCGTCACGGCGACGTCGGGCAGGGTCGAACCCGAAGAGTCCGTAACCACGCCGGCAATTCGGCCGGTTGTTACCTGAGCCAGAGCACTCTGGATCGAACAGATCAGCGATAGCGCGCAGAAGAGCAGACTGGCCCTGAAACACGTATGTCTCGTCATGACTCTCGCCCCCCCGAAGCATGCAAGCGTGGCCCCAGCACAATCAAAACGAACAACGTTATGAAATAAGCGCTTATTCTTAGTCCCGGCAATGACGACTGTCAAGCTTTTTTTGCTGCAAAAATGGCTTGATATACCAAATCAGAAATACCGATGGCGGTTAGCGTGCTGCCGCTCTTTCGCGCCCGGCCGCCTCGATCCCGACACTCAATCGGTATCCGGATCGATGGCAATGGTGCGGTTTTCGCGTGCCGAACGATAGATGGCCTGAACCGTCGCAATGTCACGCAATCCCTCCATCCCGTCCGGTTCCGGATCGCGGCCGAGGCGAATGCAGTCCGCGAAGCCATCGAGTTCCAAAACGAACTCATCGATCACTTTGAATTTTTGTTCGAACCATCGACCCTGAATCTTGCCAAACAGACGACGCTCCTCTTCGAAGGCAAACGCAGGATTCAGCGCGGCCCAACCCTTTTCGCCGTGGACCTGGACGAACGAAGCAGCCACGGCGCTGTAACTTGAGGTGCCTTGGCAAACCAGACCGCCGGGATGCGTGACCCGAAAGGCGATGTTATCTTCGACCTCACTGAAGCGTTTCGGGTCATCGGTCCAGGCATGGGCCGTGGCCTCCATCGGATTGCTGCCCGCCAGCCAGCGCATGTTGTTGACACAATAGATGCCCAGATCCATCAGCGAACCACCTCCAGCCAGCCTGCGGTTCAGTTGCCAGGCCCGGGCCTTATTGGGATCCACGGTTTCGGTGTAGGTCGAGAATATGTGTTTGAGACGACCCAGTTTGCCACTGATGACCAACTTCTTCAGCGCCTTACTGCCGGGTTCAAAGTACTTGCGATAAGCAATCATCAAGCGGACGCGGTTTTGCTTGCAGGCTTCCACCATGCGGCGGCAATCTCCTACTGTATTGGCCATCGGCTTTTCGCATAGCACGTGTTTGCCTGCCACCGCGGCGCGAATCGTCTGCTCGGCATGCGCGCCGTTTACCGAGGCGATGAACACCGCATCGACGTCAGGCTGCGCCAGACATTCGTCGTAGTTTTCGTAGGCATAACACTGTTTCACCCCAAACTTCTTGCCTAGTTGCTCAGCCCTTCCCCGATCGTGGCTAACTAGAGCCACCAGTTTGGACTTTTTGCTGCGCCGGAAGGCGGGCAGAACGGCAATCTCAGAGATGCTGCCCAGGCCTACTACCACATATCCAATACGTTTGGTAATCGCCACGCGATCAGTCCTTTCTAAGAATTGGGAGCCAGTCTCAAGATGTCTGGGTCACGACTGAGATGCACGCGAAGCAATGCGTGTGACTTCCTGCCAGCTTCCTGTCTCGCACGTGCGCTCGATCGCCCCCAGAACCTCAGCCACGCGCAACGCCTCGGTAAAGCCTGGTTCTCCTTGACGCCGTTCCGCGACCGATTTGAGAAAGTGGTGCGCTTCAATGGTTTTGAGGTCTTCGTAACCAAGACCGACGCCCGCGCCGGGGTTGAATCGCACATGATCGGGATGTGCCGGGCCGCTTACGAGGCGGGTATATCCGTCATGGGATCCATTTCCGTCAAGGCAGAAGACCTTCAGTTCGTTCATGCGCTCGAAATCCCAGCTCAGTGCACCCTCGGTGCCCTCGATCTCAAAGGCAAACTGGCATTTGTGTCCCTGGATCACGCGACAGACTTCGATGTTGCCTTGAACTCCATTGGCGAATTGCAGTAAGGCGCTGGCGTAGTCTTCATTGGTGACATCGCCCAGCGGGCCGCCACCACCGACCGTGAAGTGAGTGCCGACGCCCGGCATGGCCAAAGGTCGGCGGGGAAAAAAGGTTTCCCGATTGCCAACCACTCGCTTTACGGGCCCGGCCAGCATCAGACCCATGTCAACCACGTGTGACATTAGGTCGCCCAGGACGCCCATGCCCGATAACTCCCGTTGAAAGCGCCAAGAAAGAACTCCTTGTGGATTGGACGCATACCCGGCGAAGAAACGACCGCGAAAGTGAGTCAATCTGCCCAACCGCCCTTCGCCGATCAGTTGCCGCGCGTGCTGCACCAACGGAGACCATCGGTAGTTGTATCCGACGAACGTAAGGACGCCAACCTGTCGGGCCAAACGCTCAATCTCAGCCGTCTCTTGCGAATTCTTTCCCACCGGTTTTTCGCAAAAGATGTGCTTGCCGGACGCGGCCGCTGCGCGCACGACTTCAAGATGCATGTGGTTAGGCGTAGCTACATTTACGACCTGAACCTTAGGGTTAGCGATTACCTCTTGCCAGCGGGTGGTGTACCGCTCGAAGCCGAATCGTTCCTTAGCCTCTTTGGCACGCGTTTCAACGTCGTCGGCGCAAATAATCAATCGGGGCCGAATACCACTCTCGTGAAAACGATCGGCCGCCTGGAGGTACGCACGGCTGTGTACCGTTCCCATCCAGCCCATCCCGATGACCCCGACCCCGATAATTTGCGCCATTCCGGCCTCCTCGCCAGCGACCGCGATTGATCAGCATCGTTATCTCAGGACACATCCGGGTTGGGCAGCAGAAAGTCACGCACCAGACCATCCAGGTCATGGCACGCTGTGATGAACTGGCGAAGGGTTCGGCGAGTAGGCGGGAATGAATCGAATTCTTCGACCGACAGTCCTCCGTCATCGTAGGCTCGACGAAAATCGACAAACTTCCGGGACAGCTCGTCCACAATTTTCGGCTCTACCGGTTTGTCGATACGCGGTCGGACCTCGACGTCGCTCGCATTCAGACGAACCTGCCAGGAATAAGGCGGCGAGATAACAACGTCGCCACCGATGAATTCACTCCAGTGCATGTGGTTACGGAACGCCGCCGAAAGCAGCCGGATTCTGTAGCCACGCTCGCGAAAGATCTGGTATGTCTTTTTAAACACGGCCACGCCAGCCCACTCCAGATAACCCGGATCGATCGTGATATTGTCTCTCTCCGCGACGACCTTGAGCCAATCATCGAGACGACCAACCATGATTGTGCACACAGGCCCCATGGTCGCGATTTCCTTGCCTTCACGTTCTCGCCGTGTAAGGCCACGCTCTACCGCTTCGGCCACAGCGATACATTGCGGCAGCGTAA
>JABCYV010000255.1 GCA_013290025.1 Acidobacteriota bacterium
GAAATGCGAGACTTGGAGACGATTGAGTCGGCGCTGCGCATCGCCGAGACCGGTCACTTGACCTTCGGCACGCTGCACACGAATTCAGCGTCATCCACTATTAACCGAATCATCGATGTCTTTCCGGCGCACCAGCAACCACAGATCCGGGCGCAATTATCGCTGGTGCTCGAAGGCATCATGTGTCAGAGCTTGCTGCCTAAAGCGGATGGTAAAGGCCGCGCCATGTGCATGGAAATCATGGTGCCTAATGCGGCAATCCGCAACCTGATCCGTGAAGATAAGATTCACCAAATTTATTCCTCCATGCAGTCCGGACAGGACAAGTTCGGCATGCAAACGTTTAACCAGGCTCTGGCGACCGCATACTTCCAGAAACTGATCACGCTGGAAGTCGCGATGGCTCGCTCCAGCAATCAGGATGAATTGACCGAGATGATCAACCGCGGTGCGGGTCTGTTGAACCGCAACCAGGCCCCCATGGCAAAAGGCGCGGCGCCGGGCAAACGCTGAACCCGGTCAACGCAGCGATGTGGTTGTAAGAACGGCAAGAAATTAGAGCATACAGAACTGAAATTTTCGGTCGAAACCATAGTGCACCGACGGGAACTTAGAGAAGTGAGGAGAAAGACACCATGCCAGTTTTCACATTTTCAGGCAAGAATGCATCCGGCGAGAAAATCAGCGGCGAGCGGACGGCGGTCAATAAGGAAACAGTTGCCAGCCAGTTGCGTCGCGAGCGTATCACGCCGGGAGCCATCCGGGAAAAGGGAAAAGAATTTGCCCTGCCGACTTTTGGCTCGGGCAAGGTCAAGACCAAGGAGATAGCCATCTTCTTCCGCCAGTTCTCGGTCATGATTGACGCCGGTCTTCCGCTAGTGCAATGCCTGGAGATCTTGGCCGCGAACCAGGAGAACCCGACATTCCAGAAGACGCTAACCGGGGTCCGGACCACGGTGGAAGGCGGGTCCACGCTCGCCAACGCCATGAAGCAATTTCCCAAAGTCTTCGACGACCTGACGGTGAACATGATGGAGGCGGGCGAGACGGGCGGCATCCTGGACATTATCCTGCAGCGCCTGGCGATTTACGTCGAGAAGGCGGTCAAGTTGCGAGCGGCGGTCAAGTCGGCGCTGATCTATCCCGTATCAGTTGTTTCGCTGGCCTTCCTAATCGTGGGAGCGCTCCTCAAGTGGGTGGTGCCAATCTTCGCCAACCTATTCAGCGGTCTGGGTGTAACTCTGCCTTTGCCCACCCGTATCGTAATGGGCCTGAGCGCGTTCGTCGGCCATTTCTGGTGGTTCTTCATTGTTGGCACTGTGGGCATCTTCTTCGGGCTTAAGCAGATCCGCAAGGACCCCAAAGGCCGCTACTATTTCGACTATGTGCTGCTGAAGCTTCCCATACTCGGGACGCTGCTGCGCAAGATCGCGGTGGCACGCTTTACCCGGACGCTGGGCACTCTGATCACCTCAGGCGTTCCCATCCTGGAAGGTCTGAGCATTACGGCCAAGACTTCGGGTAACGCAGTGCTGGAAGAAGCGTTGATGAAGGTGCGGAAAGCCATCGAAGAGGGGCGCACGATTGTTGATCCGCTCAGGGAATGCGGAGTCTTTCCCAACATGGTTACTCAAATGATTGGCGTGGGCGAGGCGACCGGTGCCATGGACGCCATGTTGCAGAAGATTGCCGACTTTTATGAGGACGAAGTCGACGCCGCCACCAAAGACATGCTGGCCATGCTGGAACCGGTCATTATCGGACTATTGGGCGTGATGATCGGCGGGATCGTCATTTCGCTCTACATGCCACTGTTCTCGATGATTGCCAAGCTGGCGGGCTAAATTACAAAGGTTTAGACAGAGAAAGAGGCTGGCGGGGAAGGATGCTGCCAGCACGGCCTCCATCCGGTTGGAAGAGCTGCTCTCACGCTGATACGGGTTGCAAGTTGTCCTGCAAGCCGCGTTCCCGTTGAAGAAAGCGCCCGGACGGCGGGGGATCTGAATTCGACATGCATTCCAAGTTCGATGAGCGGCTCGGGCTGGCCTGGCTGGGCAAAGTTCGCATCATCATCCTGACATTCTTATTGGGGATCGAGTTGGCAGTCGCTCGCCTCACCCCTACTCCATTGCCGCTGCGGATGTTCGTCGACGTCATGCTGCTTTGGTATACGATGTCGCTCTTTTACCTGCTCTTGCTTTCCTTCTGGGAGGAGCACCGCATCCAGTCGCTGCTGCAGGTGGTCACTGACCTAGCTCTTGTCACCTTGGTGGTTTACGTGACCGGCGGCGTCGATAGCTCGCTGAACTTCCTGTATCCGCTGGTCATCATCGTGGCTTGCATCCTGCTACCACGGGTCTGGGCGTACCTGACAGCGGCTCTCGCGTTCATCCTCTATGGCACTGTCCTGGAGCTGACCTACTTCGAGTTCATTCGATCATACTCCACGACTCATCCCGGCATGGGGGCGCTTCAAGCCATCATTTTTATCAACCTATTCGCCTATCTTGCGGTGGCTTACCTGGCTGGACTATTGGCTTCGAAACTGCGTCAGGTTGACGTGAGGCTGAAATATACCAGCGGCAAGCTGGAAAACCTGCAAGCCCTGCACGAAAACATCATTCAATCGATCAGCGGTGGGCTGATCACTACCGGGTTGGATGGATACATTACCTTGGTCAACACCGCTGCGCAGAAGTTCTTGGAGCGTTCTGAGCACCAGTTGCTGGGAGAGCCCGTGGACCAGTTATTTCTCGATCCGCTACCTGCAGTTGGTTCTGAGCGCGCACATGCTGAAGTGCGTTTTGTGCCCACCAGCAACTTTCGCAAAACTTTCCGGGTGATGGCTTCCGCGCTGACCGTTCCCGACCGTGGGTCTATCGGCTGCGTCTATACATTTGATGATTTGACAGAAATTCGGCGGCTGGAGCGGGATTTGCGCATGCAGGATCGGCTGGCTGCCGTGGGACGGCTGGCCGCCGCTATCGCACACGAAATCCGCAATCCCCTAACCTCGATTGCGGGTTCGGTGAGCATGCTCTCCGGCATCCCAGATCTGAGTGAGGAGCACCGCCAGTTGCTGCAGATTGTCACGCGTGAGTCCCAGCGGCTGAATGGTATCATCACCGACTTCTTGTCATACTCCCGGGGAAAACAGTACCAGTTCTCCAAAGTTGATCTCTTGCTCCTGCTGGACGACACGCTCACCCTGCTCGAACACCGCATCAGTACGGAGAATCTTGGTATCCGCCTTGAGCGGCATTTTGGGGTGGGGGAAGCGTTTGTTCTGGCGGATGGCGACAAGATCAAGCAGGTGTTCTGGAATTTTTGCGAAAATGCAGTGCGCGCCATGAGGAGTGGAGGGACACTTAGCGTTTCTCTCGACCCGGTGGGTCAGGACTGGCAGATCAACTTTGCCGACACCGGACCCGGCATGGCCCCGCAACTTGTTGAGAAGGTTTTTGAGCCGTTCCAGTCCCAGTTTGAAGGCGGCACCGGCCTGGGTTTGGCCATCGTTTACCAGATTGTGCAAGCTCACGAAGGCAAAGTCTGGGCGCGCTCTAAACTTGGGCAGGGCAGCGTGTTCGTCCTGCGGTTGCGGCGTCTGGATGCGGCAGAAGGCGCCACCACAAAAATGAGCAGTCAAAGCGGCCAGATCGTTTCCACACCCTTCGGTGTAGATCGCAACGCTGCAGTGGCGGCAACAGGAGGCGGCGCGCATGGGTAACATTTTGGTCTGCGACGATGAGCGCTCCATCTGCGAAATGCTGGACATCGCACTGCGTCGCGACGGTCACAAAGTCGAGACTGTAAAGTCTGGTGAGGACGCGAAGAAGAAACTCGACAGCGCTCTGTTCGACGTGGTTGTCACCGATATCAAGATGCCCCATACCGATGGCATCGAAGTGTTGCGCTACGCGCATCAGGTTTCGCCCGATTCGGCTGTCATTCTGATTACCGCGGTTGACGACTACGAAGCTGCGGTCAAGGCGGTGAAGGCGGGCGGCGCCACCGACTACATCCGCAAGTCGCCTGGGTTGGTGGACGAAATTAAGCTGGCCATCAACCGGGCGCTCGAAAAGATGACCTTGAGTCGGCAGAATTTCGCGTTCAAACGCGATGCCGCGACGCGTAATTCCCTCGACAACATCGTCGGTGCCAGTCCCGCGATGGAGAAACTCAAGCAGACCATTCGTACTGTCGCTTCCACCCAGAGCACGATCTTGATTTACGGTGAGAGCGGTACCGGCAAGGAATTGGTCGCGCGTGCCGTGCATGTGTGCTCACCGCGGGCAACCGAGCCTTTCGTTTCCATCAACTGCGGAGCGTTCCCAGAGACCCTGCTGGAAAGCGAACTCTTTGGTTACGTCAAGGGCGCGTTTACCGGAGCGAATCAGAACAAGCGCGGGCTGTTCCAGGTAGCGGATCAGGGAACGATTTTTCTCGACGAAATCAGCGAGATGACGCTGACCATGCAGGTCAAGTTGCTCCGGGTGCTGCAGGAACGCAGCGTGCGCCCGGTAGGCGGCACCACGGAGTTTCCCATCGACGTCCGTGTCATTGCCGCCACCAACCGTGATCTCGACAAGCAGGTGGCGGAAAACACATTCCGCGAGGACCTTTATTACCGTTTGAGCGTGATTCCGGTTTGCGTTCCCCCTTTACGCGAGCGCCGTGAGGACATTCCCCTGCTGGTCAATCATTTCCTCAAGAAATATGCCCCTCCGGCTGGAAAGAGCATTCTGCGGGTTACACCACATTCCCTGGATGCGTTGTGCGGTTATGAATGGCCAGGCAATGTGCGCCAGCTAGAAAATACTATTGAGCGCGCTGTGGCCCTCGAAACAGGAGAGGAACTGCACGCTGAGCTACCCGCCGAGCGGCCCAAGGCACGAGCCGCTGCTGCTGCGGTCGGCGGCATGGGGAGCGCGGGAACGTCAATTCCCCCAGGCAGCGTCTTACCCGAAGGTGTTGACATGGAGAAGTATGTCGCGGACGTCGAGCGCTCCCTTCTCACAGCGGCGCTCGCCCAATCCAATGGAGTACAAACCAAAGCCGCTGATGTCCTCAAGATTTCCTATCGCTCGTTCCGGCATTTGGTGAAGAAGTACGATTTGTAGCGGCAGATCGTTCCGCAACATCATTCGCCAATAATCTTTACCAGCACCCGCTTTTTCCTGTTGCCGTCAAACTCGCCGTAAAAAATCTGCTCCCAGGGACCGAAGTCGAGTTTGCCTTTGGTCACGGCTACGACTACCTCGCGACCCATCACCTGGCGCTTGAGGTGAGCATCGGCATTGTCCTCCCCGGTACGGTTGTGAAGATATTGGGAGACCGGTGCGTGCGGCGCGAGGCTTTCCAGCCACTTCTCGTAATCTTGGTGTAGGCCGGATTCGTCGTCGTTGATGAAGACCGAAGCCGTGATATGCATGGCGTTCACTAACGCCAGCCCTTCAGTGATATTGCTCTCTTTAAGACACGTCTCGACCTGGTCCGTGATGTTCACGAACCCCCTACGTGACGGCACGTTGAACCAAAGTTCCTTGCGATAGCTTTTCACGAATTGATTAACCACCGCCTTTTTTCAACTGCTGCTTCCATCCCAAGATCCGGGCTTTATTCCCTTCCTCTTCGGCTTCGGGGATCATTCCCTTCTTCTGATAGAGAACGGACAAACTGGTATGGACCAGAACGTCGTCGGGATCGAGCTGCTCCAGACGCTTGGCCACAGCGATGGCTTCATCCAGACGATTGAGGTCTTGCAGCACGCGGGCCATGCCATGCATCGCTTCGGCAAAGGTGGGATCGGCCGCCAGAGATTTCTGGTATTCGGCCAACGCGCGCTCCTGCTCGCCCTCAGCAACGAGGTCGAGAGCTGCGTAGTAGTGATCCTCGGCTTTATGACGGGCGTCTTCCTCAGCCATGAAACAGAAATCCTCGCGAAGAAAATGGATTCTAGCATGCACACTCAGCGGCAAGCAGTCCAAGAGAGCTAACCGGAAAAGCCTTTCCTTCGTGTACCTTTGTGTCCTTTGTGGTTATGATGTTTTATCGCTGTCCGGAGCCCATGCGCTACATAGTTCGTTTCCTGTGGAACGCGACCAAAGGCCACCGTCTGGCTCCGTGGCGGAGTCCGTACTTGCTATGGCGAATCGAGACTTACTGTGGCGTGAAGATGCAGCAGATCGGCTTTCTGGAGTTTTGGGAATTCGCCTGGCGGGAGCGAAGTAATCTTTGGCGGTTCCTCAAATGGACGGCGGAGATGGAGCGCTACGTCCACCCCAAGCCTAAAAGTTCATAGGAATCTTGTTCGACGGGTGGAGTTGCAATATGGATGCGCGTCTCTCGCGTGCTGGCACGAATGACATTCCAGTTATTGCCCGTTGCCGGCCGCGGCGGCGCCTTCCACAGTGACATTCACATCGCTGCCTTTGCCGGCTCCGATAATCTGGGCCGCGGATGCGCGATTGGCGGCAATCTCCAGATACCCCATGCTTCCCGCAATCAGGAAAACCTCGCCGGGCACGCCCTCGGCGTAGTTGCTGTGCATTTCTGTGATTTCGCGTTTTCCGACAAGCATCTTGAACGGCGCGGGCTGCGCCGCGAAAAGACTGGGAGCGTCGTGGGTCGTGATGTTGGTGACGAGATTACCGAAGCGATCTACCTTCAGCACGACCCCGCGCAGTGTCTTATCGTCCACGGGCTTGGGCTTGGGCGCATTGAAACGCA
>JABCYV010000256.1 GCA_013290025.1 Acidobacteriota bacterium
AGGTGCTCCGCACGGGATCGCATGCATCCAAATGACAATTGAAATTGTATTCCGTATGCCGAATGAGGATGTATTGACAACTTATCTGCAGGATCACTGGCGTGCAGCCTTTCAAAGGTCGTCGTCTAATCCTCAAGACCGCAAAGGAGTTGGAGCTTGGGAACTGGAGGATACATGCCGCGGTGGCGCTGGCACGGTCGCGCGTTTGCACGAAAAGCGCTTTTCTTCTGGACCGTCACGATTCTCAGCTTTGCGCAGAATGCCCCCACCGGAACCAGGCCCGCACCTCCGCCGAAAGCATTTCGACCATGTGCTCATCGTCGTACTCGAAAATCAAAATTATGAGTCCGCCATCAGAAACGATCTTTTGAAAAGCCTCGCCCAGAAGGGCGCAATCTTCAGCAATTTCGGCAACGTCTAGCACTACTCGTATCCAAACTACTTAGCGATGATAGCGGGCAGTGATTTCGGTACACACAAACCACGACTCCTTAGTGATAACCAGAGGACGTTCAACAACGATAATGAGCATAGGACGATCGCCGATCTGCTCAATTGGAAGAACTACGCTGAGGATTACCCGGCGACTCCGACCGCTCAGAAACCATTTCTCGGCGGCTGAACAACAGCCTCTATCCCTTTTCCAACCGCTCGGTTTGCCGAAGCCGATGTTTGGCTGTCCGCGGTTCGTGGTAGCTATGCGGAAGTGTGAATCGTGGCGGTCGGGAAGTGCGGGCCGCACCCTTCGCGATCAGATCTGATCTGATCTACCGGTACTTAGCATGTTTCGATTCTTCTTTCACGGTGGTGCACCCTGGGAAAGCTACGGCGATCCAAGGCTCGCGACCACCTCAGCCACCTAGTTCGCCGGTATTGGTTAGTCGGTTTCTGAGCTGCCGAGACAACATCTAACGTCAACAAGGAATCACAGCACCCGCACAAGCTTGAAGGAGGGTACATGGATCAGCATCAGCTCACGATAATCGTCGCCTCCATTGCGATCCTGATAGTGGTCGCCATCATTGGTTTCTTGATTGTGCGAAAACGGCGCAGCCAAACGCTCCGTCAGCGTTTCGGCCCTGAATATGATCGAGTTGTTAAGAAGGAAGGTGACGTGCACCGCGGTGAAGATGTGCTGCAGTTTCTTACCAAACGCAGGGAAAAGCTTCAGATCCGCGCGCTCTCTCCGTCCAATCGTTCCGATTTCGCAAGCCGCTGGACCACGGTGCAATCACAGTTTGTTGATGATCCTAAAGGCGCCGTTTCCCGCGCGGACCAGTTGGTGAATGAAGTCATGCAGGTCCGCGGCTATCCCATCGGCGACTTTGATCAGCGCGCCGCCGACATTTCGGTTGATCACCCGGTTGTGGTCGAAAACTACCGCGCTGGACACGAAATCGCGCTGCGCCACAATCGCGGTCAGGCCAGCACTGAAGATCTGCGAAAGGCCATGGTTCACTACCGTTCGCTGTTCGACGAGCTACTCGAAGAAGATTCACTCCCCGAAAGAAAGGAGGCACGAGGATGAGCGTGCCATTGAGGAAAGACCCCCCAGATGAAGAATTAACTACTGCCGACTTAGCCCATCGCAATCCGGCGTCAGAAGACAGGCGCCCTAAGCCAGTCCTTGCCCAACCACAACGAACCGAAGTCACGGACGACGCACCCGATGTTGGCAATGCGGCTACCGCTGTTCCTTTGTTCCCCAACAACGAGATTGCCGACTTGCGAAATCGCTGGAACGACGTTCAGACAGCTTTCGTTGACGAGCCCCGCCGAGCCGTCGAGCAGGCTGACGGCCTCGTCGCCTCAGCGATGAAACGCCTGGCAGAAGTTTTCGCCGAGGAACGCTCCAAGCTCGAAAAACAGTGGGATCGCGGCGATGAGGTATCCACCGAAGACCTCCGCGTCGCGCTGCAACGCTATCGTGCTTTCTTTCATCGTTTATTGTCCATCTAATCTGAGCGGGCGCAGGCGATTGCCTGTGCCCATCTCGGGTTCGTGTTATGGCGACCTCCGTCGAGTGCTGCTCGTCCGAAAAAGGATCCAGCATGCGCTGTAGGTGATTGTGCCATGTCCCAAAATTGAAATCGAAGTCGTGGCCCGCAGTCAGTGATCAATTATCTGTTGCATCCAATCATTCTCGGTTTGATCGCTGGCTCTCGTGAAACACATCAGCGGTGTGACCGCGCTGAAGCAGATCCCGGTAGTTTGTTCAAACGGTCGCGTGGCCCTTTATATTGCACTGCGTTTCAGAATGTAGTCGAGACCACCGACCCGGAACCAGCGATAGCCATAAGGCTCCAGGAGCAAACGATGCTTGTCAGATGCATCCGAATTGCTATTTTCTCCGGAGAGCAGGTCCGCGAGGCAATCGGATCCTTCCGAGTCTAGCTGAAGCCAGACTTCGCGTGGGGTCGCACTCAGGTTGTGCACGACCACTACGGAATTGTTTCGCCAGTCGTAGCGGATGGCCAATACCTCAGGCGTCCGAGTCTGCAAAATGGAAAACTCGCCCCAGCCGATTTCCGGAGCTTCCTTGCGCATACGGATCATGCGTTCCATCCAGTTCATGAGGGAATTGGGATCATGTCTCTGTTGCGCGACATTGACATGTTCAAAGCCATAGACTCCGCCGGTGATCACAGGGAGGATTGGTTTATCGCTTTTGGTGAATCCTCCTTGCAGTTCCCCGGACCATTGCATAGGAGTACGTGCGCAATTCCGCTCGGGAAGGCGAAGATTGTCTCCCATGCCGATCTCATCGCCATAGCGCAAGACAGGCGTACCGGGTAGAGCCATCATCAGACTGTAGGCGAGCTCCAAGCGGCGGCGATCACCTTGCAGCATTGGAGCAAGCCGCCGGCGAATGCCTCGGTTGTAAAGCTGCATGTCTTTGTTGGGAGCGAAGACGGCGAACACGGCTTGCCGCTGACCGTGGGTCAGCCGCCCTAGATCGAGTTCGTCGTGATTCCGGAGAAACTGTCCCCATTGCGCCGTCGCCTCGGATATTTTGGTTGCCTTGAGCGCCTTGATCAAAGGGCGTGCGTCGCTTGTCGCCAGGGCGTAGAACATGTGCTGATTGACCTCGAAGTTGAACATCATTTGCATGCGTTCGCCGGACGTGCCGAAGTATTCCATATCGGTTTTCGGCAAAACATTGGCTTCCGCAAGGACGATGGCGTCACCCTGTCGCCATGAAAGAAACTCCCGGAAGGTTCGCAGCATGTCATATTGTTCTGTCGGCACTCTCACTGTCGCACCCTTCGTCCCGATAACGAAGGGCACGGCATCCATTCGAAAACCCGAGACGCCAAGCTGAATCCAAAAGCCCATGATCTTGAGAATCTCTGCCTGAACTCTTGGATTCGAGGTGTTCAAGTCAGGCTGAAAATCATAAAATCGATGGAAGTACCACGCCTTGGCAACCTTGTCATAGTTCCATGTGGATTTCTGCACGCCCGGGAAGACGACCCCGTCGCTGGCATGTTTCGGCTTTTTCTTTGACCAGACATACCAGTCTCGATACTTGGATTTTGGATCGGAGCGGGCCTCTTGGAACCAGGGATGCTTATCGGATGTGTGATTCACGACCAAGTCGATTAGGACGCGAATGCCACGCTGCTTGCAGCCGTGGGTGAACTCGACGAAGTCGCCGAGCGTGCCATAGCGGGGATCGACGCCGTAATAATCCGCAACGTCGTACCCATCGTCGCGAAATGGAGAAGGCTGAAAGGGCATGAGCCAGATGGCGGTCACGCCGATGCCTTGCAGGTAGTCGAGCCGGTTCATGAGACCTGGAAAGTCCCCGATTCCGTCGCCATCCGCGTCCATGAACGTAGAGACCGAAAGGCAATAGATAACCGCGTTCTTGTACCACAGATCATTGATCATGTAGCTGGTCCACCTTCGTTTGAAGAACTGAAGCACGGATCATAATTGGAGCAACTCCCTAAGATGCAAGCAACGGCTTGGTGGCAACGCGGGATTATCTACGAGGTGTACCCGCGGTCGTTTCAAGATACAAACAACGACGGAATTGGAGATCTCAAGGGAATTCTTACCAGGCTCGATTATCTGGTTGAGCTGGGGGTGGACGTCTTGTGGATCGCTCCGATCTACCCTTCTCCCATGGAGGATTTCGGCTACGACATCTCCGATTATTGTGGCCTCGACGGCATATTCGGCACTCTGGCGGACTTCGATCAACTGCTGAACGCCGTGCATGAACGCGGCCTGAAGCTGATTCTTGATTTTGTTCCGAATCACACCTCGAACCAGCATCCATGGTTTCTCGAAAGCCGCTCTTCACGCGAAAACTCTAAGCGTGACTGGTATTTGTGGTGCGACGCCACCGAGGATGGTGGCCCCCCTAACAACTGGCTGAGCAATTTTGGCGGCTCGGGATGGGAGTGGGATGCGACCACCAGGCAGTATTACTACCATTCTTTTCTAAAGCAGCAGCCGGATGTGAACTGGCGGAATCCGTCATTGCGTGAAGCGATGTTTGATGTGCTCCGGTTCTGGCTTGATCGCGGCGTGGATGGATTCCGCGTTGATGTCATGTGGCTTCTCTTCAAAGATGAGCAATTTCGCAATAATCCGATTAATCCGGCTAGTCACGAGGGTTCTCCCGCATCACAACGGTTGCTGCCGATCTTCAATGCGGATCGCCCCGAGATTCACGGTCTGGTCGCGAGCATGCGATCCGTGCTCGATTCTTATGGTGAACGTCTGCTTCTGGGAGAGATCTACCTTCCTATTAATCGACTTGTCCTTTATTACGGAAAAGACCTGACGGGTGCAACCCTTCCTTTCAATTTTCACCTAATTCAATGCGCATGGAGGGCGGACGCAATTGCGCACCTCATTCGAGAATACGAGGCGGCCTTACCACCGGGTGCCTGGCCGAACTGGGTACTAGGTAACCACGACCAACCACGAATCTCCAGCCGCGTAGGTTCAGAGCAGGCACGAGTGGCCGCAATGTTATTGCTCACTCTGCGCGGAACGCCGACCATATACTATGGCGAAGAAATTGGTATGAGGAATGTGCAGATTCCGCCTCAGGAGATTCAGGATCCGGCAGAGAAGAACGAGCCAGGTCTCGGGCTGGGACGCGATCCGGAGCGCACGCCGATGCCTTGGGACTGTTCGCTATCAGCAGGATTTACCGAAGCCAGACCCTGGCTGCCCTTGGGGGAAGACTACACGACGAGGAACGTTGTGAACCTTTCTCGGCAGAAAGATTCCATTCTAAGGCTCTACCAGGCACTCATACGCTTGCGTCGATCAAATGAGGCCTTGATCTCGGGCCGGTTAGAAGGTGTCGTTGCGAATGGGAACATTTTGCGTTACGAACGAACGGATCACGGGCAGCATTTCGCGATCCTCCTGAACCTCAGCCACGAGCAAGAAGAAATTAACCTTGAACGCGGCCGTATTCTAGTCTCCACCTATTTGGACCGCGAGGATGACCTGTTTGAACGGAGCGTCTCGCTTCGTTCCTCGGAGGGTTTGATCGTCAACCTGACATAGATTCTCCTCCGTCAGCCAATGCAACAGCCCATACGGTCTTAATTACTCGGAAGTGCAGTCACTACCCCATTTCATTTTCCCACCAAGTCTGACAGACTCAAACATCAGTTGCAGAAAGGAACATTCAATGAGTATCGAAACGATTTTGATTATCCTTCTGGTTCTGTTCTTGTTCGGCGGAGGCGGCTGGTTCTATAGTCGGCGCTAGCTGGCCTTTTCAGGGCCCCTACGGCCGGATTTGGCCTGTAGTTGGCAACGAGTGTGTTCTTATTGCGCCTGACCTGACGGAAGAACCGAATCGGGCTGCTCCCGACGGTGGGGCACACAATCTGCGACTGTCCCGCCGTAACGGCGAGGCGGCCAGCCTTCCGGGGAACCCAATGCCTCTGCTGCCATCCCTTCCTCCTTTCATGTCATGGGGCTTGTCAATTGGGCAATCGCGTGAGGGAGCCTATCGCGTGAAATAATCAATTCTTTGCCGCGTTTGTTACCACATTCTTCGCCATTCAATCATGTTTCTCTTGCAAGACCCACTTTGCCCCTTTATCCCGACAATCGGGGTTGCAGCAAGGAACCACCATGTCCCGCTTGTTTAGAATTTTGGTATCGGCACAGGCCGAGTGTTGGTATCGGCCTGTGTCGGGTGCAGTTGTTCCGACGGCGCAGAGTATGCCTAGATGTGCCACAAAAGTTAAGCAGTCCGTCTGCCCATCACGAAATGCAAGATCAGAGAGATCACTGCGAAGACGAGCAATAAGTGAATCAACCCTCCTGCCACGTGAAAAACAGTTAAACCGCCGATCCAAGAAATCAGCAGAACTACGAACAATATCGTCCAGATGCTCATTTGTCTCTCCTTTTAGTCATGCGAAGTATTTCGAAATTCCACCGACAAACCGGGACGAACTATGTGTCCGTCCGGTTTGCAGATGCTGGCAAGTTAGGCAATTTGTCGGCTCGGCACAGATTTCTTGTCGCCACTGGCTTCGCCGGTGGACGAAATATCCTGGGCGCCCGTTTGTTGAAGAATTTCTTTTGCCTTTTTGGTCTCGTCGGAACTATCTGAGTGAACGGATAGCAGAATGCCGCCATCTTTCACCCGGCCTTCGTATCGCTTCTCGTATTCGGGAATGCCCATTCC
>JABCYV010000257.1 GCA_013290025.1 Acidobacteriota bacterium
TGAGGACCGATCTCTGCGCCGAAGCTATCCGCCTGGGATCTCTCGTCAGGACGTTGATGGGACCACAACCTCCAGCGGAAGTGACCGGTCTTGTGGCCCTCATGTTGCTTCATGATGCGCGACGTCACGCCCGTCTGGACCAGGCTGGAGATATTGTCATTCTTGAGGAGCAGGACCGCAGCCAATGGGATCAGCGCCAGATTGCCGAGGCGCTGCCACTGGTCGAAGAGGCTCTCCGCGACGGATCGGGTCCATTCGCGCTGCAGGCGGCCATCGCTGCCTTACATTGTCAGGCATCACGTCCCGGAGATACGGACTGGCCGCAGATCGTTCGGCTCTATGATGTTCTCGAGCGCCTGCAACCTTCTCCCATCATTTCGCTAAACCGCGCGGTCGCGGTTGCCATGGCGGACGGTCCGAACAGGGCTCTGCCGATCATTGATGCGCTCGTTACAGCCGGTGATCTCGACAACTATTACCTATTGCATGCCGCGCGCGCCGATTTGCTGCGCCGCCTTGGATCGTCAGAGGAAGCTGCAGGCAGCTACCAGCGGGCCCTTGCGCTGGTCACCAACGACAGCGAGCGTCGATTCCTGGAGCGACGGCTGCGCGAAGTTCAACCGCCCGCGGCATGAGCTGCAACCGTCGGTCGCAGTGAAAATCCCCACTTGAAAATCGGCTCCTATGAGGACTGCGATTGTGGAGTGGAGTAAACATTAAAAAGCTAGACTTCGGAGACGCATGGTCGGCGCGGTCGATATTGGCGGAACAAAGATTGCGGTTGGGATCGTGAATCCAGAGGGCAAAGTATTGTGCCGTTTGGAATCTGCAACTCAGCCGGAAGGCCTCTACGAGAGCGCGCTCGAGCGTACGGTGAATATGCTGAAAGCGGTCGTGGCCAAGACTGGGGCAAAACTTCAGGGAATCGGAATCGGATCGACGGGACCGGTGTATCCATTCACCGGCGAATTCGGCAATGTACACTTCTTTCCTCATTGGCGCGGAAGAAATCCGGTCAAAGATTTGGAAAAGGTTTTCGGCGTTTCCGTCGCAATGGAAAACGATGCTGACGCCTCAGCTCTGGGCGAAGCCGGTTGGGGATCGGGAAAAAATAAGTCGCGACTGATTTACGTAACCGTAGGCACCGGCATTGGGGTCGGCGTCATCCTCGATAGACATATCTACCGGGGAGTGGACCAGGCCCATCCTGAAATTGGTCACCACGTGATCGATGCTTCCGGCCCGCTGTGCGTATGTGGTTTTCGCGGCTGCTGGGAATCTCTGGCGGCGGGTCCGGCTATGGTCAGTTGGCTGGAAGGTAATGCTCCCCCTGACTATCCGCACCGTGGCAGACTGACCGCCAAGCGAATCTGCGAACTGGCGTGCGCCGGCGATGAGTGGGCGCAGCGTTCCGTCGAACGTGAAGGTCGCTATCTTGGTTTGGGTCTAGCCAATCTGGTCACCATGTTCGTGCCAGACGCCATCGTTCTTGGCGGAAGCATTATGAAAAGTGCCACGCTTTTTTTGGAAAGGATTCGCACTGTAATTGCCGCGAGCTGCTGCTTTGTTCCCTACGACAAGACAGAGTTAGTATTGGCGTCGCTTGGCGAAGACAGCAACCTTATTGGTGCGGCCAGAGTCTGGTATCACCGCTTCGGTTCGTCTGGCGAAGATCGTGCTCCCTGAGGTTTCGGTGATCGAAGGCGAATACCTTCGCGCGCCAATCCCGCCACAACTTTGTCATCCCGACCGAAGCGGAACGCAACGAGCACAGTGGAAGGACCTGCTGTTGTTCTCTATGGAGTGGAATGTAGGCGCGGGGCGTCCTCGCCCGTGCGAATCTGAGTCGTCGGGGAGACATTCTCGATCAACCCCGGGCGATCGATCACACACTTGCAATCCGAAGAACTGGGTGACTTGGTCACTCTTCCCCATTTTCAATTGGCGTACTTCACTGAACATCCGTATGGTCGCGACGTAGGAATGCTGACCGGCTTTCCCGAAGTGGCTTCCTGAAGCGCAAGAGACACGAAATTCTTTGCCGTAACGATATCGGACTGGTCGGTTGTGGGCTTGTCGTCGATCGCGCCTTCATAAACCAGAACTCCGGCTGGATTAATGACAAACATGTGAGGCGTGGTCTTGGCTGTGTAGAGGTGCCCTATCTGACCCGTGGGATCCAGTAGCGCAGCCGTAGGCGAAGCGCTCATGCGTTGCAGATAATCATTTTCCTGTTGCGCTGTAACGAATCCTTGTTGACCCTGGGCAGAGGAAATGACGGTGTACCAGACAACCCCGCGAGCGGTCCACTCCTTTTGTAGCCTTTGCATGTTGCCGCTCTGGTAATGTTTTTGGGTGTACGGACAACCCTGATTGTGCCATTCCAGAACAACAAACCTGCCTTTGGAATCCAAAAGCCGATGAGTGCTTCCACGGCTGTCGACAGCGTTAAAATCGGGCGCTGCCTCTCCAATCCGCACACCGAACAACGCCGAAGCTATCAGCAGGCACACAACCACAGCCAGGAATAAAAATGTTCTTTTCATGACTCCCTCCCGCTCTCCTCATTTTATCGAAGGTGTTCCGGATTCCGCACAGGTGCGTCTATGACATAAGCCTCGTCTGGCGCCACGACCAGCACACCCTTGAGCGCAGCAATCGGCTTCAACAGTTGGTCTGATTTTCTTAGCCGAATCCTTACGCCTCGCGGGAAGGAGCTCAGTTGTTGCGGTGCGGCATTTTCAACTTGTTGCGGCAGCAGCGGGAAAAACGTACTTTGTGAAATGCGATGACCGGCATTGATCGTCAATTCAAACTGATCGTTATCGGATACGGCCGTAACTCTCCAGTTCGATGGCATCGGTTTGGGCAGCCGCTTCCGAGTGACCTCGAACAGATCGTTCGAATCAGAGGCCGACTCACGCCGCGCGCTGGGTAATACCAGCGCGAGATCCTGCCGCGCAGGGATGCAGACTTCACGGCAGACTACCCATCGCAGATGCCCTTCGAGGCTGACGCGCTCGCCCACTTTGAGATCCAAGGGGGCGTGAACCGGCACCATGAGCAACACATGATCTTGGTAGCCGTAGTCAACGAAGGAGGAGGATTTCAGACGCTCGGGATAGGGCCACTGAATGTCGCTTGCTCGAAAACCCTGCGGCATGTGCCATTCGACTTTTGGGGGTTCACCAGAATCTCCTGCGTTGACCCAGTAGATGTGCCACCCAGGGTCCAAGTCGAACTTCAAGCCAAGCCAGAATTGTTTGCCGGGAACGACCGCGTCCTGTTCGCTTACAAGCGCGACTTTGCTAACGGACGCGGCCGGGGTTTGCGCAGCGGCGTAGAGGGTCTCGAAGCCCGCAAGCACCAGAACTAGCCACCTTACAATCGTGAATCGCTTCAAGGACGAATCTCCGAACGAGGGCATGACTTAAGTGTTATGCTTCCGCCGGCCTTGGAAGTCGGATTTGCTACGACGTGGAAGCGTTTCGACGACCTTCAGGAGGCGGCCAGTGCTTCCTAATCTTAGCCCGAACATGAGTCGGTCAGACTGTGAGGAAAAGACTTGACGATGCCTATGTTCACGCGGTTGCTACTTGCGATCACAGCAATGGCTGTCCTGTCACGATCGGCAAAAGAGCAATTGGTGGCCGATTCTGTCACACCCCCCAGCCCAGCGGTTTCGGTATCACAAGCCGCGCTCCTTCCGCAGGTGACCTACGCTCGCCCGACCCACAAAATGAAGCTCCGTGGATACTTATTCGACGCGTTTGGCCCTTACCCAATCGTCGGCGCCGCGCTTGCTGCCGGCATCAACCAAGGGGAGAAGACACCGCCGGAATGGAAGCAAGGCGCCGAAGCCTACGGCAAGCGATTCGGCTCCGACTTTGGCATCGCAGGGATAACCACAACCACACGCTATGCGCTGGCGGCAGCTTTCCGCGAGGATACCCTGTACTACCGCTGCCAGTGTAAAGGCGTGCTCCCTCGTCTGAGCCACGCGATAATTTCGACGTTTAGCGCGTGCCGTGGCGACGATGGTCATCGTGTCTTCTCCGTGGCTGCGGTGGTTGCTCCTTATGCGGGTACGATGACAGCCGTTTATGGATGGTATCCGGACCGCTACAGTGCCAAAGATGCGTTGCGGATGGGGAACTACAGCCTACTTGGATATGTCGGCGGGAACATCGCGCTGGAATTCCTCTATGGCGGACCCCACTCTTTACTTTCTCGCATCCATCTCAACAATCCGCACGCAGCGCCGGCTTTCCCCGATCCGACGAAACGCTAGGGGTTGATCTCGATCGGTGTGCCATCGGGCACGGCGCGCCAGATCTCGTCCATTTCTTCATTCGTAACCGCGATACAGCCATCGGTCCAGTCCATCTTACGGTGCCAGCTTGCCACCCAGCTCAATCCGTTGGGTAATCCGTGAATCATGATGTCGGCCCCGGGGGCGAGGCCGAGTCGTGCGGCTTCCGCGCGGTCCTTGGATTCCGGATACGAAATGTGAATCGAGCGGTGGAACCGGCTATTCGGATTCCTTCGATCTAGAAGCTAAATGCCCGATGGCGTCCTATGATCGCCCTGCCGCACTTTCGGGCCGTTCGGATCTCGGCCGAGCGCGATCTTGTACGTTTTGAGAACTCTTGCCTCGCTCATCAAAGTGAGAGTGTGCTCTTTCTTCATCACGACAACGCGGTCCGCCACAGCGCCGGCGAGAGTCTCTTCGCTCGGCGCAGAACAGCCAACTGTTAGGCTCAGGATTGCGACGATGAAGAGCCGGGTTCGCACCCGCGAATTATAGCTCCCAACCTGCGGTGGCGGTGCTAGGCTCATCTTGTGGAGAGAACGCCATGCCGGCAGTTCGAGGCAACCCGCGCTAGTCTTACCATCTTGCTTCCATTGCTGTTGTTCGCGGCAACCTCTGTCGCGACGAACCAGACTAAGCCAGGAGCTTCCGGGAACGTCAGCAAATCATGGTCGATCCGCTGGCAGCCGACGCTCCTAGTCAATGGAGCGCCGATTGTGTTTCAGGTCAATCCGCCAACGCGCCTCGAATCTCTCTCGGGAAGATGGCTTGATCATGAAGTCTTCTTTAATTTCGACGCGACTAAGAAGAGTTGGTACGGAATCGCAGGAGTCAGCCTCGAGACTCATCCGGCAACATATTTGCTGACTTTGAAAGCGACGACCTCAGGAGGGAAAGAAATTTCCTTCGAACAAAAGCTGCGCGTCCGCTCCGCAAAATATCCGAGCATTGCAGTGACCGTTGCCAAGCAATTTACTGAGCCTAGTCCCGAACAACTGGAGCGGATCAATCAAGAGAAAACACTCAAGCAGGACGTTTTCGGCCGAATTGAACCGGAGCGCGAGTGGTCCGGGAGTTTCCGACCCCCGGTGAATGCCCGCATTTCCGACGTCTTCGGTACACGCCGGACATTCAACGGAAAAGTGCAGAGTATGCACCAGGGGCTCGACTATTCGGTTCCACCCGGCACACCAGTTTCGGCGCTCAATGCTGGGATCGTGTTGCTGGCGCGGCCGCTTTTTTTCGAAGGCGACTGCGTTGTGCTCGACCATGGGCAGGGGCTACTGACGCTCTACCTGCACTTTTCAGAGATCAAGGTAAAGGAAGGTGAACACGTAGCGTCTGGGCAGGAAATCGGTCTGAGCGGTGGGAGCGGCCGCGTTACTGGACCTCATCTACACGTCGCAGTACGCTGGCAAGGCATCTACCTGAATCCGGCGACGCTACTCGCTCTCAAGTTGCCGTAAGGCGGAAATCACCCGGACTTCCAATTCACAACCGCCCACGGGAAATTCTTCCCGTCCCGCTGCGCGGGCCGGGGACGGAGCGCGCAGAATCTTTCAAACCCAAATTTCGGATCAGACGATGCAGATAGTTTGCGTGTACTCCCAGAATGCGCGCCGCCTCAGTGTAATTGCCCTGGGCTTCCTCCAGCGCGCCCAAGATGAGTTCTTTTTTTAGCTCCTTCAGCGCGCCGTGATACTTCGCCGAAACGCCAGGGCGCGGATCTCTTTCCAGAATCGACTCTGGCAGGTCCTCCGGGCGAATTACGTCCGACCAGGCCAAAACCAAAGCGCGCTCGATAGCGTTCTCCAATTCGCGCACGTTTCCCGGCCAGTCGTAATTCACCAGGCACGCCATCGCTTCAGGAGATATCTGCTTAGCCTTTAACTTGCACCGGGAACTGGACTTGACCACGAAATAGTCCGCGAGCATGGGGATATCTTCGCGGCGTTCCCGCAGTGGCGGCACCACCAGCGACACCACATTCAAACGGTAATAAAGATCCTGACGGAAAGAACCGGCCTTCGCGGCTTCCTTCAAATCTTTATTGGTGGCGGCGATCAGCCGGATGTCTACGGAAATCGGGCGAGTGCCGCCCACCCGCTCGAACTCGCGCTCTTGCAATACACGCAGCAGCTTGACTTGCAGAGCGGGCGCCAGTTCCCCAATTTCGTCCAGAAAAACCACGCCCCCGTTGCCCATTTCAAAGCGGCCTTTCTTTTGCGTGACCGCCCCAGTGAACGCCCCGCGTTCGTGGCCAAACAATTCGCTCTCCAGCAAGCCCTCGGGGATTGCTGCACAATTAATTGCGATGAAGGGCTTGCT
>JABCYV010000258.1 GCA_013290025.1 Acidobacteriota bacterium
TGACTTCCGTACCCAGGATCCATTCGCCAAAACCTCGGTTCAGATCATGGTGGCAGTTGAGGGTTGTGGCATTGTCGAAGCTCCTGGGGCGGAACCGGTCATGATGGGGAAAGGCGACGCTGTCGTAGTGCCGGCGTGCGTTGACGAGTTTCGGGTGCGCCCGCAGTGGACAACGGAATTCCTCATGTCCGCGGTGCCTGGCGGATTGGTACCAGAACCGGCGACGAGAATGTAGAAAAGCATCTTAAATCTGAAATCCACAGACCTGTGGCTAACAAGAACTTCTATCCCGTGATCCTTGCCGGCGGGCGTGGCACACGCTTCTGGCCGCTGAGCCGCAAACGCCTAGCTAAGCAACTCCTGGCGCTTGACGGAAAACAGACCATGATCCAGCAAACCGTGGCTCGCCTGGTTCCGTTCGCTCCCGCCAAACGTTTCTGGGTCATAACCAATGAAGATCTGCGGCGTGCGATTGGCCGCCAGCTCCCGCGACTCAGTAAGTGTCAGATCCTCGCTGAGCCGGTAGGCCGCAATACCGCACCTGCGGTTGGACTAGCAGCATTCATTTTGTTGCGTAACGATCCTGATGCGATCATCGGCATGTTCCCCTCAGACCACGTGATCGCAGACGAAAAACGGTATCGCCAGGTTTTGGAGAAAGGAATCCATATTGCCAGCGCGGACGAAAACATTGTCGTGTTGGGAATTCGCCCCACGCGAGCCGAGACCGGTTATGGCTATATCGAAACCGGCTCTGACTGCGGTGACGGGCTGAGAGTTCGCCGGTTCACCGAGAAGCCCGATGCCGAGAGGGCCGCTGGATTCCTAGAGTCAGGCAACTATTTCTGGAACAGTGGAATGTTCTTGTGGAGCGCTCGCACGCTGGCTAACGCATTACACGAGCACCTGCCCGAGACGGCAATGGTACTTCAACAAATTTCGGCCGCATTCGGCACACGAAGGTTCACCGAAATGTTCCGTCGCCTGTACCCAAGGTGCGAAAATATAAGCATTGACTATGCCGTGCTAGAGCGGAGGTCTGCCAAAGGCGAGCGGCAATCCAATATCTTCTGTCTACCGGCTGATTTTGGCTGGAATGACCTGGGATCTTGGACTTCGTTGCATGAACATCATGTGGGAAAGCAGCAGTCAGCGGACGGCAATCAGATTTCTGCGGCCGGCATCTTCACGCTGAACGCTGAGGGCAATTACATCCATGCTCCACGAAAATTCGTGGCGGCAGTGGGCGTGAGTGATCTGGTTATCGTCGAAACCGAAGACGCGCTGCTGATTACCAATCGCAAAAGCGCGCAGGATGTCGGGAAAATTGTGAAATATCTGGATGAGAAAAAGCTGCACAAGCTGGTGTGAGATAGCTGCTGGCCAATCATCCTTAGACAACCCCCCAACTAAACAACAATGGCGAATGACCAAATCAAGTTCGGTACCGACGGCTGGCGTGGCGTAATCGCTGATGACTTTACGTTCGACAACGTGCGCCGTGTGGCTGGCGCCATTGCCGCTTATGTATTGAAACACGAAGACGCGCAGCGCGGGGTCATCGTTGGTTACGACACTCGATTTGCCTCGCAGCATGCGGCCAGGGTAGCCGCCAAGACTTTGGCTGGGGCGGGAATCCCAGTCAAACTAGCCGACGACTACACTCCGACACCTGCGATTTCCTATGCGGTGAAGACCCGGCAGGCCGCTGGCGGAGTGGTTGTCACTTCCAGTCACAATCCATGGAACTGGAATGGCATGAAGTTCAAGAGCAAGTTGGGCGGATCGGCCGCTCCTGCGATCATGCAGATAATTGAAGAAGCGCTTCATGCCGTCGCCATGCCTAGCGGCGAAAAGGCGGCAATTGAAGAAGTTGACCTCAAGCAGCCATACATTGCGGCCGTCTGCGCATTCGCTGATGTTGATCTCATCGCCAAAGCCAAATTCAAGTTTGGGGTGGATGCGATGTATGGTGCTGGACGGGGCGTGCTGGGACAGATCTTTACCAGTCGTGCTATTCAGCATGTTGCCATCCGCCAGGAGTTAAATCCATTGTTCCCAGGAATTAATCCAGAGCCCATCGAACCACACGTGGCTTTGCTTCAACAGACGGTGGTGAAAGAAAACTGCCACGCCGGTCTGGCAACGGACGGCGACGCCGATCGCATTGGCGCGGTGACCGAAGATGGCTCATTCGTCGATGCACACAAGGTTTTCTCTATCCTTACGCACTGGCTTTTGGAGCGAAAGAAATGGCCTGGCGAAATTGTGCGCGCCTTTAACACAACCGGCATGGTGGACCGCATCGCGGCCCGTCATGGGCGCAAACTGAACGAGTGCCCAATCGGGTTCAAGTACGTCACTGATCTGATGAGTGAGCGCGAGATTCTCATCGGCGGTGAAGAATCTGGCGGCATAGGATATTCGCGCTTCTTGCCGGAACGCGACGGAATTCTCAATTCCCTACTGCTCGCCAATGTAATGGCCGAAGAAGGCAAACCTCTCGGCCAACTGGTAGCCGATCTGCAGCGCGAGTACGGACCGCATTACTACGGTCGCCGGGACCTCCACATTTCTGAGGATATAAAGCAGAGTGCAATTCAGCGGGCGGGTTCGGAGCGGACCAAACGTCTCGGCCCCTACAACATCATTAAGAAAGAGGGCCTTGACGGTGTGAAGCTCTTTCTCGATGCCCCTACGAATGGCAACGGAGCGCAGCCCTGGGTCTTGCTTCGGGCTTCTGGCACTGAGCCATTGTTGCGAATCTATTCCGAGGCGGCGTCGCCCGAGCTTGTCTCTGAGATCCTGGGCAACGCGGAAGTGTTCGTCAAGGCCTAGGGGAGGACATCAGTCGTGGCAGCCCACACGCGCATCTAACCACTAGTAACTACCCACTGGCCACTGTACTTCCAGGGCCTCGCGTTTCGCGTCTGGCAATACGATAATTAAGAAATTCTAAAGATCGCTGATCAAAGATGAGCTCCGCGGCCGCCGCCATTCCGGTTCCAACCGACTCGCCACAGGCGCGACGCTATAATCGCGTAAAGCGCTGGCTGGGGGTTAGCGACTTTGTCTTGGGACTGGTACTACTGGTCGCCTTGTTAGTGACGGGATGGAGTAACAGCTTGCGCGATCTCGCCTATCGGGCTGCCTTTCAAAACTATACCCTGGCCGTATTTCTCTACGTTTTGATGCTGATGACGGCTGGAAAATTGCTCGGATTGGGACTCGAGTACTACGGCTTCCGCCTGGAGCGCCGATTCCAACTATCCAATCAAAGGTTGCGCTCCTGGGTTTGGGATGAGTTCAAAGCTTTCTTGGTCGGACTCGTCATTGCGACGATTTTTGCCGAATTGCTGTACTTCATTCTTCGGCAAGCCCCGCAATACTGGTGGTTTATTGCCTGGGCAACATTTCTGATGCTGTTCGTCTTGATGGCTCAACTGGCGCCTGTTGTCCTTTTTCCCATCTTCTACAAGTTCGAACCGCTAAAAAATGAAGAGTTGAAAGCCCGGTTGGTACGACTCAGCGAGCAGGCGGGGACGCAGGTGCGGGGGGTATACCAATGGAAGCTTTCGGAAAAGAGTAAGAAGGCGAACGCCGCCTTGACGGGCCTCGGCGCCACCAGACGCATCATTCTGGCTGATACATTGCTCGATAATTATTCGGCGGACGAAATTGAGGCGGTACTGGCGCACGAACTCGGCCACCATGTGCATCGGCATATCCTCAAGAGCATCGCAGTGCAGGCGGGGATAACGCTCATAGGTTTCTGGGCTGCGAACTGGATCCTGCACTACACGGTCGACCGCATGCACATGTTTGAGACCTTGTCTGATTTTGCTAATCTGCCGCTGCTGGCTTTGGTCTCGATTGTGCTGTCATTGCTGGTCTTGCCGGCGTTAAATGCTTATTCCCGTTACAACGAGCGCCAGGCTGACCGCTATGCCTTCTGTTCCATCCCCAAAGTCGATCCTTTTATCTCTTCTATGAACAAGCTGGCCCAGCAAAATCTGGCCGAGCGCTCCCCGTCCAAATGGGTAGAATGGTTTTTCCACTCCCATCCGGCAATTTCCCGGCGCGTGGCCGCTGCCGAGGCTTGGGAAAGAATGCGACCTAGGGCTGTCTAGACAGCTTTTTTGGCGGCCCGCAGGATGGCTTCCACCCGCCCTAGATCTTGCTCCGTATCCACTCCCACGGTGTCGAAGGGCGTTTCTCTTACATATATCGGAATTCCATTTTCCAGAAAGCGCAATTGCTCCAACCGTTCAGTGTTCTCTAACGGAGATTCGTGAAACTCGACAAATCGGTTCAGCGCCGACTTACGATACGCATAGAAGCCCAGATGCTTGAAGAAGGAGGGGTTCGTCGCTTCGCGATCGTAGGGAATTGTGGCACGGGAGAAGTAAAGTGCGCGGCCAGTTCTGTCGGTGACGACCTTCACCGCATTTGGACTGTTGATGTCCGCCGCCTGTGCCAGCGTTTTCAATGTCCCCACTTCGACATTCGGATCCTCCATCACATCAAGTAGCGCAGCGATATGCTCAAGACGAATGAGCGGTTCATCACCCTGTACGTTGAGATAAATATCCGCCGCCACCAATTGCGAGATTTCGTGCACGCGCTCAGTCCCGCTGCGATGCGAGCCCGCCGTCAATTGTGCTTTCCAGCCGTTGTGCCGGCAAACTCCGACAATCTCATCTGAATCTGTGGCGATGATGACGTCGTCAAGCAATGGCGAGGATTTGACGGCTTCATACACCCGGCCAATCAGTGGCTGCCCAGCGATCTCGCGCAACATCTTACGCGACAGGCGGGTGGAAGCGAGGCGAGCAGGAATTACAGCGATGGCCTTCATCCCGTCCTAGTGTCAATTTTCTCCCTCCCAGTTGCAACAGGCTGCGACCTGAAAGCGTCTGATAGCGAGAAAGAAGCTGCGACTCAGTGTTTGGCGTGAAATACATGCCTTTGGACGTCCGGCCAGAACTCCGTGAAGCCATTTTTTCCCATGAGTCCGAGAAACCCCCACACGGTGCGAAGCAACGCGCTCCGCGTATTGGCCTCGCTATCGGCCCGCCAGGTGTTGGAGAGGAAGTTGTTTCCGGGGGTAGAAATATATCTGGCATACGCAGGCGTGAGTTGGCCGTTGCGATCGTGGGCAAGGAAAGTCATGATCACGACATTCTCCAGACGTCCCTTGAACGGCTGGTGGTATGCCCGAAAATAACGGGGATCTTCTTTCCAGAGCGCGCCCAATCCCGCTTCCATGGCATTGCCGGTTGAAACACCCGTGAGCCGCATGCCATAGCGCTTGCCAAAGCCCGCCCACGAACTGCCGTACTCTTTCGGGGTGTCCCGGGCAGTGCCAAAGCCGGCAGTGAAGAGACCCACTGTGAGAGTCTCTGGGCCGACAGTGCTGTCGACGAACCACTTAAAGCGCTGGCCGCCTGTAATGTAATGATATGGCTTGATAGAAAAAGAGGCAGAATTGGGCAGATCATCTTGCTGTCCCCGTTCAGGTTTCGCCGTCTGCGCCGGAGCAATCCCGGTAACGGCGAGAGAAATTACGACTACCAGCAAGTATTTATGATTCACGTGATATTAGGTGCCACGAAACCAGTGAAGGCGCCAACTAATTGTACCTGCGAGGTCAGTCGAACGGGCAGAACACATGCCATTAGTGTTCTGCAGTGGGGATGCCAGTCCGTGAGCCTGTGGTAGGATTTAGTCTGTCGGGCGCGCATGAGTAAAGAAAATGCCACGCCCAATCACGACATCCTTTCCGGCACGCTTGCAAGTTCCTCGGAGCGGATAATTGCTACCGCTGAGACTTGACTGGTTTCGAGAACTACTGACAGTCAAGCTGAGGGGGGTAGATTTATGCCTGGCAGAAACATAATAGTTTTTCTGCTCGCTGTGGCAGCCTCCATGGCCTCATTCGCCGTGACAGCAACGGGAACGGCCGATGGCGATCGGGAAGCCGTGCTGCAGACCGTGCATATGCTGCTTGATGGTTGGCGAGAAGCCGACGCAAGCAAACTAGAGGTGGCCCTTCACCCTGACTTCCGAGAGGTTACCCTGCATCTCCAAGATGGCAAGTGGAACTTTGCCGTCGAGGAACGCGACAGGTTGATTAAGACCATGGGGCGCATTTCGAAGGGCGCCTGGGACGATCAATTGATTGATCCTCAGATCCACGTCGACGGACCAATAGCCGTGGTGTGGTCGCACTACAAATTCATCGTAAGATACACAGAGAACGGCGTGGCCCACGCGCCGATGCACTGTGGCGTCGAGACGTTCCAACTCTATCGCGCGGAATCCGGCTGGAAGGTCGTCAACTTTGCCGATACGCACGCGGATAGTTGTCAGTGAGGAGGGGCCTCCGCCTCATAATACTTAACGGCGCAGGTTTGCGCTCGGTGCCCGTCAGTTTTGTGATTTCCTGCGTTCTGGCGCAAGTAGCTCTGGCAAGTTATAGCGCATAATTTGCTTGTCCCAGTGGCGGCGTAGCTCAGGTGGCTAGAGCGACGGTCTCATAATCCGTAGGTCGTTGGTTCGAGTCCAACCGCCGCCACCAATCAAACCAACAGCTTCCGTGGAAATCTCGCTGTCCGCAGCTTCTGCT
>JABCYV010000259.1 GCA_013290025.1 Acidobacteriota bacterium
AACGCCGCCTTGGAACGAGCGCTAGGCCTCGATCCGAACCTGGTCGCCGCGGCTTCCCAGCTCATCGTCAATCGGGTTGACCGAGGTGAGGTGAGCAGGGCATACGAGGAGGCCAAGGCGCTGGTCAAGCGGCGTCCGGAGAACGCCCAAGCCCATTTCACTCTAGGATACGTTCTCCGCTATGCGGGAATGCTGGAGGAATCCTCGCGCGAATGCGACATCGCTCTGTCGCAGGATCCGGGAAACTACCAGTTCCGTTCTTGCGCATGGGTCTTTATGGAACTGGGCAAGACCGAGCGTGCCAGGGAATTCCTCCGACTGGACGCGGGTTCGGAGTGGGCCGCTTACGCCCTACCGTCTCTTCTGTTGCGAGAAGGCAAGGTGGCGGAAGCGCGCGAGGCGGTGAAGCGCATGTCCCCCACTCCTCACTACCACCGTGATCTTCTGGAAGCCTGTCTCGGACTCCGGCCTCCGTCGGAACTGGAGAGAATGGCGCACGAGGCGGAAACCAGCCAGCCCTCAGACCCCGACCCTGAGATGTCATACTATCAAGGGGCTATCTTCGCGTTCTTCGGGAAGAAGGAAGCTGCCCTCCATATGCTCAAGACCGCCGTCGAGCAGAACTATTGTGCCCACTCGAATCTGCTTTCCGATCCCCTGCTGGCAAAGTTGAGGAGCGATCCAAAGTTTGACGCGGTGCTGACCGCCTCCAGCCAGTGCCAAGTGGCGGTTCGAGCACCCGTGAATCCTGCAAGCCACTAAATCAGGTAGGATTGGGTAAAGGGTATTCACGCAAAGAGCGACGGCTAACTCTTTGGTTCCCGGACAGTCGAAACCCAAGCAAGGAACGTGCTAACCAGGAAAAATCTTGCCTCCGACCCTCGATAGTCACAATCCCATACCTATGAAACTTACGCCTCGGCCGACGGCTCGCAGGCGTGCGTGTTCGGGTCGACTTTCGTGGCGGACCCTCTGCAGCGTCGGTCTGGGATTATTTTTGTGCTTGCCCGGCCTGGCCGAAGCTCCGGCCGCTGTTCCCAGCCCGGTTGATCCTCTGCCTCAAGACACCGGCGCTCTCGGGCTGAAACAGATGCTGCTCCGGCTGCAGACCACGGCGCACCTGATGCAGACTACTGCGCATCCTGATGACGAAGACGGCGGCATGTTGACGCTGGAATCTCGCGGCAAAGGCGCGAGTGTATTACTGCTGACCCTGAATCGTGGCGAAGGTGGACAAAACAAAGTCGGCAGTAATTTGTTCGACGTGCTGGGCGTCTTGCGTACTTTGGAGCTGACTGCCTCTGACCGCTATTACGGAGTCGAGCAGCGCTTTACTCGCGTAGCGGATTTTGGCTTCTCGAAGAGCGCGGAGGAGACTTTTCAAAAGTGGCAAGGTCACGACGTCGCCTTGGCCGATATGGTACGTGTGATTCGGACTTTTCGCCCCGACGTGCTGGTGGCGAGATTCTCCGGAACTGAACGTGATGGGCACGGCCATCATCAAGCCTCAGCCATTCTTACCAAGGAAGCCTTTCGCGCCGCGGCGGACCCTAATCGCTTTCCGGAACAAATCAAGGAGGGCCTTCTACCCTGGCAACCGAAGAAGCTTTACATCGGCAATGTATGCGGGTTTGGAGCGACAACTTGCCCGCCAGAAAACTACACGGTCAAACTGAACACTGGAGAATTTAGTCCCGCGCTGGGCATGTCATATGCGCAATTTGCTATGGACGGCTTGAGGCATCAGCTTTCTCAGGGAGCAGGGGCGTGGACAGTTGATCCCGGGGATCGTTTTGCCTTCTACAAGCTCGTGGACTCGGTGTTGCCCTCAAGGTTGGATGAGGACGGTCACGAAAAGGACTTCTTCGATGGAATTGATACCAGTTTGCCGGGATTAGCTTCGCGGTTAGGGGCGGAGGAAACCAAGGTGCCGTGGCTGCATAGAGAGTTGGTGCAGATCGCGGACGGCCTGAAGCAGGCAGCGGAAAAAGCCAACACGGATCCCAGCAGCGCTGCCGCGCCAGTTTACGCAGCGCTCGACGGTCTACGTTCCGCAAAAGCACGTATGGATGGAAGTGAGGTCGATCCACAAGCCAAGCGAGAGCTATCGGGAAGACTGGACGAAAAAGAGCGACAAGCTGAGACCGCGCTGAATCTGGCTATGAATGTATCTCTCGAGGCCGCCCTGTCGCCCCCAAAAGGACCGCAGTCAGGGCTACCGGGTGAGCAGGATGCTCTAACCGTGGTCTCCCCCGGTCAGAAGTTAACAATTATTGCAAAGCTGCACAACGGCTCACACCGCTCTCTGGCGATCCAAAAGGCAGAATTGGAGAGTCCAGCAGATTGGGTGAATCGCGCGTACGCGGATCAGACCACCGTCGCGCCGGGAGAGGACTATTACGCAAATTTTGCAGTCCAAGTCCCGGCAGACGCTCAGTTTACCCGCCCCTATTGGCATCGTGACAACCCGGAAACGGATGCAGTCAACACGGTCGACGACAATGCTTATGCGACCCTTGCCTTCCCTCCTCCCCCGTTGCATGTCCGCATCAGATACGAAATCGCGCCGCGCAAGGGGATTAAATTGCCGGTTCCCGATACCTTTGACCAACTGCGCCTGCGAAAGCCGTCCGAGCAGGAGCATAACCCAGAGGGGGAAATATCCACGGGCGTCTTCGCTCGGTTTCTGGACGACAAAGGCATCGCGCGGAAACGACCGCTGGGGGTCGCACCGGTTTTCTCCGTCGAACTTGAACCAGGTGAGCAGGTAATCCCGGTAAAGGATGGCCGCTCGACGAGCGTGAAAGTCGGCGTGAACTGTAATCTCACAGGAGCGCCCAAGGGGACGCTTCATCTGGAGGCGCCTCCAGGTTGGCGCTTCGAACCATCAGAACTCCCGGTGGAATTCCACCGGCGCGGCGAGAGGCAGGACTTTCATTTCAAAGTATTTCCAGCCAGCTTGAAGGAGGGTCGAGCTGAGGTTCGCGCCGTGCTCGAATCGGGCGGTGTGAAGTATACCAAGGGCTACACCGTCGTCTCCCGTGAGGATCTCGACACCTTTTACTATTACCAGCCCGCCGTTCAGCGCGTCAGCATTGTCGACGTGAACATTCCGAGAAACCTGAAAGTCGGCTACATCATGGGCGCTGGAGATGATATTCCAACCGTGCTGCAGCAGATCGGAATGGACGTCACCACGATTCCGGCGGAGAAAATCGCCAGCGAAGACCTGAGCCGCTACGGAACTATTGTTCTTGGGATCCGCGCCTACGACACCGAAAAAGATATCGCCACAAATAACAAGAAGTTGCTCGACTACGTTTTCAAGGGCGGCACTCTGATCGCGCAATACAACACCGGAGTCGGTGACTTCAACAGTGGACACTTCACGCCCTATCCTGCGCAACTGAGCCGCGCGCGAGTTTCAGTGGAGGAAGCTCTGGTTGACATTCTCGCTCCAGACGACGGAATCTTTCATTTCCCCAACCCGATCACGCCGCGCGACTTTGACGGTTGGGTGCAGGAGCGTGGCCTTTATTTCATGGGGCAGTGGGACAATAACTTCAAGCCACTGCTGGCGTCTCACGATCCCGGCGAGCAGCCGCAGAAGGGCGGCTTGTTGCGCGCGCAGTATGGCAAAGGCATTTACATCTATACCGGGTATGCGTTTTTCCGTCAGTTGCCGGCGGGAGTTCCGGGCGCGATTCGTCTGTATGTGAACCTGCTGAGCGCAGGACATGAGGGCACGCGCTAGTTGGTCGTTGGTCGTTCGTCCTTGGTGCCCGCGAGATGTTTTGGAATCCGGACTTCGATCTCCATTTAAGCGTAACTAATCTGGTGAAGCTCATGGTTCCCACCAAAGACCAAGGACGAACGACCAACGACTCACAACAAACTCCCCTCATCCGCGGCGTTGGCCTGGGAAGCGCCACCGCACTCAATATGATTGACATGATCGGCGTAGGGCCGTTCATCACCATGCCGCTGATCGTGAGCGCTATGGGTGGACCACAGGCCATGCTGGGCTGGATAGTGGGCGCCCTTTTTGCCATGTGCGACGGCCTGGTGTGGGCTGAACTCGGAGCGGCCATGCCAGGCTCTGGCGGCTCCTATCGCTACTTGCGAGAGATTTATGGTCCCAACCGTCTTGGCCGATTGATTTCGTTTCTCTTCATCTGGCAGCTTTCCTTCAGCGCGCCCATGTCCATTGCCACCGGCGCAATCGGACTTGCTGGCTATGCTTCGTATTTTTGGCCGGGTCTCGAACGCCGCTACGCGGGACATGACTGGAATCTGCACGTTCCGCTGATAGGAACCTTGCAGATGCACTGGCTGGTTTCGGGTGCGACCTTCATGGCGATTGGTATCGTCCTCCTGGCGCTCGTTCTCCTCTATCGCAAAATCACCACCATCGGTTGGATGTCAAAGCTGCTGTTGACCGGTGTGCTGATCATCGTGGGCTGGATTATTGTCTCCGGGCTAACCCACTTCAACGCCGCGCGCGCCTTCAGCTTTCCGCCGAATGCGTTCCAGCTATCGTCGCGATTCTTTCTTGGTCTCGGATCGGCCATGCTGATCGCCGCTTATGATTATTGGGGCTACTACAATGTTTGTTTTCTCGGCGACGAAGTGAAAAACCCGGGCAAAACCATTCCTCGCGCGCTATTGCTATCCATTCTGTTGGTGGGCTGTCTATATGTGGTGATGAACATCAGCATTCTGGCGGTGGTTCCGTGGCAGGAGATGGCGCAATCCGGACGGTCCAATCATGGTCTGTATGTAGTTTCGATTTTCATGCAGCGGATTTACGGACATTGGGCCGCCGGTCTTGCCACAGGTCTGGTGATGTGGACGGCTTTCGCATCGGTCTTTTCTCTGCTTCTGGGATACTCGCGTGTGCCTTACGCCGCCGCTGTTGATGGCAATTTCTTCGGCGCATTTGGTCGCGTGCATCCGAAATACCGCTTTCCTTATGTATCACTGCTCGCGCTGGGCAGCGTCGCGATGTTATTTTGTTTTTTTTCGCTTGCAGACGTGATCGCCGCCTTGGTCGTGATTCGCATTACATTGCAGTTCCTGGTGCAGGCGATCGGACTGATCGTGTTGCGCATCCGGCGCCCGGACATGCCCCGCCCATTCCGGATGTGGCTCTATCCGTTGCCTGCATTGATCGCTTCGGTGGGTTTTGTGTTTATTCTCATCTCCCGAACCGACTCGACGAAAGAAATTCGCTATGCGCTGCTGATTCTGGTCGCCGGAGTGCTGATTTACATGATTCGGGCGTGGCCTAAGCGCGAGTGGCCCTTCGGAGGAGCAATTCCGGCCGCAGTTTCGGAGGTCTCGACGAATTGACCATGGCTGAGGCGGTGAAAACATCGATGCCGGAACGCTGGCCTGCGAGATCCGCGAGTTCTGCATGGGCGCCTTTGGGAGAGCCACTCTTCCGCTCGCTCTGGATTGCGGCTGTAATCTCCTACACCGGTACCTGGATGCAAAACGTTGGCGCGGGCTGGCTGATGACTCAGCTCACAGTCTCTCCATTGATGGTTGGCTTGGTGCAGGCTGCCATGACGGTCCCGGTATTTTTGGTGATTTTGCCTGCGGGCGCGCTGGCTGACATGGTGGATCGCCGCCGCTTTCTTCTGATCACGCAAGGCTGGATGGTTCTGGCTTCGGGGTTGCTGGGGGTCTTCACGTTGCTCGGCGCCGTCACCCCGTGGACGCTGCTCTTATTCACTTTTCTCCTTGGGCTGGGCGCGGTGATGAACGACCCCGCTTGGCAAGCTATCACGCCTGAGATTGTCTCGCCGGAAAACCACTCTCCCGCCGTGGCTTTGAACTCCGTGGGCTTCAATGTCGCCCGCGCCGTCGGCCCGGCGTTCGGCGGCCTGGTGATCGCCGCTGCAGGCTCTGGAGTTGCGTTCCTGCTCAATGCCGCTTCTTTCTTCGGAGTGATCCTCTTTCTCTACCGCTGGAGGCGACCTCATTGCGAGCATGTTGAAACCGGGCGCGTGAGCGATGCTCTGATCGCCGGTCTGCGCTATGTACGCGGTGCTCCCCTGGTCCGTTCAGTGCTGATCCGTACCGGCGCTTTCAGCCTGGCTGCAAGTTCCCTGCCCGCCTTGCTGCCAATCCTTGCTCGCCCCCACGGTGCCACCGGCTATGGACTGCTGCTAGGCTGCTTCGGCCTCGGAGCCTTGGCTGGTGCCTCAGTTTTGCCTCGATTACGCACCAGGCTTTCGGTGGATGGATTGATCGTATTCGCCATTTTACTGTTCGCGACTATGACTTTCGCCGCTGGACGCGTGCAAGCTTTCAGCTGGCTTAGCCTGGTGCTGTTCGCCAGCGGCACGGCATGGATCGGAATCCTTGCGTGCTTGAACGTTGCCGCTCAGACCATGTCCCCATCGTGGCTGCGCGCTCGCGCGCTTTCCATGTATTTGCTCGTATTGCAGGGAGGAATGGCCTTGGGCAGCGCCGCTTGGGGAGCGCTGGCCACCAAGGTCGGGATTCCCACGGCTCTTCTGTGCTCCTCAGTCGCCCTCGCTGCGGGGCTATTTACGGTTCGCGGCCACCGGCTCACGTCGCAGGAATTAGAATTTTCG
>JABCYV010000260.1 GCA_013290025.1 Acidobacteriota bacterium
GCCGGCGGCAATATCGGCGTGCGCCGCCGCCAGTTGCACGCGCTTATGCTCGATCCCGCGTATGACGATCTCGCGACGCTTGACGGCATATGCCTGGCCGAAACCGTCCCCTAACGTGAAGCGAGCCGTCGACGAAACTCGCTTGGCGGTGGGCCTGCTATTCGCTTGAATGTGCGTGAGAGGGTTCGCGTCACGCGTTGTACGGGGCTTGCACGGAGAACGTCGCGGCGTGGGCGATCGCGCGGCAGTGCCCGCAACCAGTCTCGACGCAGGGCACTTTGCGCTCGATACCAAAGCGGATGAGATTGCGGTGCTAGTAGGTGAATTTATGAGGACACAGAAGTAAACAACCTGGAGGAAAAATTATGGCAACTGCAACGACGACAGCCCGCCCACCCTTGCCTCCGTTCACACGCGAGACTGCGATTCAAAAGGTGCGTTTGGCCGAGGATGGCTGGAATAATCGCGACCCCCAAAAACTGGCTCTGGCGTACGCGATCGATTCGCGATGGAGAAACCGCTCAGAGTTCATTAGCGGACGAAACGAAATCGTTGCCTTCCTGTCGCGCAAGTGGGGCAAGGAGTTGGATTACAGACTCATCAAGGAACTGTGGGCTTTCACCGAGAATCGCATCGCGGTACGCTTCGCTTACGAATGGCACGATGACTCAGGTCACTGGTATCGCTCTTACGGCAATGAGAATTGGGAGTTCAATGAGGACGGGCTCATGACTCTACGGTTTGCGTCGATCAACGACCTGCCGATTTTGGAATCAGAGCGCAAGTATCACTGGGGACTCGGGCGTCGTCCAGATGACCACCCAGGATTAAGCGATCTGGGCCTGTAGGTCAAAGGACACCAACTATGGGAGACGTTCCGTCTGTCTTTAGACATCCGTGGCTGGCTCGGAATTGTTTTTCATTTAAAAATGAAGTGCGAAGGCAACACCTTTGGATAGACATCGATTTTTGGGTTGCGAACGCATCACGGGCTAACCTTCCATAAGGTTTGCCGACGATCCGGACAGAATGATCTGCAGGTTGTTAGTCGCTGACCATTGCGGAGCTGGCCAGCCGACGCACTTTGATATCCCGCATCGGCGGTTGACCGAAGAAGCGCTTGTACTCGCGATTAAACTGACTCGCACTCTCATAGCCGACCTCGAACGCCGCGCTCGCGGCATCGATCCCTTCAACGAGCATTCGTTCTCGCGCGGCAACTAATCGAAGCTGTTTCTGGTATTGAAGTGGGCTCATCGCCGTCAACGAGCGGAAGTGATGATGAAGGGTTGACATTCCCATGCGTGCAATTTCCGCAAGTTTCTCTACACGCAAAGGTTTCGTGTAATTGGCCCTGAGCCAAGCGATCGCTTTCGCTGTTCTGTGACTCTGATCGCCCAGCGTGGCGATCGCGCGCAACCGCTCTCCTTGAGGTCCTCGAAGCAAGCGATACACGATCTCACGCTGGATCAGATTGCTAAGGAACGGTATATCCTCGGAAGCGTCAAGAAGGTTCAAAAGCCGACAAAAGGGCTGCAGCAGATCGACGGTCGTTTTCCCAATCGCGATGCCACGAGCTGGGGATGAACCATCAGGCGTACGGAACTCCTCCTGGCTGAGAATTTCCCGGACTACCGCCATATCGAGTTTAAGCTGCAACGACAGCAAGGGCACGTCCTCGCTTGCTGCGACGATTTGGCTGACGACTGGCACGTCAATGGAGCTCAGGAGGAATGTCGATTCGTCGCATAGGTAAGTCATTCCGGCAAAGGTTATGCGCTTCCGCCCTTGAACGAAGACGTTGAGGCTGGGCTCAAACATCGCGGGATAGCAAGGACTCGGTGCAGTTCGGTGGTACAGGGTGAGGCCTGGTATCGCGGTTGCATGGGCTCCTGCGTTCGGAGTGTGAGTGGCAATCTTGCGCCGGAGTTCTCCCCTCAACTCACTTACCCGTGGAGACTGCTCTTTGTTTGTAATCTTCTGATTTCCCGCGTGTATCACGACCTGCTCCTTCGTGGACTAAGAATACCGCTGAATCGGGAATAGATATGCACGAAATCGTAGGCAGCGACAGGAATAGGCAATGAATCGGAAGGATCAGGATACCGGTTCCACGACGCTCGACCTTAGCCTTGGAGATGAGAGAAACACCACGAAGGAGAAACAATGCAGAAACGCAAACTTGGAAAAAGCAATCTGGAAGTATCGGCGATGGGCCTCGGCTGCATGGGAATGAGTTTTAACTATGGTCCCGCCATAAACAAGAAGGACGGGATCTCGCTGATTCGAGCGGCAGTCGAACGCGGCGTCACATTCTTCGATACCGCAGAAGTGTACGGTCCATTCACGAACGAAGAACTAGTTGGCGAAGCGCTCGCTCCCTTCCGCGGCGAGGTGGTCATCGCAACGAAGTTCGGCTGGGAGGCGAATCCTGCCGATGGAGGCAAGTGGAACAGCTTAAATAGTCGCCCTGACGACATCCAGAAGGTCGCGGAGGCGTCGCTCAAGCGGCTCAAGGTGGATGCGATCGATCTGTTTTATCAACATCGTGTCGATTTGAACGTGCCGATCGAAGAAGTCGCGGGAGCGGTGAAGCAGCTCATCCAGCAAGGTAAGGTTAAGCACTTCGGCCTTTCTGAAGCAGGAGCGCAGACGATCCGTCGCGCACACGCGATTCAGCCGGTCACCGCACTTCAGAGCGAGTACTCGCTCTGGTGGAGGCAGCCGGAAGAAGGGGTGTTGCCGACGCTTGAAGAACTCGGGATCGGATTCGTTCCATTTGGTCCGCTTGGTAAGGGTTTTCTGACAGGCAAGATCAACGAAGATACGAAGTTCGATAACACGGATTTCCGCAACACCATCCCACGCTTTAACCCGGAGAACCGTAAAGCGAACCAGGCGTTGGTTGATCTGCTCAGCAAATTCGCGGAAAAGAGGAAGGTGACACCTGCTCAGCTCGCGCTTGCTTGGCTGCTTGCCAAGAAGTCGTGGATCGTTCCGATTCCAGGCACAACCAAGCTGCATCGCCTTGAAGAAAACCTCGGAGCGGCGAACGTCGACCTTACACCTGAAGACCTCCGTGCCATCGAAAGTGCCTCCTCGAACATCAGGATCGAAGGGGCTAGGTATCCGGAATGGGTTGAGCCGTTGTCGGGCCGCTGAACGGGGGCCCGGAGCTTTCTTCGAACACCCAGCAAAATTGCGGTCCAGGTGCGAAGGCAACATCTTTGGATAGACATCGATTTTCGGGTTGCGAACGCATCACGGGCTAACCTTCCATAGTCCGGTAAGGTAAGGTTTGCCGACGATCCGTTCGGCATCCGGACATAACAAGTGGGAGCACTACGGCCCGGCGGGGAGACGTCTCTTTCCTGTCAGCATGATCTTGGCGCCTAGGTTCATACAAATAGTTCCGAATCTTATTCTGGACAGAATCATCCAAAACAAGCGTGGGCGATGACTGGAGGATGTTCATGGCAGCTGTGCAGGAGAAATCGTTTACGGGCAAAGTAGCTCTCGTCACGGGCGGTTCAAAAGGCATCGGAGCAGGAATCGTCCGCCGACTAGCGTCGGACGGCGCTTCAGTCGCGTTCACCTTCTCGAGTTCTGAAGAAAAGGCCCTGAAACTTGTACACGAAGTCGAATCCGGGGGAGGCAAAGCGCTGGCTATGAAAGCCGACAGCGCTTCCGCCGAAGAGCTCCGCGCCGCCGTGATCAAAACAGCGGAAACCCTCGGCCCGCTCGACATATTTGTCAGCAATGCCGGCATTCTTACGCTGGGCACAATCGACAGCTACAGTCTCGAAGACTTCGACCGCATGGTCTCCATCAACGTTCGTGCTGCCTTTGTCGGGGTACAGGCAGCCGCCCATAAAATGAAAGACGGCGGCCGGATCGTCCTAATCGGTAGCAATACTGCCATCCGCACTGCATTCCCTGGCGGGAGCATCTACAGTATGACCAAAGCTGCGCTCACAGGACTCGTTCGCGGAGCCGCAATCGATCTTGCCCCGCGCGCCATCACCGTCAACAACGTCCAACCCGGACCTACAGCCACCGACATGAGTGCAGCTCACGCCGACAAGGTGAAGACGCTTATTCCGTTGAAGCGAATGGGGGACGTTTCTGAGATAGCAGGCTTGGTCTCTTACCTGGCGTCGGAAGAAGCCGGATTCATCACGGGAGCCAGTCTCACCATCGACGGCGGATATGTCGCATAATCGGAAAGAGAACAGTGAGAGAGAGGCATGGCTCGATCGAAGGAATTCGATCAGGAGAAAGCGCTACGAAAGGCGGTACGCCTTTTTTCTCAGCAAGGCTTTGCTGCCACGTCTACCGACGAGTTGATGCGCGTCATGGGTGTCGGTCGACAGAGCATGTATGACACTTTCGGTGACAAGCGGGAGCTCTTCTTACGAGCCTTGGAGATGTACGTAACGGAAAGTGTCCAATCCATCAACGCGGAGTTGGAAAAGCCTGGCTCGGCGCTCTCCGCTGTCAGAAATGCTCTCGTGACCTTTGCTGAACGAACTGACCTATCCAGCCCCGAAGGCTGCATGGGTCTCAATGCGATCTGTGAGTTCGGACAGAGAGACTCCGAGGTAACGCGCATTACCCGCAACGCAGCGCGATCGCAACGTCACGCTCTAATGCTGACACTGGCCAGAGCGAAAAACCAAGGCGAACTCAACCCAAATGCCGACCTGGACATCATGGCGGACTTCTTTGAGAGTACGCTCGCAGGAATTCGGATGGCGGCCAAAGCCGGCAAAAAGCGGCGGGCACTTCAGAATATTGCGGCCTTTGCGGGAAGAGTGTACATGGGATCAGATCGCTGAACCGCTCCCGAGTACCCGACAAGCGGGAAGTAATTTCAGTTAGTTATGGGTGAAGATTTCGCTGCCACGGCAGAAGGCACATTGATTTTCCAGATCAGACTGCATCTTGATCCATTCATGATCCATACTGAAACTGCTTTCGGAAGCCATCCGTGTCGCGTAGTTTCAGTAACTTACCGTCAACTCCGGCCCTTTCACGGCGATAGCCTGCGTGGTCGGGATCGGTTGTCGAAATGACTCCGTTGAAATCTGACCTTGCCTGTTGCTAACTCGAAGCCGTCTCGATTTGAGGCAAATGCCGGCGGGCTCAGATTTGTACTGCTTGGCTCCATTTTGGCTCCAATAAAGAGGACAAAATCGGGCAGGGAAGTGATGCTAAGTCTTGCAGAATGAATAGATAACTCTGGGTGACTGCAGCCCTGAAAAGGCTGCGCGCTGCCATTTGCCGGTATGCAGGACGACGGCCAAGGAGTTTGGAACGAGGGCAACGCAGGGGCACGCAAAATTACCGTTCGCTCTTCTAAAGAACAATGCGTTACTCTTTGCGCCGCGCATTGTCTTTAGATTGTGTTGATGGTTGCACTCATAACCCAACGAGCAGGAGACAGAGTTCAGGATTCTATCTGCAAATCTATTTCACTCCCTCGAAAATCCTCCTCTACATTTGCATTCCGGAAGCAAGGTTTGTGGGTGTGATTGTGACCTGGTAGCCGAGCTTGCGAAGCGCTTGCGCCAGCCTCCGGGCGTGTCGCATCTTGGCCTTGGGATCAGGTTCGATGCCGTGCTCTATAAACCGCACCCCCTCATGCAAGATCTTCCACACCACGCGGCAGAGCCGATGGGCGACGGCCCAGATGGCGGACTGATAGCCCAAGCGAGGCAGCAGGCGCCGGAACACCACCTGAAAGTAACTGCCTTTCCTCTTGACCGCAGCGTGCGCCGCCTGGTTCAGCACCCGCCGCAGATATTTATTGCCTTTGGCGGAGCGACTGCTGTGGTTCTGTTCGGCACTTTCGTCTTTCCCGGGACAGGTTCCCACCCAAGAGGTCAACTCTGCCGCCGAGGGGAACGTGCTGGCCTGCTGGCCCACTTCCGCGATGATCTGCTGCGCCGAATCCACTCCCAAACCAGGCACTTCCGCCAGGCGCATCACCGCCTCTTGATGCGGCTTCATGGCCTGCGCGATCATGCCGTTGAGCTTGGCGATTTGGGTATCGATCAACTGCAGCCGCTCCAGTTGTAACGCCAGCATTTCCCGGTGCAGGGGCTGCGCTCTCCCCGTTAAAGCGTCCACCAGTTGTTCCTCGGTGCATTGCAACCGCTCATCTCCAACTGCGCTAATTGCTTGGGGTCGGTCTCTCCTTTGGCCAAAGCCCGCAGAATGCGAATCCCGCTGGCGCCGAGCAGATTGCTTACAACAATCGACAGCTTGATCCGCATCTCTTCCAGCAAGCACTCCATCTGGTTCTGCAGTCGCACTCGGTCGCGAGTGAGCTGCAGTTTCATCCGCGTCATGTTGCGCCAAGTACGCTGCTCCCCACCCGGGACAAAGCTTAAGATCAACTCATTCGCGATCAGTCGTCGCACCAGCCGCTCGGCATCCTTGAAGTCATGCTTGCGTCCCCGCGGGGCACGGTTGGAGAACGCCTGGGCCAAGTGCAAACGCATGTGGGGTTCCAATTCCAACCACACCGATCGCCAGTATTGCGCCGTGGATTCCATCACCGCTTCTTCCAC
>JABCYV010000261.1 GCA_013290025.1 Acidobacteriota bacterium
TAGACAACAATCTCTTGGGTTTTCTCTCCAGGAGTCCCATGGGGCAAGAATTTACTTCTCTTACCCGAAACGCTGTATGGGATGGGTCATTTATCCTGTGACATACTCTTCGAGTCATGCCCACCGCTTTGGAGGCAAGAATCCTCGAACTATGCGCCAAGGCCGTTGCAGCGAAAGACTCGGAACAGCTGAGCCCGATCCTGTCGGATCTGAGAGCCGCGCTGCACGAACAGGACCAGCTCGCTAAAGTACTGATTGCCGAACGCACCCGCATGCTCAATCCAAACGTTAATAGATAACCTCGCCTTAGCCCTCTGGCCGGCGCCAAGTTGTGGGAGCAGTAGACGAAGGACTGGCTCTCAGCGGGCCGGGATAGCTACGTCGTCGCTACGCCAAGCTTTAGTGTTGAAACTTAATGATAATGTCCCCTCCAGAACTATTTAGAAATGTCCCCTTAGACTGAGACCTCCAGCCAGAGGAGGTCTGTTGAAGAGGACAGGCATGAGCAGTCGTGAGCTGAATCGTGTGGAAGTGATGGGGCGAGTGGGGAGTGGGGGCCTGAAGCTCAGAGATGCAGCGGCGATCCTCGAGCTCAGCTATCGCCAGACGAAAAGATTGTGGCGAAGGTATCGGCAGGTAGGCAGCCAAGGGCTCAAGCATGGGAATGCCGGCCAGCCCTCGAATCGCAGCAAGGGACTGAAACTGCGCCGCCGAGTTTTGAATTTGATTAGAAAAAAATATTCCGGTTCGGAGGAGGAGAGATTCGGGCCGACTTTGGCGGCCGAGCACTTGAGCCAAGAGGACGGCATCGTGCTGGATCACGAAACCTTACGACTTTGGATGTTGCAAGAAGGGCTGTGGAGCCGGCAGCGGAAACGCAAGAAACATTGCCAGCGAAGAGAGCGCAAAGCGCACTTCGGGGAACTGGTTCAGCTGGACGGCAGTTTTCATGATTGGCTGGAAGATCGTGGTCCACGTGGCTGCTTGATGGACATGGTGGATGATGCCACGAACCATACCCTGGCTCGTATGGGGAAAGAAGAGACAATCTGGGCGGCTGCGGGGGTGCTGCGTGCTTGGATCGAGAAACATGGCGTCCCCCAAACGCTATATACCGATTGGAAAAACGTGTACAAGCGAAAGGCCACGCCCGGCGAGCAGCTACGGGGCGAAGTCCCGCTCACCCAGTTTGGACGCATGTGTCAGAAGCTGGGCATACGGATCATTGCTGCGAGTTCGCCCCAGGCCAAAGGGCGGGTCGAAAGAAATCACGGGATCCATCAGGATCGAATGATCAAAAAACTGCGGCGCAAAGGGATCGCTAGTTACGCAGCCGCGAATGAGTTTTTGGAAAAAGAGTATCTGCCGCAGCACAACCGACGCTTCGCGCGGGTGCCAGCGAAGCCAGAAGACTATCACGGGCGCAAGCCCAAGGCTCGCGAACTGGGTCAGATTTTCCGCTTAGAGAGCGAGCGCAGGATCAGCAACGACTGGGTGATCCGCCATGAGGGCCGCTATTTACAACTGCAGCCTGTTGGGCAGCGACGTTACGGACCCACGAAAAGCAAGGCTCTGGTATGTGAATGGGAGGATGGAGCCATGGAGGTGTACTACCGCGGGCAGCGTCTAACCTACCGAGAGCTTGCCCAACCGCTGCCCAGAAAATGTGAAGCGGACGATAGAACCAAGCACAGCGTCGCGGTGCGATTGTTCGCCAAGCCGCGCAAGCCGAGTCAAGATCATCCTTGGCGACAAGATTACCGAAAACCGACCTGCTCGAAAAAAATAGAGATGCCGCCGCTGCGCATTGTCGCAAGCATGGAAGCTGGGCTGTGAATTCTTGCTGCCACCAGAAACACGAAGGCCAAAGCGGGAGATGCTATCGGTCGACCGAGTTTGAGTTCGTCGCTCTGAGGCCACCCTGGCGCGAAGTTTTTCTTTGGAAAACGCAGGACCGGCAGATGCGTACAGTCGAGTTCAATCAAGCGCTGGGCGGGATGGAAGGGGCTCAATTGCCGCCCCTTCCCCCCGCGCCCCCCAACCCCGCTCACACTGTGCCACTGCCATGTTCTGCTCAACATCAACACCAAAAAGGGGACATTTCTAATTCGCTAACGATGGGGACATTTCTAAATAGCTTTGACACTACGCCAAGCTTTAGTTGATTTGTTTGTAAGGCCGTCCTACCATACTCATCCCACGGGTGTGGAGTCCCCCTCGCGTGATCGGTCAAACCATCTCGCACTACAGAATCGTTGAGAAGCTGGGCGGCGGCATTCATTGACCCCTCGCCAAGCCCCCACGTAACATTCTCGCAAGTGTCTACGCCGTTTCAACCCGTGGGTCAGACGGTTTCCCATTACCGCATCCTCAGCAGGATTGGCGGCGGCGGAATGGGTGTAGTCTACGAGGCGGAAGACCTCAAGCTCGGTCGTCACCTCGCCCTGAAGTTCCTTCCTGAAGAACTTGCCAACGACCCGCAAGCCCTTAGCCGCTTCCAGAGGGAGGCCAAGGCTGCGTCCTCCCTGAACCACCCGAACATCTGCACGATCTACGAAATTGACGAGGTCGATGGGCGAGCTTTCATCGCCATGGAATTGCTGGATGGGCTGACGCTTCGGCACACGATAAATGGCAAGCCGTTGGAGATCGAGACGGTGCTTGATCTGGGCATCCAGATCGCCGATGCGCTCGACTCGGCGCATTCGAAGGGAATCATCCACCGGGACATCAAGCCAGCGAACATCTTCGTCACGAATCGCGGGCAGGCGAAAATTCTCGATTTCGGGCTGGCCAAGGTCTCTCTCAAGCCGGAGAGCGTTGCTATGAGTGCCCCGACCATCGACTTGGAGGAGCATCTGACCAGCCCCGGTTCTATGCTCGGCACCGTCGCTTACATGTCGCCGGAGCAAGTCCGAGCCAAGGAACTCGATGGCCGCACGGATTTGTTCTCCTTAGGAGCGGTCTTGTACGAGATGGCAACAGGGACATTGCCGTTTCGTGGCGAAAGCACCGGAGTCGTCTTTAAAGCCATTCTGGACGGGACTCCTACGCCCGCGGTGCGGCTGAATCCAGATGTGCCAGCCGAACTGGAACGGATCGTCGCCAAGTGTTTGGAGAAAGATCGCAACCTTCGGTACCAACGCGCCTCCGACATTCGCACTGATCTGCAACGACTGAAACGGGACACGGACTCGGCGCGGGCGACCATAAGTGCGATGGCCCTAGCCGCAACCGCTACCGGACTACGCCGGAAGCTGATTGTTCCTGCCGCCGTGGCTGTGCTGACGCTGGTAGTCGGCGTTTACTTCTATTTCCACCGCACACCAAAGCTCACCGACAAGGACACGATTGTCCTCGCGGATTTCGTCAATCACACGGGCGACCCAGTCTTCGACGGCACGCTGCGGCAGGGCCTTTCGTCGCAATTGGAGCAGTCGCCGTTTCTGAACCTGCTTTCCGATGAGCGTATCGCACAGACGCTCTCTCTGATGGTTCAACCCAAAGACTCCCAGCTAACGCCTGAGTTGGCCCGCGAGGTCTGCCAGCGCACGGGTAGCGCAGCGGTTATGGATGGATCGATTGCGCAGGTAGGAACGCAGTACCTTCTGACGTTCAAAGCACTCAACTGCTCAAATGGGGAATCGCTGGCGAGCACGGAGGCGCAGGCCAGCGACAAGAACCATGTTCTTGATGCCTTGGGAAAGGTAGCCTCGGAAATCCGCAGCAAGCTGGGCGAGTCGCTGGCCACCGTTCAGAAATACGACGTGCCAGTGGAGCAGGCAACAACGCGGTCACTCGAGGCTTTGCAAGCCTACAGTCTCGGGCTGAAGGCCTGGTGGACGAGAGGCTCAGGCACCTCTTTGCCCTTTTTCAAACGAGCGGTCGAGCTGGACCCCAACTTTGCGATGGCCTACGGTCGCATGGGAACTGCATACGCCGACACCGGCGAGCGGACATTACAGGTCGAAAACACCCGCAAGGCTTATGCACTGCGAGAGGAGGTTAGCGCGCGCGAGCGGCTTTACATCGAATCTCACTATTACCACTACGGGTCGGGAGAGCTGGAAAAGGCGGCCGAGATCTACGAACTGTGGAAGCAAATTTATCCACGAGATGCGGTACCCTGCGACAACTTAGTTTCGGTTTACACCAACCTCGGGAGGTACGAAAAGGCATTGGATGAGGCACGCCTGACGCTACAACTACAACCGGACCGGGTAAACAGCTACGAGGATGTTGGCGGTACTTACATCCTACTCAACCGGCTGGATGAGGCAGAGACTGTGTTGAAGCAAGCAGAAGAGCACAAGCTGGAAAGCCAGAACCTCCTTGGGCAACGCTACTACTTGGCCTTCACGAAAGGCGATGCAAGAGAGATGGAACGCCTCGTCCAGGTCGCTATTGGCAAGCCAGGCGCAGAAAGTCTGCTTTTGTTGTGTCACGGTCTCGCAAAGGCCTACCACGGGCAGCTCAGCAAAGCGAGGAAGCTAGTCCGGCAGTCGGCAGACTCTTCTGAACGTAATGGCAGTATGGAGACGAGTGCCAATGTCCAAGTCATCTTGGGTACAAATGAAGCCTATGTAGGCTACTCGCAGCAGGCACGTGCAGACGCCGAAGCAGGGGTTGGGCGGGTCATGAACCGCGACATCGAGGTCGACGCGGCGTTGGCTTTCGCGCTGACAAGTGACACAAGACGGGCAGAAAAGCTAGCTGCCGAACTGGCCAAGAGCTTCCCGCTGGACACGGGAGTCCAGCACTACTATCTACCGACCACTCGGGCTGCCATCGCCTTGGCGCACAAAAATCCGGTCAGGGCAGTCGAACTCCTGCGCCCAGTGATTCCCTATGAGCTCGGTGCGATGACAGGCCTGGACCCGATCTACTTGCGCGGCCAGGCCTATGTGATGCTGCACGATGGCACCGCCGCGGCCGCAGAGTTCCAGAAGATCGTTGATCACCCCGGCATCGTCGGCCTTAACGTGCTGGGCTCGCTCGCGCATCTCGGTCTGGCACGCGCCTACGCACTCGAGGGCGATACCGCCAAGAGCCGCACGGCCTACCAGGATTTTCTGACGTTGTGGAAAGACGCCGACCCCGACATCCCCATCCTGAAGGAAGCCAAGGCGGAGTACGTGAAACTGCAATAAGCTCAAACCAATTGCTCGGACTCTGTTTTGCTAATCCGATGTGCGCAAATTGTTCCCAAAAATCCGCATGCCAAAAACCCTGCTGAAAGCGTGTCTCTGAGTTCACAGTTCCACAGACAACCGCCTGACTGTTTTCGAGTGTCATCAAACACTTGTTTGTTGACTGGCGGTTCGGTGCAGATATGAAGCGGTGATTTGAAACAGAGATGTGGGCGTCAAAATGGGACAGTCAGTTCTAAAAGGGGCGTGCGCTCTCGACCAGGTGGGAGATGAGATCGTCTATCCTCGGACATTGTTCGTGGGTGTAACGCTCGGCATCTTCCTGACTTTCCCAAAAGCTCAGAGCAAGGATTTGGTCGGGCTCTGTATCCGACACAAGGAGAATCTCATTCACGAAACCTGGCTGGTCTTCAAGCATCGGGACGATCCTATCGTGAATGGTTTCTGTGAACTCTCCCGCTTTTCCCGGCTTGGTGCTGACGGCGACGACTCGAGCGAACATAACGTTCCTCCCTTCGGAAGTGGCAGCTCAGAAACAACCTATGCTCGCTGGGCTCAAGGGTCAATTACCGAAAAATGGTGCAAAACAAGTAGGCCAGGATGTGGCAACGCGAACAACCCGGCGATCCGATGCCCGAGTGGCTGGACCTGAAAGCACTCACAGGCTATGCCTGCGTGTCCGAGCGCACTCTTCGGGAGTGGATTCACCGGCCCGAGAACCCCTTGCCGGCCGTGCGAGTGGGAACGAAACTTTTGGTCAGACGAACCTCGTTTGATCAATGGCTGGAAAATCACATGCTGAAGTCTGTCGATGTAGGCTGTATGGTTGACGAAATCCTGGCGGGCGTGGCGGGACCGAACTGATGGGTGTGAAGATCAAAAAACGCGGCGGCAAGTGGTACGTGTTCGTGAACTATCACGGGCGCCGCAAAGCCAAGTGTGTCGGCAGCAGTCGGCAACTGGCAGAACAGGTCAAGCGCCAACTGGAAGCGAAGCTCGCTCTCGGAGACCTCGGATTTTTGGGACAGGACGAAAAACAGGTCACGCTCTTCAGAGACTACGCGAAGAAGTGGCTCACCGGCTACGCTGAGCTTGAGTGTAAACCGTCCACGGCCTACAGCTATGCCCAGCTTTTGCGATTGCACGTGACGCCCAGGTTCGGCGATTGGCGGCTCACAGAAATCACTCGCGACGACGTGAAGCTATTCCTGTCCGATCTGTCACAGGCAACTCGGGATGTGAAGGAGATCGAAGTGCCGAGGTTTTCCAAGAACACCCTCCGGCTTGTCGTCTGTGCCCTGCGTGCCGTGATGAACGCCGCGGTCGAGGACGGCCTAGTCGAAGTGAAT
>JABCYV010000262.1 GCA_013290025.1 Acidobacteriota bacterium
AAACTGGAGGCGCGTAGTGCTAGAGCCCCCTTAGGCATCATTTGTGACAAACCCAGCCAGTTAGCGCGCTGGCGCAAACTGCCTATCGACTATGTCATCGCTCATCAGGCGCTGGTTGATCAGAAGCTAATCCGCGAAGTCCACGCCGCCGGCAAGAAACTCGTTGTGTGGACCGTGAACAACAAGCAGACCATGCTTCGCTTAGCCGCCTGGGGAGTGGACGGAATTATCTCGGACAACACTCAACTTCTGGTAAGCACGCTGGGAAGAAGTAAGCCGTCGCAGTCTTGATTCTTCGCTGCGAGGGCCCTTTGATGATAACCAGCGTGGGTCGTCTAGTCAGCGGCCGCTTCCAACATCACGTCGGAACGTCCGGGTTGACGCAGGAAGGCAGTGCGCTCGGTTTCGAAAGCTTCCAGCTCCACTGCGACTTGATGGTCGGTCCAATCCATGACCGTCCCGATGCGGGCCGCGGCTGCCCGGCTGCAGGCTGGCGACCAGCAAGCGCCAAGTGCCACCGGTACTCGACGAAGAAGCACATCTGCCAGTGTGACCGCATATTCGTTGGCGAAGGCATCCACTGCCTCGGCAACGATGTGTTCGCTGTGTTGACATAGCGGCGCCCGCAGCTCGGCGCTGCTAAGCGCCATCCGCGCTATTACCGTAGAGCGTTTTCCGTGCCACTCGACAATCCCGCTGGCCGAGGTCTCACTGATTCCCCCGGCGTTGGCAATCTGTAGCACCCAGTGATCCAGGTGCGGATCCAAACTATTTGCTGCGATCATGGCCAGCTTCTTTTGCGCCCGAGGCGTAACGCCAATCTTAGACATGCACTCCCGTGCCAGCGCCGCAGCCGTGGTCAGCTTGCCACCGATGACGGAGATCATGTGAGCAGCGCCGTCATCGGCGTGATCGTGAAGATAGTGCTTGCGGCTCACGGCCGAGGGGCTTGTCTTGGGCGAGAAGGGAAGGGGCCGGACACCAGCAAAGGCATACCGTATGTCGCGCGCGGAAAGCTTGACTCGAGGAAATAAGCGCAGCAGCGAGCGCAGCAGATACTCGATTTCCTCCGGCGAGGGCACAGTTTTCGAAGGATCGCCGTGGTCCGGGACCTCTGTGGTGCCAACCAGGATCTGGTCGTTCCAGGGAATCACGAAGATCGGTCGTTGATCCACGGCTTCCGTGAAGACAGCTGCGTCAGGCGCGCCGGGGAATCTGGGCAACACAATGTGCGACCCGCGAACCCCGCCGACCATCGGGCCCTTTGTGTCGATACGAGAGCGCTGGCACATCCGGTCCGCCCATGGGCCAGTGGCATTGATGATCCAATTGGCTTCGACCCGCTCTTCTTTTCCGCTCAGCTCATCGCGCATGAGCACAGCTTTTGCGCGTCCATGACGAACATCCACAGCCAGTACCTGGGTATAGTTCCGGGCGACAGCGCCGGCCTCGATGGCTTCCACCAGCCACTCCGCCACCAGGCGCTCCGGGAACTCACATTGCGCATCTTCGAAACTGAAAATAGACCAACGCCGGCCCGCATCTAGCAGGCGTTCGAGCTTGTAGCGGTCGTTCTTGCTCGAATCGACACCTAGGTGCGCGCCTCCCATTCGACGATACAGCCAGAGCCCGGCACGCACACTCAGGACGCTGCGGCGGCTCTTCTCGTCGAGTGCCAACAGGAAGTGTATGGGTTGCACAAGGTGCGGACGCTCACGCAGCAGGCTCCGACGCTCCTGTAGCGACTCGCGGACCAATCCGAGCTCAGCGTGTTCGAGATAGCGCAAGCCACCGTGAATAATGCGGGTCGAACGGCTGGTCGTGCCGGCCGCGAAGTCATGCTGCTCAACCAGAAGCGTGCGGCGTCCGGCCCGGGCGCATTCGCGGGCAATTGCGACGCCATTGATTCCGCCGCCGATCACGATGGCCTGAAAATGTTCGCCTTCGAGAGATGGGCGATTTCTGCCGGGAAGCTCCATATTTAGACACAAGTCTGATGCACGGTCGCCCCCGAAGCGGGGCCCGGAATACCCCAAATATAAGTGTGCGCTAATGAACGGCTTCAGGGAAGATGACCTTGGTTAGTAGGGGTAACTTGGTTGCAATGACCCCGTGTTCTGGAGGAAACGCTCCCACATTTAGCTTCGACGATCCGATCGCACCAACCCTAAGTCTTTATAAATATGAAAGATACAGCACCCATTTGCCTCTTTCCTTCGTAAGACGGCGCAGTTTCCCGCGAGAGCACTTCGTTGCCCGGTGACGCGCACCTCATTTACAGTAGTTTACTTCCCCATGCCAACCACAGGAGAACGGTTCGAACGTGCGGTTTCGATCATGGCTCGGCTACGTGGGCCTGGCGGGTGTCCCTGGGACCGTGAACAGACCTTCGATTCCATCAAGCCCTACACGCTGGAAGAAGCCTACGAGGTTCTGGAGGCCATTGATAGTCGCGATTGGGACGAGCTGACTGGCGAGCTCGGCGACCTGCTGTTGCAGGTCCTGTTCTATGCGCAGATGGCCAAGGATCAGGGAACGTTCTCCATCGACGAGGTTCTGGACCGGCTTTCGAAGAAGCTGGTGGACCGCCATCCTCACGTTTTCGGAGATGTAAAGGCAGAAACTTCGTCTGAGGTATTGCGCAACTGGGAAGCGCTGAAAGCTGAAGAAAAGAGGAAGGGCAGGAACGCCGATGCCGGCAAGACCGCCGGTACTGAAAAAGACGGCGGCGCCGCCGAGTCGGTGTTGGCCGGCATTTCATCGGCCATGCCAGCGCTGCTTGAAGCTCACAAGCTGAGTTCGCGAGCGGCGAGGGTCGGTTTCGACTGGCCCAACGTAGACGGACTATTTGAAAAGCTCCATGAGGAAACCGAGGAGTTGCGAGAGCAGCTTCGGGATTTTCCCGCACCCGGACCGCGTCCGGGCGGACCTGACGTGGCTGGAGCGGGACGGCAGCAGACTCCGGAAGACTTGAGAGAGAGGCTCGAGGATGAAGTTGGCGACATGCTTTTTGTGCTGGTGAATATCGCGCGTTATCTGTCACTCGATCCAGAGTCGGCGCTGCGGAAGACAAACCGCAAATTTAAGCGGCGCTTCCACTGGATGGAGGAACAGTTGCGCGCGTCCGGCCGGAGTCCGCGGGAGGCAACCGCGGATGAGCTGGAATCGCTATGGCAACAGTCGAAGGAGCAAGAACGAGGCAACCGGTGACGGCCGATTCGATCGTGCTGCGCAAGTGCCAGGGCCTTGATGAACTGCGGGCCTGCGTGGCGCTGCAGAAGCAAGTCTGGAACTTCAGCGACGTGGAATTAGTTCCGTTGCGCATTTTTGTCGTGGCGGAAAAAATTGGCGGGCAAGTAATTGGGGGATTCGACAGCAGGGAACTAGTGGGTTTCGCGTTTGCTATTCCAGGGTTTCGAACCGGGCGTGCCTATCTCCACTCGCACATGCTGGCCGTGCTCCAGGAGTATCGGAACGCGGGCCTGGGGCGGCGACTCAAGCTGTTCCAGCGTGATGAGGCAATGGCGCGCGGATTCGAATTGATCGAGTGGACATTTGATCCTCTGGAGATTAAGAACGCGTATCTCAATATCGAGCGACTGGGAGCTATCGCACGCCGTTACCACGTCAATCAGTATGGAATTACCTCTTCGCCGCTGCAGGGCGGTCTGCCCACCGACCGGCTGCTCGCGGAGTGGTGGCTGAAGTCTAAGCGAGTGGAGACCCTGCTGGTCAACGAAGCCAGGACGCCCTTTCAAACCCTGAAGACAATCTCTGTTCCAGCCCAGATCTACGAGTGGAAAGCTTCATCGTCGACCAAAGAGCGTGCGCGCGAGGTCTTGGATTGCAACCGCCAGGATTTTCTACAGGCGTTCTCTGGCGGACTGACGGTGCTGGGCTATCAGCGGGACGAAGCCGGGAATGGCAAATACCTATTGGGAAAGTGGGATGAGAATTGGGCGTACTGAGCGGGTTCACACGACGACAATGCGATCAGCTCGTGTATCGGCCCGCCGGAAACTGACATGAAGGTTGAGGCCATCACACTCCGCGAGATCCAGATGCCGCTGGTCCACTTTTTTGAGACCAGCTTTAGCCGTACTCACAACCGTCGCATTTTGCTGGCAACGGCTGACTGTGGCGGGATCAGCGGTTGGGGTGAGTGCGTCGCCGGCGAGGATCCTTTTTACAGCTCGGAGTGGGTGGAAACCGCGTGGCTGACGATCAAGCACTACCTCGCCCCCGCGGTACTTGGACGCGAATTGGCATCAGCGCGGGATGGCGCTGCGCTGATGGCCCGAGTGCGCGGTCATCGCATGGCTAAGGCCGCGGTGGAGAATGCACTGTGGGACGCCGAGGCCAAACAGAAGAATGTCCCCTTGTGGAAGCTGCTGGGAGGTACGAGACGCGAGATCCAGTGCGGGGTTTCGATTGGTATTCAGGATTCCGTCGACCAGTTACTGGATAAGATTCACATCGAACTGGCGGCCGGTTACCGCCGCATCAAGTTGAAGGTGAAGCCGGGATGGGACCTCAAAGTGTTGGAACGAGTGCGCGCTCGCTGGCCAGATATGGTGCTCAGTTGCGACGCCAACTCCGCCTATACCTTGAACGAGGTTGAGCACTTACGCAAGTTCGATCAATTCCACCTGCTCATGATCGAGCAGCCATTGTGGAGCGATGACATCTATTACCATGCCCGCTTACAACGCCAGCTGCAGACGGCGATCTGCCTGGATGAATCCATCCGCCAGGCGCGCGATGCTGCCGCAGCCGTGGAAACCGGTGCCTGCCGCATTGTCAATATCAAGGTAGGGCGGGTGGGTGGTTTTACTGAAGCCAAAAGGGTCCACGACGTCTGCCAGGCTAATAACATTCCTGTCTGGTGCGGCGGGATGTTGGAGTCAGGTGTGGGGCGCGCTCACAACATCGCGCTTTCCACCCTAGAGAATTTTTGTCTCCCGGGAGATGTCTCCGCCTCCAAGCGTTATTGGAAGGAGGACATCATCGAGCCGGAAGTTGAGGTCACGCCGCAAGGCACAATTGTTATTGGTGACGATCCAGGAACAGGATACCGCGTGCGCGAAGACCTAATCGAAAAGCTTACTGTGCGTCGAGAGACAATACGCGAGGCAGAGAAGTGACGACCGTCATTGATGAGTTTCGCTACTCTGCTCCCGGTTTTCAGCTGTCGTGGCTTCCTGCTTTTTCAACAGATCCAGCCCTTGGGCGAAGGTTAGCGTCGATGGCACAGGAAGGAAGTCGCTGAAAACTTCGGTGGATTTGATGTTCAGGCTTTTTACCAAAAGAACCTTGCCAGTCAACGCCAGACCCATACGCGTGATTTCCCAATGGCCATTGTCCACCTCTCCTTGCTCAACCAAGAAATGACCCCCGTGATCGAGGTGGCCCAGAAAGCCCCATCCGAAGCCCACATCTTTCGCGAGGCTGCCATCGATCTTAGCGATGCGCTCCTGATGTGGATCGACCAGTATGTATCCCTGCATGCCGGTAAGCACCTGCTCTACATGTGAAGGTGGATCGTATTTGGGATTGGGTCGGAATTTTAGACGCATGAGATCATCGCCAGGTTTGCCTACGCGCCCATCGCTGGCAGCGGTGCCATCATATTCGTAGAGGAAAGCATCGGGCAGCGCTTTTAGGATTCTGGTGATGCGTTCGTTGGTGTCTTTTTCCTGGCGTTGTTTTTTCTTGAGTTCTTCGGGATTCTGAACAAAGCGTTCTTCCCGGAAATACTCGGCCTGGCGCTGCTCCGGACTGAGCGGACGACCGTTAATTGCCACCACGATACCGGCCATCGCGTCACAGGTTTCGACCATCAACTTGGTCTGCGAGCCTTGCGGAGTTTCCTTATGATCACGAAACATGTATTTTGCCGAATCGATGGTTCTAGTCTCGTTCTGAACCGCCTGGCGCACCAATTCAACTGGAGGCGCGACCACCGACTGCTGTGCCGCAGCGGTGCAGAGCATCAGAGGAACGGCTAGGATCAGCGTCCAGCGAACCAACTGAAGTCGAGATAGTGGAATTTCCATGCTCGCTCCACCGTATTTTAGCTTAGACGCGGATTTGAGTCGTGCTGTTGTAGCTGCACTTGAAACGAATCAGGACAGCAAGCGAATCGCCGGTGTTCGCCCAAGAGGGGTCATGGGATATAGTCTGCAGTAGCAGCCCGCCGACGAGATGAATTAGTCTCTTTTCTCTGACCGCTTCGGGCGCAGGATGATTTAGAATCTCGGTATTCCCGTTTGCGCCCCGCGGAAAATCATGCTCCAGGAGGCTGACACCATGGACACGCCTAAAACGGCGGAGTTTGCGCACCTAGGCCGGTCGGTTGTTATCAAGGGAGAGCTGTCCGGCAGCGAGGACCTTTACGTCGATGGCCAGGTCGAAGGCACCATCGAATTGCACGGTAACAGTTTGATTATCGGGCCC
>JABCYV010000263.1 GCA_013290025.1 Acidobacteriota bacterium
AGAAATTCAAAGAGAGTGCGATCGTCGTGCGCGGGCACGCCCCATTCTTTGTCGTGGTAGCGAATGGAGAGCGGGTTGGTCGCCCAGCCGCAACGAACCAGAGTCGGGGAAGCTGTCTTTGTCATGTAAATAGTTAGAGGGTATTATGCCGCGCCAGTTCTGTTCTGATCATAATCTTCGCCGACGCCATGGCAGATTGCACGGGCTGGCCAAGTGGAGGCGCGAGTTTCGGTCCCACCCTTGACAAAGAACGTCAAGGAAGGGGCACCCAAGGGTTCCGAAAGCCTTCTCGCCTAGAGATTGGGAAAACCCTGCGCCACGAGCAGCGCCCAGATCGAGTGCAAGAACTTGCCCTGGTTCCCCTAACTGACAGAAGAAAAAGTATTTGATTGTATGACCAAACGTGTGCTCCTTCTGTAACTTGGCATTCACTGTAGTCTCTCGTACAGTCTGAGCAGTAAATGCGGCTCTCTGTGCGGATTTCGGCCCGCTACGTGCATCTAATAGATAAGGAAAGCCGCTGGCCGTGGTTGGGCGTGAAAAATTTGGACTGGTTAGGCATGAAGTACACGCGATGGCATTTTTATCTGGCAGTGCTTCTGGCCGCGACTACGTTGCTGGCACAGACGCCCACACCCTACGTTGCGACGTCCGGTTTAGCCCTTCCCACCGTTTCCCCGAGCGCTGACACCGATCAGAACGATTCCGTCCTCACTATTAGGAAGCGCGTGTCCGAGGTGAACGTGCTGTTTACCGCCACGGACCGGCACGGCAAATTCGTGCGCGACTTGAATCAGCGCGACTTTACCATTCTCGATGACCACAAGCCGCCGCAAGCCATCGTAAATTTTCGCCGTGAAGTCGATCTGCCGCTCGAACTGGGAGTGCTAGTTGACACCAGTGGTTCGGTGCGCGGGCGCTTTGACTTCGAGCAGGAGGCGACCGTCAGTTTCCTGCAGAGCACGGTGCGTCCGAAGTTTGACCGGGCTTTTGTGATGGGATTCAGCAGCCACAGTCAGGTAACGCAGGACTTCACGGACAACGTTCGACTGCTGGAAACGGGAGTCCGCAGTCTGCGCGATGGCGGAGGGACAGCGCTTTACGATGCCATCTACCGCGCCTGCCACGACAAGCTGATCAAGGACAAGTCAGACCATCCGGTGCGCCGCGCCATTATTGTGGTGAGCGATGGCGAGGACAACCAGAGCGAATACACTCGAGCGCAGGCAATTGAAATGGCACAACGCGCGGAAGTGATGATTTATGCGATTTCAACCGACGACAGCGGGCTGATTCTGCGCGGCGATAAAGCTCTAGAGCAACTGGCCGACGCCACCGGCGGACGCGCATTTTTCCCTTACAAGATGAAGGACATCAAGAACTCGTTTGCGGCCATTCAAGACGAGCTGCGCAGTCAATATGTGGTCTCCTACCGGCCTGCTGACTTCGACGCGGATGGCCGCTACCGGTCCATTGAGATCACTGCCGTAAAGAAAGACCTCCAGGTTCGTGCCCGCCGCGGCTACTACGCGCCTAAGCAGTAGTCGGATCAAGAGCGTTTAACCGCAAAGAGCGCAAAGAAACCCGCAAAGCTCGCAAAAGAATCAGATCAAAAGCTTCTAGCCGCAAAGGGCGCAAGGGAAATTCGCACAGTTCGCAAAGAGAACGGCGATTGCGACAAACATCACTGCTTGAGGGCCGCAGTCCGATGCTACAATTTCCACAAGGCTAGCCAGCACATCGGACTCGCGCATCAAACTTAAGGGCAGCAGAATCTCGGGCGTAGGTTTTAATGTCAAGTCGTAGCGAAAAATTTGTGTCCATGCTCCTGGGAGGCGTGGTTTGCCTGGCGATGGCTGGATCCGCTTACGCTGTCGAACAGCAGTCGACACGGAAGCACTTGGTTAAGCAGGAGCAGCCCACACCAGCGCCAACGCCGCAACCAGCGGCAGATCCGCCGGCGCCGCTCACTCTGGAGCAGATGCCCGCATCCGCACCACAAGTTTCGTTTCATAACGGTCAATTGACTATCGTCGCGCCGAACTCCACGCTGGGAGACATCCTCCGCGCAGTGCGAGCGCAAACCGGGGCTTCAGTGGAGGTCCCGGGCAACGCCCCCGAACGCGTGGTGGTCAAACTGGGGCCGGGACCGGCGCGTGACGTGCTGGCATCGCTATTAAATGGATCGCACTTCAACTATGTACTGCTGGGATCGGTGACGGACCCTGCCCAGGTGGAAAAGATCATTCTCACATCGAAAGCCGGGAGTGCACCGGTTGATGGCTCCGACGCCGCCAAGCAGGCAGGAAATCCGCCAGGGCAAGCAATTCTTCAACAAGCTGCGGAGGTGCCGGAGGAGATGCAGGGCGAAGATCCCGCCGAAGAGGCAACCGACGCCGATAACCAGGCTGATCAGGCGAACCAGGCAGATGAACCGCAGGCGAATCAGCCCAATGGTCAGCCCGCCATCAAGACTCCGGAACAGCTTTTGCAGGAACTGCAACGCCAGCAACAAATCCAGCAGCAACAACAGCAGCAGCCCGGCCAGCCGCAGACTCTTCCCATTCCACGGACGCAGCCCCCGCAGCCGCAGTAACGGCGGGCTGCTTAGCACGATAACAACCCGCAGCTAGCCGTTGAAAAATCTCCGTCTAACTGACCGCCCGGTCGTGATTGCATCAACAATCCGCTGAAAATCGCCCGCTATCCCTCAACGCCGGGTCAAACCAATCGGATACTTGAAGTATGAAGCGAACGCCCGCCAATCACCAGGAGCCTCCCTTTACTAACACAAGTTCACCGTTTGCGGCATCAACCCGCCCATATAATGCCGTGTGTCGATCCGGGGAAATCTCCAGGTTATGCCCTCCTTTATTCGTTGCTTCCTTATTTAGATGGCCCACTACTTTTGTCGTCCGCGTTTCCAGTGCAAACAGCTTGAGCACCGGATCGTTTTTGGCGCTATTGTCGGTAAAGTAGATGCCCTCAGGCCTGACCTGCCAGAGCCTGTCCGGATCGCGGATCATGAGTTCCTCCGCGCCTCCCGTTAGACGCATCCTCCATACGCCGCGAGCTTCGCTGTCAAGATACGGAATTGCTGGTTTGTTGTAATAAACAAACCTGCCGTCGGGTGATTCCGAAGGAAAGAGTCCCCCATTCCGCGTGATTTGAACCACCTTTTTTTCTGATGGGACAGACGTTTTCCATATCTCATACCTTCCCGTGCGATTCGAAGCAAGGTAGATCCACTTCCCATCTGCTGACCACCGGGGCACTTCGTCATCGAAGTCACCTTCGCTAACCCGCTGTATGCTGCCGTCATGCACGTTGATCAGATAGATATGGCTGCGCCCGCTGCGACGGTCATCAAAGGCGATCTGAGTCCCATCCGGAGCCCATGATGGCGTTCCGCCTTGGTGCACTGTCGCGAGCTTGATCGGGTTCGTACCGTCGGCATTGCAGAGCCAGATTGCTTCCGTGCCGTCTCGGGTCGAGTCGAATGCGATTTGCTTTCCATCTGGAGAGAAGGCTGGATCACTATCGGTTCGCGTGGAGCCAATCAACTTCGTGGCATGTTCGCTGGAGTCAGGAATTGTGAGCTTCCAAATGGTCATACTGAAGATTGCTTTCTCGTATGCCAGCCTGTCACCGCTCCGGGAAGTTGTCGGAGACGAGACGCTCGAGTCAGGAATCGTTAGCCGTTCGGGCTCACCGCCGTTCAAGGACACCAAATGCAGGCTGCCCCCGCCACTCGCCGGTCCTTTAACCGTGAAAATAATACTGCGTCCATCAGATGTCCAAATAGGATCGTCTACGTCGTCATTTAAGAATGTGAGCCTTCGGGGTTCACCTCCCGAGGTTGAAACGACATAGATATCACCGGTAGACATCGTGGTGACGCGTAGGAAGGCGATCTGCTTTCCATCCGGGGAAAAAGCGGGAGAAGCCTCCAGCGTATTTTCGGGCGCAGTTGTCAGCCTCCAGCTATCCGAGTTGAGGGTTGACATCAAGAAAATGCCGATTGTCTCACCGGGGGGCTTGTCCGCGTAACCCAGTAACTCCCCATGCGGAGACCATGACACCCTGCAAGAGCCATTCTCAGGTGAAAGCCGACGAATGATGCGTTTGGATCCTCCCAGCTGAGTCATCAACATGATCGTTCTTTCAGGATTTCCCGAAACCGGTTCAAGGTAGTGCGCGTAGGCGATTTTCTGACCATCGGGAGACCAACTGGGGCAAAATGACGCCCCCGGCGGTGTCGTCAAACGAAGCATCTTGTCGTCACCGAGATCCTGGATGTAAATGTCCGAATTGTGGGAATCCTCGTCCGTATAATCGAATGTAATCTCGTTTCCATCCGGCGAAAAACTTGGGTGGCGTACCCATCCAGGGGGCGTGGCCAAGGGTATGATCTCCAGGTTGCCGTGGTTGTGCTTGGTTCCAAATATAAACAGCAGAAGTGACACTCCCGCGACTGCGCCGAGCCCTGCTACGGTTTTTTGTACTGACCAGTGACTCTGCCGGGCTTCGGCAACCTGACCGGTCGGAGAGCCTGCCTCGGAAGAAACAGGGGTGCTGGCGCCAGCGACTGGGGGTTCCGGCGAACCCTGGCTGGCGATAGGGGCGATGAAGCGGTAGCCTCGGCGGGGTATGGTCTCAATGAAACTGGGATTCCGGGCGGAGTCATCTAGCGCGTTGCGAAGCTTCTTGATCGCCGTATCCAGACCTTCATCGAAGTCGACAAAAGTCCCATCCGGCCACAGCTTTTTCCGGACCTGTTCACGAGTGACTATCTCTCCTGGTCGCTCGAGCAGCATCGACAGGAGGCGAAAAGGCTTATCTTGTAAACGTACTCTGTGCCCGCTTTTGTACAGTTCACCTGAGGAGAGGTCGGCCTCGAACAGGCCAAAACCTACCCGAGAGCGCCCATTGGAAGGAGCCGCCACTCTGCAGCCTCCCCGAACGTGCCGCAAAGTATAGCAGGCTCACACCACCTTCATATCTTTTTCGGGGTCAGGGCCGCCTCGAACTCTCAGATAGCAAAACGCTTTCCGGGTTCAGCCAAACTTCAGCCATAGACCGGTTGACCAACAGAACCAGTCCAGCGAACCTATTGCAAGACGCGGCTTCCGAGCCCTTCGAAAGAGCGGCAGTCGATAGCACAACCCAACGAAGGAACTTGAGAGGCCGAAGCGGGAACATTTCTGTACTAGAGCCATGAAAGCCGGACGCCGCCGATGCATGGCCACAAGTTGGAGGTCGGGGATTATGACGCGTCTGTCCTCCCTGCTCCTGCTTCCGCTTCTGACGACTTCCTCTAGCTTAGCCCAACTCACGATCGCTAACCCGAAGCACCTAGATGTGCCTCAGGAGAGGGCCAAAGTCCTGCTGACAGAAACCTGCCGGGTGGTCGCAAAAGAATTTCACGTCCGCAATTTCTCGGATATTGAGTATCCGTTGACTTTAGTGCTTGGAGAGCAAGACGAGGGATACGGAATCGACAAGCAGGGTAAGATCACCTTGTACCTCCGGCAGTGGAGTGAGATGAAATTTGTGGTTTGGGCCACCAGGGTTGCTATCCAGAGTTTGGTCAATCGCGAACGTGAGGACCGGCTGGCAAAGGAAATTCTCAGACGGACAGATCGGACTCTGCCGGTCTCGAAAAATGCTCTACGCGGTCACGATGGATTCCCTCGATCCGCCTCTCCAACTGGCGTAGGAACAGATTGCATTTCAGCAGTTCGCGATGAGCCATGCTCACCTAAGGGCGTTGCGCGCAATCAACGGTGATTTCGCACTGGTTGGTCCGAGCGGAGGAATCAGTTACGTTGAGACGAAAGGAAACCAGCCACGACCTGATTTGTAGCCGCGTGATGAGGGGTTTGTGCAACGCGCCTCCACCTGTTACGTCAAGCTACCCAGCGGAAAGCGCGAACCCGATACCTGGAGTCGGAACCTCAGTCCCCGCTGGCGCCGGTTTGGCTGGGAATGAGGACGGGGCTTCGCTGCAGACGTTCGCGGGATTGATAGGCAAAAACGTTAAGGATGGCGTTGACGACACCGTACGCGGCGACAATACCCAGAACTACGCTCGTGAGAGAAGTAAGAAAAACGACGAAAGCAACTAGTAACCCGCCCAAGTTCGGCCCCTTGCCGGTAGATGCCGCAGCCGCAAATCCGGAATTGTTTTGCGTGATCAGCATGGATCACGCCGCGCGACCCCACTTTACCCGCGTTGACGCTTGCTGCTGTTAACAACTAAGATACGTGAGTAGAGGTGCGCACACCCACTCTCCAACATTTCTGGGGACCCGTCCATATTACGGAAGGA
>JABCYV010000264.1 GCA_013290025.1 Acidobacteriota bacterium
GGAAGGATCGCTGATGGAGAGCAGATTGGATGGGTCGCGTCCGACGGGAAGCTTGCCCTCGGGAAGCGCAAAAATCGAATCCTTCAAAGGTCCCGCGACTACCTGAAGCCTTGGGTTCACTTAGAGCTCCTGCCTGAGCCCGGAGTGGTTTAACAACCCTTCTCTCGGAGTAAGCATATCGCTAATCAGCCCGTACCACTATCAAAACGGATAGACGGCTATCCGATCGGATAGTCCTTCCGCGGGATGGTGTGTTTGTCATGCATTGTGCCCATGTGGCCGGACCTTCCGAGAAATCAATACGTTAAAGGAGAGACTAGCTTCTTGACAACCAGCCCGAGTGATGGTTACAGGCGTGCTCTACAGAATATCGACGACTAGCCTGGCAAAAGCGACGGGGGAAGCGCTTTCAGATATTTCGCTAGGCAGTGCTCATCGGGAACCCGAGGGACCCCTCATCGGGTTCCCGATTTAATTTTCGGATCCCGGACTTGCGCGATCCTGGGAAGGGCACGGCTTCAGCCGTGCCGCTGGACTCAAAATGCGTGTGCGCTTTGGCGCCTGAGGTTGCAAAAAAGATCTTTTTTCCGCTAGCCACTGGCGGCGAGCAGGCTGGGCAGCGGCTCAACTTGTGGCACACCGACTCCGTCGCGGAACTGCACGCTCTTTCCTGAGATTGCTGGAACGCGATCGCCGGGTATGAGAATTCCGACCAGATTCATGGGATCCGCGGCGGAGACTGCGACTACTTCTCCCGTAACCTGCAAATTGCGTGTCGCTCGGAGTGATTCCACCGCTACTGATAGAGCGAACTGCTCGCCGAGGAAGCCATCTACGAAACGGCCGCCCCGAATTTCACCGCGATCCTCGAGGCGCCGGAATGCCATCTGCAGTTCACGCCACTTGGGTAGGTTAGTCTCTCGTGGGAGCAAATCGCGGAAGACTACTCCGTAGCGCTTAAGCAACATCCAGCAGGTGGCCTCCACCGCGCGATTGCGCTCGACCGCTTGGTCAGTGTAAAGCAGCGCCCATCGTCCAGTGCTGTGTCGTGGACGCGCGCTACGGCCGCTGCCTTGCCCAGCCCGCCGCTTGGGATCAATGAGAGAACGCAGATTGTCGAAGCCGTCGGCCGTGACCAGTCCGCCTGCGACCAATTCCCATAGCGCCGTTTCCACTTCGGACTTCAACTTTCCCGTCCCGCGGACAATATCAGCAAAGAATGAAGCGCCGCGCTGGCGCAGAAACTCCAACACCCGCCGCGCTGCCTCACTTAGCCCACGCACCTCCGGTTGTTCCGTTACAGGGTTGTGCGGACTCATCCAATCGGATTCCTCGCGTACGAAGAATGTGATCGGGGCCACGCTGGTTGGAATTACTCGACGTTTTCCAGCAGCTGAATCCTCGAGCGTCGCCGGATGGGGAGACAAGCGTCCCCAGCCCACCGCGCCCGTCAGGCAAAGCTGATCAAGCCATTTGGAATCATAGTTCGCAATGCGCCGGCCCAGAATCTGCCGCTCCCAGGCATTGGCGGGGATTTCGAACCCTTGCAACTGTCGTAGGACATCGAGTGTGGCACGTTCGCCTTGGACCTGCGTTCCAGGCGCAATGTGCTGCCAGCGCAGCAACCAGCGCATGAACTGCGCGGCTGTGACTGGCTCGATCTGCTTGCGGAGCGTGGCCACGGTCAGCCGATGAATGCGCGCTAACAGCCGCCTTTCACACCATTCCATTTCGTGTGGGGCGAGTTCGGGCGGCGCGGGCGCCCCCGCCCGCGGGGTGTGCTCCGTGAACTTCCCCCGCAGCACCGTGCCACCCGCTTCCATGCGCAGCAGCGCCTTTTCGATTTCAGAAGAGGGAAGTCCAAGTAACGATGCCAGCTGCTTCGCCGTGACAGGCCCCAGATGTGTCATCCAGCCGCTGACAAGAGTGAGCAGGGCATCATCGTGAGAGGGAACGGCGGCCGCGACTTCCGCCACATTCTGTTCAAAGGCGGCTGCAGGAAACAGAAGCAGGAAAGCCTTGGCACGCTCCGCCGCCACCCAGTAACGTGTGCCGGCGTGCTCTACCCGAGTGGCGCGGCCCTGTTCGAGCAGCCTCTCGAAAAATCCCTGCCATTCGATCAGACTACGGCTTACGTGGGGACAGCCGCCCTCGGCTGTCCAGTTGAGCATGTCCTCTGGCAAAGCAATCAGCGTGTGCAGCACATCATGCAACTCATCGGCATCGCGCACATCCGGCCAAGCCTCTTCGCGAACTTGCGCAATCGCCGCCTGATCAAGCTTGCCAACCTCCTCAAGTACAGACTCCGGCAGAATCCGGCGCATCTCCACCGCGCGCGCCCGTCTCTCCTCCAGCGGCGCGTCGTCAAGGTAGGCGTACGGGTTCGCATTCAAGATTTCATGCGAGAACTGTGACGGCACGGGCGTATCTACGGCTAGGCAGCGGATGCGTCCTTCGGCCATGCCTCGGAGCAGATCTTTCAGTCCATCCAGATCCATGGCTTCCGTAAGTACGTCCTTCATGACCTCCTTCACCAGCGGATGGTCGGGAATCTGGATATCACCGGCAATGTTTTCCTGACAGGCTGCCACATCGGGAAAAACCGAAGCCAACAGATCATCAGACCGCATGCGTTGAATCTGCGGCGGAACCTTCTTGCCACTCTGGAAACGGAGCAATGCCAACGACCGATTCGCATCCCATCGCCAGCGGGTACCGAAAATAGGAGAGGCCAAGGCTGCCTGCTCCAGGATAGGCTGGACAGTTTCCGCATTCAGAAAATGGAAGACGTCCGCCAGCGGAAAGCTGTGCTGCTCAGCCAGCGCGATGTTGAGTCCGTTGTCCGTGGCTGCGGCCTGCAATTCAAAATTGAAACTGCGGCAAAATCGCTTGCGCAACGCCAGTCCCCAAGCCTTGTTGATGCGCCCGCCGAAAGGCGCGTGGATGACCAGTTGCATCCCGCCGCCTTCGTCAAAGAATCGCTCGGCGATGATCGTGTCTTGCGTCGGTACCGCGCCGAGCACGGCTCGTCCTTGCAGGATGTATTCGATCGCTTGCTCAGCGCCTGATTCATCCAGGCCGCATTCTTCTTTCAACCAGGCAACAGTCTCAGCGACTTCGGATTGATTCTGCGAAACTCCAACCGGGAAGATGTTTTCCAGCTTGTCGCTGATCTGCTTCCGGAGGTTCCCCAAGTGTAAGGAAAGTTCCTGCGTCCGAGCCGGAGCCTCACCCAGCCAGAAGGGAACAGTCGGCGGGGCTCCGTGCGCATCTTCCACCAGCACGCGCCCTGACTTGCTCTCCACCCGGCGAATTCGCCAGGAGCTGTTGCCCAGCAGCATGATGTCGCCGGCATTGCTTTCTACCGCAAAGTCCTCATCGAGCGTGCCAATGACGATGCCTTCAGGTTCGGCAACCACAGTGAAAAGCGCAGTCTCCGGGATGGCGCCCCCGCTCGTGATCGCCGCCAAACGGCTGCCACGTCGCGCCCGCAATTTGTGATTTACGCGATCCCGATGGATGTAAGCGCCGTAGCGTCCACGCCTGGCAGCAATCCCCTCAGAAAGCATTTCAAGAACAGCCTCGTAGATTTCGCGCGACAGATTGCGATAGGGATAAGCCCGCTTCACCAGCGCGAACAGTTCATCTTCGTCCCAGCCGCCCGAATCGTCTTCAGTAGTGTGGGTTGTGGGACCGGCTGTCTGGCGCGGGCGCCCTGCCCGCGTATCGAGAGCGACAGCGGTTTGGCTTACACGGTCCTGAAGCTCGGCTTTTGCGTCCTCAAGTTCCAGCACAGCTTCCGGTGTCCGCGGGCGGGCCACCCGCGCCACGCGAGTACTGCCACTCTCGGCCGCACAGGCCGCGACAATTTGCTGCGACAGAATATCCAGCGGTGCATCGGGGATCATGATGCGATCCAAGTCACCCTGCCTGATGGCTCGCACCAGGGCGGCGCATTCCAGCAGTTCGTCGCGAGTGGTCGCGAAGAAGCGTCCTTTAGGAACCGCCCCTCGCCAGTGCCCCGAGCGCCCCACTCGCTGCAGTGCGGTCGCGATGGCTCTCGGCGAACTAATTTGCGCCACCAAATCCACCGTGCCGATGTCAATTCCCAACTCCAGGGAAGCCGTGGCGACCAATACTTTGATCTTGCCATCCTTCAGCTTGCTTTCCGCTGCGAGACGCAGCTTCCGGGACAGGCTGCCGTGGTGGGCGGCGACGTTATTTTCGCCAATTCGCTCGGCAAGGTGGTGCGATACCCGTTCCGCCAGCCGTCGCGTGTTCACAAAAATCAGCGTCGAGCGATGCTGCTCGATCAACTCCACCAGCCGGTTGTAAATCTCCTCCCACATCTCATTGGTCGCGATGGGGCCAAGTGGGCTGGCTGGAACTTCGACCGCGAGATCCAGGTTTCGTTTGTGACCGATATTCACGACAACCGGATCCGGACGCCCATTGCCGGTCAGGAAGTGAGCAATTTCTTCGATTGGTTTCTGGGTTGCTGAAAGCCCGATGCGGATCGGCGGACGGTGGGTCAAAGCCTGCAACCGTTCCAGCGATAGCGCCAAATGAGCCCCGCGCTTATCATCAGCCACGGCGTGGATCTCATCCACGATCACGGTTTCGACATCGCGCAGAATTGCCCGACTTCGCTCAGCGGTTAGAAGAATGTAAAGCGACTCTGGCGTGGTCACCAGAATATGGGGCGGGCGCTTCAGCATGGCGCGACGCTCGTGCATGAGCGTGTCACCAGTGCGGACCGCGGTGCGAATCTCTGGCATCAGCAACCCGCGCTCGCCTGCCATCTGCAGAATCTCGCCTAGCGGCACTTCGAGGTTTTTCTGAATGTCGTTGCCGAGCGCCTTCAGCGGGGAGACATAGAGCACTTCGGTGCGATCGCGCAAGTCTCCCGCCAGCGCTTTCCGCACCAACCGGTCAATACAGGTAAGAAATGCCGCTAGAGTTTTGCCGGAGCCAGTGGGCGCGGAAATCAGGGTAGTGTGGCCAGCCAGAATGTGCGGCCAGCCCTGCTCCTGAGGCTCGGTCGGAGACCCAAAGCGCTGGACAAACCACTCCCTGACCAGAGGATGAGCCCACCCGAGAGAGGAGGGAAGGGAGGACATCAGGATATTCTAGCACGAGACTTTCGTAAAAGCTTCGCCTTCGCCTCGCCGAGGTCGCGGCTGTCTTTCGACCATAACCGGCGTCATCCCGAGCTTCGCGGGGGATCTTGCGTGAGGTTCCCAGATCCAAACGGGGGGCACTACTCGTCCCGCCAAATCCCACTTCGGCACCAATTTCTCCTCCCGTGTGACGCGCAACCTTTCCCACCGAAAGATCTCTGCATAACATGCCCTCAGCCTTCAAGAACGAGAAAGGAAAAAGTCCGTGGCCCGAAAATCATTCGCCTCCCTAATCCTATTGTTGGTGCTGCTGGCGACAGCTAGTGCGTCGCTCACCGAAGTCCGGCAGGACTTTCTCAACCAAACTGCAACCTTCGCTCCAACCAGCGTAATGACCGCCCCTACCGCAGACGGGAGCTATCTGGTCACCGTTTACCTCGACCAGTCGGCCGGAGGCACAGTCGCCGCCACAATCGGATGGACAGACGAAAACGGCAACCAGCAGACGTTCCCGGTCTTAGGCGGATCGGCCTGCTTCGCCGTTCGCCTCAAGGCAAACACCAGCCTCACCGTCGCAACCACTGGAACCGTCAGCGGCAGCTACAACCTTTTGTCGCTGGCGTGGGCTTCTGGAACTAGGAGTTAGACATGAAATGGAGACGTTTGCTTGCCATCACAATGCTTCTGGCTGCGCCGCTGAACGCGACCGCACGCCTTACCGACATCGCGAAGGACTTTGTAAACCGGACAACGGTCTTCTCGGCCACCCGTGTCATGGCACCGCCCACCACCGGCGGCAGCTATTTGATGTCCTTGTACATCAACCAGCCGACCACCGTGATGGGGAACATCACTGCTACTCTTCGCTGGACCGACGAGCAAGGCCCACAATCGCAAAGCCTTGCACTGCTCAACAACGGATTGCCCCAGGGCATCGCGTTCCCCATCCGTGTCGTCGCCAACACCCGAGTAACTGTGGAAACCAAAGGGACTGTTGGGACCACCTACGATCTTTTTGTTCGTGGGGTTGGAT